>JAKSTG010000049.1 GCA_024402695.1 Treponema sp. | reverse complement strand
GCCTTATAGGCTAAGTGCAAACCACCCCTTTGAGGGGTGGTTATGATTTAAAGCTTACCCATTGCAAAGGCGGAAGCTCTAGGGTTTTTTATAAGAAGAGCCCGGAAAGTTTCAGCATCAATTTTTATTATTTCTGAATCTGCAGCTGATGTTGTAGTTCCTTTGTGTGGCCGCTTAAGCATAGCTGATTTTTCTCCAAAGAACATACCTTTTTCAAAAAGCTTTTCTTCATTTTCCAGTTCTTCAATAATTTGACCTTTTTTGATGAAATAAACGGATTCTGCTGCTTCACCTGCAGAATAAATAATATCGCCTTCTTTAAGGAATAGAGTGTTTTTTTCATCCTGCAGAACTGAAGGATTTATGAAAAGGATTCGTTTAAGTTTATCAATCAGTTTTTTTGAACCTTGTGGTGGGAGCATGTACATTTCACAGAAGAGGAGTGTGTCCAGATTCTGTGTAACGTAAACTTTTTCTGCAAAGAACAGGAAGAGCATGAAGAACATGTAAACCTTCATCATAAGGATAATCACAGAACTGATGGCTCCATAGATGAGTGTATAGTTCGAAAAGTTTGTGAACTTATTGATGAATACAGAAACAACTAAAAAGGAAACTGTAAATAAGGCGGCATTCCAGATGCAGGAAGGCATTGGTGGTGCAGTTCGTGATTCAAAACGGAAGACCAGAAAAGAAAACACAAACATTACTGAATAAAAGATGATAGAAGACAAACGGGTCATGAAATGACCGAAGAGCAGAGGAAAGGTTTCGCTTAAGGAAGCAAAGGTCGGTAATGTAAAAAATCGGTTCAAAAGGAAAGATGCAACTACAATTGCAATCAGTCCCAGAATAAGGGCGAACTCTCCGATGAAAGTCATGAGCTGGATTACATAGCCTTTCTGTGGAGTTTCCGAATGAAAAATTCTTGAAATGTTTCTGGCCATTGAAAGGAAAAACTTTCGTGCAATCCAGATAACCCAAATATAAAGAAGGATATCAAAAACAGAGAAAGCTTGTCGTTGAGAAAAGTTTCTGATTAAAGGCCGGATATCATATACAGGACTGAAGTCTGAGCATAAGTCCAGAAGATAATTTGTTACTGCCGGATACTTTGCAAGAGTCCCGCTGGCAATGCTAAGGGCAATAAGAATAATAGGAATGAAAGAAAAAACAAACCCAAAGGACAAAGATGCTGCGCCTTCAAAAAGAGTGTTCCGCAGATAATTCGAGTAAGTCAGCCAGATGTTCTGAAGGAATTTTGTAAAACGATTCTTTTTCATTAAGCATCCATATGATAGAAAAGTTTATCTCTCCTATACATATGAATTATAGCTTAAATGAAAGAAACAAAAAAGAATTAAAACTTTTTTTGTCTTTTTGAAGGATTCAGGACTCTTTCTACAGTTTCACGGATATCTTCCTCTGTGATTGGTGTTCTGGTTCCGAAAAGGTCTCCGTCTTCCTCAGATGCGTCCATGATCCCTTTTACGTAAATCTGTGCAATGTGCATCACGCAGGCATGGCAGTCATAGAGATCTTTTAATTCTTTTGCACTGTCCCAATTGTCTTCATCTTTTTCGCCAAGAGTGTTCAGAAGGTAGTTGTGAACAGAGGCTGCAAGATGGCGGCGTTCCATTATTTCGGCAGGTCTAATGAGAAGAGTCAGGTTGTCGCAAGGTGCAAGGCTTCCTGAAGAAAGGCGGATTCCTGTTGCGGCATCATCATTGGTCCAGTTAATTTCAGTTTTTTCTCCTGTCCAGAGATTTTCTACAATAAGTTTCTGTGCGTTAACATAATCAGGACGAACAGGCATTTTGTGACCTATGGCATCCATGATTTCTTTCATGCTAACTTTCAGATTTTCGTAAGTTTCTTTCTGGCTTAAGTTGATGAAAGAAACGGCAATGCTTCCGTCGTAAAGCGGCTTTGCCAGAATGTCCAGGCGGTCGTTATTGCGGCTGTAACCTGTCGAAGGATTATCAACCTTTACAAGTCCAGTTCCTTTTTTGTACAGGGCTTTGATTCTTTTTGCCTGAACTCCAAGAGGATCCTGGTTCAGGGCAATGAGTTTTTCATTTGTAATGATGTTGTACATCCAGTCGCCTTTCTGAACGCGGCGCAGGTCTATGCCAAGCATAAGAGGTGAGTTCATCATACACCACATGGCAAAGTGAGTTCTGTTCATTTCTGGTGTAAGTCCGTCCATGCCGATCATCATCATGTCAGGATCGTTCCAGCCTTTATCAAGTCCTGCAAACTCATCCATGATGACTGCTTTGTTGTACTGGGAAGTTACACTTGGTGTATATCCGTCTACCCAGTTTCCTTTTCCGGGATTTCCCGGGGTACCAACTGCAAAGGTAATGTCGTTCAGAATGCGCCATGAGTTTGCAACTTTGTATGCCCAGTTCTGTGGCTGAGTTTTTCCCCATTCACAGGTACTGAAAACCAGGTCATTGTCCGGTTTGATTTTGTTGATTTCTTCCAGGAGTTTTGCGTAAGAAGCAAGGGTGTTTTCCTGGCGGCGGTGGTTCATAAGTCGGATTACGTTTTTGCCTTCTTTCAGAGTGATGGAAATGTCGCGGGAAAGTCCGAAAGCGTTTTTGGCTTCTGTGGCTGGCAGAAAGCCGTCAAAGAAAAGATTTTCCTGTCCGCTTACTGCTACCTGGAGCCATTCTCCCTGTCCAGGTTCCTGACTTGTTGCGTATTCAACGTAAAGTTTATATTCGCCTGCCGCAGGAACTTCAACTTCAAACTGAAGTTCTCCGCTCTGAAGTCCAACAGGAGTGTTTTCAGGTCCTGTTCCGTCAAAGGTTCCGATGTTTGTTACATAGTCATTTTCTGTTCTGGCGCCGCGACCGGTAATCTTTCCTTTTTTTACTGCAGAAAACTCAAGACTGTTTTTGAGTCCTTTGCCTTCGATGCGGATTCCTTTGATATTAGGAGCATAAACGTAGCGTGCGTTTTTTGCATCGCTGAAGGTGGCGTTATCCCACAGATAATAGCAGTTGTCTACCTTAAGAAAGTCTACACCCCATTCCATGTAGGAGGCTGCATCAACATCTTCATGACCACAGGTTCCTACTGCGGCACCTGCACAAAGATTTGTTCCGATGTCATTATACATTCCGAATTTCAATCCTTTTGAATGAACGTAATCGGAAAGGGCTTTGAAGCCTGAAGGAAACTTTACAGGTTCATTTGAAAGTTTTCCGTCTACACGGGCAGGCTTGTAGCAGCCGTCATCCAGGATGATGTATTTGTATCCAAGTTTATCAAGGCCAAGTTCAAGGAATTTGTCAGCCATGATTTTTGTCAGTTCTTCTGTGTTTGCGCTTCCAAAGGCATTCCAGCTGTTCCATCCCATGGCAGGAAGTCCTTTTTTCGTGCCTTCCATGAAGGGAAGAACTTTGCCGTTATCAAAGCTGTCGTAGCGGTAGTCACTGTTTTTTATATCGATTGCATCCATATGATTTTCCTTTTTGCTTGATTCATTTTTAATGGGGTCTGTCCCCTTTGTTTTCTTTGTGTTAGAAGGGGAGTCTCCAGGCGGAGCGGAAGTACAAGCGGCAAGCAGAAGTGCGGCTGTTACGGCCCCTATTGTTAAACGTTTTACATCCATTAGTTCATTATTTGAGATAAAGGGATTTCAGTCAATGAGGGGAAAATCTTAGAAAGGAAAGTTAAATAAAAAAAAAGGTCCTGTCCGAGAACAGAACCTTTTTTTTAGTCAAAAACTGAAACTAGTTCAGCATGACATTTATTTTGCAAGACCTTCAGCAACTGCTACGGCACATGCTACTGTACAACCTACCATTGGGTTGTTACCCATTCCCATGAATCCCATCATTTCAACGTGAGCTGGAACTGATGAAGAACCTGCGAACTGAGCGTCTGAGTGCATACGTCCCAGAGTATCTGTGAAACCGTATGAAGCAGGACCTGCAGCCATGTTATCTGGGTGAAGTGTACGACCTGTACCACCACCAGAAGCTACTGAGAAGTATTTTTCTCCAGCCAGGAGCTTTTCTTTCTTGTAAGTACCAGCAACTGGGTGCTGGAAACGTGTTGGGTTTGTTGAGTTTCCTGTGATAGAAACATCTACGCCTTCGTGCCACATGATTGCAACACCTTCGCGTACATCGTCTGCACCGTAACATTTAACGCAGAGACGTTTTGGATCGTTTCCGTATGGAATTTCCTGGACAACTGTGAGGGCTTTGTCTGTTCCTTCACCGTTGAAGTAGTCGAATTTTGTCTGAACGTATGTGAAACCATTGATACGTGAGATGATCTGAGCAGCGTCTTTTCCAAGACCGTTCAGGATAACGCGAAGCTTGTTCTTGCGAACGTTGTTAGCTTTAGCAGCGATTTTGATAGCACCTTCAGCAGCAGCGAAAGATTCGTGACCTGCCAGGAATGCGAAACACTGTGTTTCTTCAGAAAGAAGACGTGCACCAAGGTTTCCGTGTCCGAGACCTACTTTGCGGTCATCAGCAACTGAACCTGGCAGACAGAAAGCCTGAAGTCCTTTACCAATGTTTGCAGCAGCTGTAGAAGCTGTTTTGTCACCTGTTTTTTCTGCTTCTTTGATAGCAATTGCTGAACCTAATACATAAGCCCATTTTGCATCTTCGAAACAAATCTGCTGTGTTTCCTGACAAACCATGTATGGATCAAATCCTTTGTCCTGACAAAGTTTGCGTGCAGCCTGGAGACCTTCTTCTCCTTCTGCGAAACCATATTCTTTAAGTGCTTTGTTAACCTGTGGGATACGTCCAGCGTAATCTTCAAATAATGCCATATCTATATTCCTCCAAGTCCTATTCTTTACGTGGGTCGATAAGTTTTACCATACCCTGATCTGCAGTTACACGACCATAGTGTGTGCGTGCACCTTCGATAGCTTCATTAGCTGGTTTTCCAGCTTTAAGAGCATCCATAAGTTTTCCGAAGTTGATACAGTTGTAACCAATGATGTTGTTATCTTTATCGATAGCACATGTTTCAACGTATCCTTCTGTCATTTCCAGGTAGCGAGGACCAGTTTTGCGTGTAGCAAACATAGTACCAACCTGTGAGCGGAGGTTCTTTCCGAGGTCTTCCAGAGAAGCACCAACTTTAAGACCACCTTCTGAGTAAGCTGACTGTGTACGACCGTAAACAATCTGCATAAAGAGTTCGCGCATAGCTGTGTTGATAGCGTCACAAACAAGGTCAGTGTTAAGAGCTTCAAGAAGAGTTTTTCCGATAAGGATTTCTGAAGCCATAGCAGCTGAGTGTGTCATACCTGAACAACCAATTGTTTCAACGAGAGCTTCTTCGATGATACCGTCTTTAACGTTCAAAGAAAGTTTACATGCTCCCTGCTGTGGTGCACACCAACCGATACCGTGTGTGAAACCAGAAACATCTTCAATCTTTTTAACCTGAACCCATTTTCCTTCCTCAGGAATTGGTGCAGGTCCATGATATGCGCCTTTTGCTAAAGGACACATATGTTCTACTTCTGCTGTGTAGATCATTTTATGCTCCTATAAAATTAATTTAAATTTTATTTGGGATATTTTACCATTATAGAAAGGGATTTTCAATTAGGTGTGTAAGGTGGGGGAAGTCTCCCCCCTCGCTCCCAAGCAAGTCGCTCCACGAATCGTTCCTGCAAGCAGTTCCGATTCTCTTCGCTTTGTTGCTTGTCCGCTACCCCCTCTGCGGGCTCAAACGCCGCCCGCAACGCCTGCTTGGAAAAATTGATAATTGATAATTGAGAATGGACAATTGAGAATTGAAAAAAAAGGGGCTGTCCAGGAATGAAGTTCATGTTGTCATTCCGGGACAGCCCTCTTTTATATTATGCATTGTGAATTATGAATTATGCATTAACTAAAAATCAGCAAGTTTTGGAGCGCGAGGATATGGGATTACATCTCTAATGTTTTCCATACCTGTCACGTAACGGATCAGGCGTTCGAAGCCCATACCGAATCCAGAGTGTGGAACTGTACCGAACTTGCGCAGTTTAAGGTACCAGTCGTAAACGCTTTCGTCCATTCCGCGGGCTTTGATTTCGGCGATAAGTTTGTCGTAATCTGCTTCGCGTTCAGAACCACCGTTAAGTTCTCCGATTCCAGGAACCAGAACGTCACAGGCGCGAACAGTTTTTCCATCAGGATTCTGCTTCATATAGAAAGACTTGATTTCCTTTGGATAGTCGTAAACCATAACAGGACATTTGAAGATCTGTTCTGTAAGGTAGCGTTCATGTTCTGTTGCAATGTCGCATCCCCAGTAAGGAGAGAATTCAAATTTAGCACCGTTCTTTACTGCTTCTTCAAGCTTTGCAATTGCATCTGTGTAAGAGATGCGAACGAACTTAGATTTAACAACGCTTTCAAGCTGAGCGATAAGGCCAGGCTGAATGCGTTTGTCAAAGAATTCCAGGTCTTCGCGGCATTTTGTAAGTGCCCAGTTCAGAAGATATTTTACAAAGTCTTCCTGAAGGTCCATGTCGTCGTCCAGGTCGTAGAAAGCCATTTCAGGTTCGATCATCCAGAATTCTGCCAGGTGACGAGGTGTGTTTGAGTTTTCGGCACGGAATGTAGGTCCGAATGTGTAAACACGGCTCAGAGCTGTTGCAAGAGTTTCTGCTTCCAGCTGACCTGAAACTGTAAGGTTTGCTTTCTTTCCGAAGAAGTCTTTTGAGTAATCAACCAGTTTGTAAGCATCTTCTGGTTTCATTCCCTTTGCACCGGCTTTAACACCCATTTCTGCAATCTTTTCCATAGAGAGTGTTGTTACCTGGAACATTTCTCCGGCACCTTCACAGTCTGAACAAGTGATTTCAGGAGCGTTGATGTAGCAGAATCCTCTTTCCTGGAAGAATGAGTGAACTGCGAATGCCATCTGGTTACGAACACGGAAAACAGCTCCGAAAGTGTTTGTACGTCCGCGAAGGTATGCGTTTTCGCGAAGGTATTCCATAGACATCTTGTTTTTCTGAAGAGGATATTCGTCTGGGTTACATTCACCAAGACAAACCAGATCTTCAAGAGTAACTTCAACAGCCTGTCCGCTTGCAGGAGAAGGGATAAGAATACCTTCAGCTTTTACAGAAGCACCTGTGTTCAGTTTTTTAAGTTCAGCTTCGATATTATTTACATTTGCATTATTTGAAGGAGCGTTGCGGTCAAATGTGAGCTGGATGTTTGCAAAACAGCTTCCGTCATTTACCTGAATGAAAACAAGACCTTTTGAGTCTCTGACTGTGCGAACCCATCCGCATACTGTTACTTTGCGGCCGTCTGGGTCAGAAGTAAGTAAATCTTTAATTAATACTGGTACCATAGTACCCTCCTTTTGTTAGTTGAAAATGTCTTAAGTCAAAAATGAATAACTTGAACGGGGCCCAGCAACGCGAGCTCATGTCTCGGTTTGCCACGGGTGTTGCTTTTAGGGCTAGGCTTCCGCGGGCCTGAGACGCAACAAGTGGCACCGGCCATGACTCGCTGCGTCCCGTTCAAGCATACAAGTTTATGCTTAGACATTTTCACATTGAAATGTAAATAATGCTAATCATTATATAGAAAACAAGAGGCTTAAGCAAACTGAAGCTGGCAGCACAGGTGGTCTTCTGCATCGTAGATGAACACCAGGTGACTGTCTTCGACAAAGGCATAGCGCACAACAGCGGTGCCGCCTTCGCGGAGAGCGGTTTTGTATGCGATGCGGAGTTTTTTGAAATTCATAATCTCAGCTTCTTTTCGAGGAAGTACTTCGCGGGCGTATTCAAGATATGTCAGATTGTGAACATGGTCATTGATGTCGATATCTGAGAAGCGAACTGGAAGCCTTACTTCTTTTTCCCATGCTTCAGGAGTCGGGATTCGTGAAAGTTTTTTGTCTTCGAAAACTGTTTTCGGTTCATTTTCGTAACGTTCAAGGTGAGCTGGTTCAATTCTGCAAGGACGGCCTGTTGCCATGTCGATTAAAATCCAGCGGGTTGCACCTTTGGCACAAACTTCGCCATTTTTATAAAGAAGGAAATTGCGGTTTGCAACCAGGGGAGAAGAAAGTCCTTCGCTCCAGGTTTCGGCTTTTATCTGGTCGCCGTATTTAGGATAATCCTGCACTTCAATCTGCCATTCAGTAAGAACCCATGCGTTGGCGCGGTTATGCATATCAAAAACATTGTCGCCTGCCATGTCAGAATGGCCGCTTCCAGAGTTCTCCAGAATTTTCACCAGCGCGTTGATTGTAAGCGCTGCCTCTTTGTTGAAATCTTCAAAAACAGGTGTGTAAGAATATTCGAAAATCATTTTTACCTCTCTATATAAAATGTACATTTATATTAAAAACAACACTCCCCACAAAAACAATGGAGGCCTCCCGCGGAGCCCCGTCGCTCGCTCTGCTCGGCTCCTTGCCCACGGTACTCCATTGTCTTTGTTCGCGTGTTGTTTTTACCATACATGTGCAAAGCGACACAGTGCCTTTTTAGTTCTGACAACTTTGCTTTTCTTCCTTGCGTGAATTTTAAACATATAAATAAATGCACTTGTTCGCAAAAGCTCAAAAACTAACGCGAGGGAGCAAAATATGATGGGCAGTGGCACTTTGAGCGTGGCTTTATAGGTTCCTATACACGCTCAACGTGCAGCGCAATATGCGCGTCCTGCACACCTATTTTGAGACCGGGAGCAAGTTTTTGAACATTTAAACTCAATGTACATTTATTGAATGTTTAATATAATCCTACTTTTAACTCATATATTTTTGTTATATGAGTTAAATTTACACGATTCTGAAAAAATTATAATGCTTTTTGGAAAGGTTGTGAAATAATATGGTAATGATGAAACAGAAATTATTTTTTGTGTTTATGGTTTTAGGTTTTTCAATAATTCTTGGAGGTTGTGTTACGACTGCAGAAGAAGAAACTCCTGGTATTCCTGACAGCTATAATCTTGAAGATTATCAGGAAGTGTTATTTGATGATTTTGACGGTACAGATCTGGATAAATCAATATGGAACCGGTGTCCAGAGTGGCAGCGCCAGGATCATGGCGGATACTGGAAAAATGATTGTTCCTATGTAAAAGACGGATGTCTGGTTCTTGAAGGCCGTCGTGGTGCAGAACACCTGGAAAGTGGTGCAATCCGTTCAAGAGGAAAATTTATGCAGGCTGGCGGAGCCTATCAGATTCGTTTCAAGGCCGAAAAGAAAAGCGGCATCTGGAGTGCTTTCTGGCTTATGTATGCCGGTGCTTCTGATACCGATGGAAAAGCTTCAAAAGACGGTGAAATTGATATTTTCGAAATCATTTCAAATGATAATGGAAGAAAATATCTGAACTCTGCAGTTCACTGGGATGGATATAGTGCAAATCATAAAAGCAAAGGCGCACAGTATTACATTTCTGACAGTTTTTATGACCAGTGGCATACCGTAACTTTCTATTGGGGAAATGAATATTACGTTGCATATTTGGATGATGCAGAAAAACCATATTGGAAAGGAAAGGTGTCAGAGTATGGTGGACCTGCTCTGACACCTCATTATATTAAAATTACATCTGAATTCGGGAAGTGGGGTGGGCCCGTTGTAGATACAGCTCTTCCATCTTATTTCCTGGTAGACTGGGTAAAAGTTTATACGAGAAAGTAGTTGATTTTGTTTCTATAATGTCATAAAGTAAGCCAACTGACGGGGAATTAGCTCAGTTGGCTAGAGCACCGGCTTTGCAAGTCGGGTGTCAGGGGTTCAAATCCCCTATTCTCCATAAAATGAGATGAGTCCTGTAGCCTTTGGTTTTCAGGACTTTTTTTTTGATGTTTCTATGTTGCTGAGTGTTGCCCTCATTATTATTCTTCTTAGGGCTGGCCTT
>JAKSTG010000048.1 GCA_024402695.1 Treponema sp. | reverse complement strand
AAAATATTCCGCTTCGCTTCATATTTTCACGGACTCACGAGTCCTAAAACAAAAAAGCCTTTCCGCTTCTGCGAAAAGGCTTTTCTTTTATTCAATATCCTTAGTAGTTTTCACGAATTCCGTTTATCATCAGTGGAGAAGTTACAGTCCCTGTTGCACGGTCCAGAATTTCCTGAGTATCCCAGTAAAAACTTGTGAAACCGCGGTCACGAGATTCTTTTATGAAGCAGCTTGTGAACTTTGCACCTTCGGCATCTGTTGTTGCTTCCCAGCCATTGTTTCCAGGGAAACGGCGCGATAGAGTTCCCCATTCACCGATGATTACCGGCATGTCATATTTCTTAGCATATTTATCTACTCTGCTGAATTCTGTTTTAACTTCGCTTTCAAAATTAGAATTCCATTTTGTTGTCCAGTTTGAAATCCAGCTTTCCTTACTCCATACGAATCCTTTAGGAGTATAAATGTGAACTTCCATGATAAGTTTCTTATCTCCGGCAGGGTCTTCAGGTTTTACGAAGCCTTTCAGATTTCCTTCATTAGTTGAACAGCAGTATGTTCCTACCATTAGGTTTCTTGTAGCGTTTTTGTCACCAGTTGCTCTAATAGTATCAACAAAAAGCTGATTCCACTGATTTACAACACGAATGGCTTCTGCAAAGGCATCACCCCAGTTATCATCAGCAGAAATCATTTCGTTTGTTCCACAAAGAATCAGTCTATCTGAATAATCTTTAAATTTATTACCAATATTTGTATACAGTTCTTTATAAACGCCACTGTATTTTTCATACAATGCATCTGAAGCTTCAACCCAACCATCAGTTCCACCGTCATGATGAGTGTTCAAAAGACAATACATATCTTCATCAATAATCCAGTCTACTACTTCCTGAACACGGTTAAGCCAGGCAGAATTAATCTCACCGGTTTCAAAATCAATATGTTCAGCCCAGGTAACTGGAACACGAACTGCATTGAAACCAAGGGCTTTAATCCCTTTAATCAGTTTTTTTGTAGTTACTGGCTGTCCCCATGCTTTTTCCCAGGCTGAAGGAGTTTTATCGGTATATTTCAGAATCCATCCTTCTTCACCCTTTGCAAAACTCGTTTCATTAAAAGAAGTCGAATCAAAGCCATTCCCAAGATTTACGCCGCTACGCATATTATAAACTGCAGCAAAAGCGTCCTCACCTTCCTGGAACAAATCCTCTGGTCTAACCCAATCTTCATTCAATCCGGAAGGGCCAGACGTCACCTCCGAACCTGCTTTAGGATTACATCCCGACAATCCCAAAGCAAGCAGAATAGTAGTAGCTCCCAAAAGAAGCCGTCTTAAAGTCTTTCTCATATTGTTCTCCTCCTAAAAAGCTTAGGAATAAAATCCCATAGATTATGGAATTTTCTCATCAATCTTAATTTTAGTATAAAAGTCAAAATAGGCAAAAAAAAAGCCCTTTCATTTTTATATGAAAGGGCTTCATTTTTTTGATATCGTACGTTTTGCCGTACAAAACCGTTATTTATCAGATTCCTTGAATGTTACATTGCTGTAAATCTTTGCATCTGCTGCAGGCTTATTGAAAACGCTCAGACGTTTAGCAGAAAGAATCTTCCAGTATTCATCACTGTCGAAAGCTACATAATTGCCTTCCTTTGCTTTTCCTTCTGTGAAAGCGCGTTTTGGAACTTCTGCCCAGATAACAGTTGTTTCATTGTTGCGTTTGATTTCGAATTTTACGAGACGGGCCTCTTTTCTAGTACTCATTTTAGTGTCTCCTTTTATTTTGATTTTGAACTGGCTTTCACCTGTTCATATTTAAAGTATAACACGGAATATCCAAATTCTCCAAAAGAATTCGAATAAAATCTCCAAATTTTCCTTTCCGTCAATCAAATCAACTGAACTTGAACCATTTGAAGTCGAAATCACAACCAGGAAGGAAAACAAAGCTGATCTGTCCCTTTCCGCTTATGGCTTCAATATCAAAGGTCTTTTCTTCATATGCCTCTGTATGGGCGAACTCAATAACCTGAGTACTTGCTGTTCCCGCTTCAGGGAACCACTTAAGGTTGATTGAATTGTTAGGCTTGTTGGATTTTCCGCAGATTGTAAGTTTTGTTGCTTTTCCTCCAGAAACTCCTTCATAGCCGTCAAAGTTCATGTTTTTGAAATCCAGGTTTACGTTATTCCCGATTCCTTCAACAGCTTCTGAAGTTTTTGTGAAAGTATCCCCTACAACAGTGTCTGCATCCAGGGCCCGTAATTTACCAAAGGCTTTCAGATCTTCTGTAAAACGGAAGCCATGCCAAACCAGTTCAATTTCGACCCAGATGGAAATTGTGTGAACTCCAAATAGACGCTTGTTCAGGCGGAATGTTTTTTCTGTATAGGTATTGTACTGATACTCTGCCTCAAACTGACCTTCATAAACCAGTTCTCCGAAATCAGGTTCCCCGTCATAAACTTTTACTTTCCAGCTTGGACTCCAGCAGAAAGCCGGAATATGAATCTCATCACTTCCCTGGTCGCCGAAATCAACTTTGTCAAAGCTTACCCAGCTTCCGCCGCCACCACCACGAGTTGAAATACCACCGGTAAAGGCCAGTTTTGGTTCAGGCTTAGTTTTATCAAAGTTAGTATAACGGCAGGCTTCAACCAGTTTATATGGATTGAATTTAGGATTTCCAACACCAGCAACAGACATATCCAGTTCAGAAATAATCTCAGGATAATCGTGTCCGTTATTTGCGCTTACACGAAGAATGAAGTCTCCGTCACAAACTGCCTTAAGTTCTGCATCAGTTCCTTTCTGGAAAACTTCTACTGCGTCTGACAAAACCGAAGTCGGAAGCATAGGAGTAAAAGCGATTTCTTTTGAAGTGGCATTTTCAGGAAGAACTTTTGCCACCAGTTTAAGGTTCAGGTTTTCTTTTGAAAGTTTTACACTTCCCTGAGGCAACTGTTCAATTTTGCGCACAGGAACATAAGCGGCATATTCTCCGAACTCGGAAATCAGTTCCTCAACAGAACAGGTAACTTCCTCGTTTCCTTCCCATTCACCATTTTTGATTTTACAGCGGCAGCCTGCCAGGTCTTTTGAATAAGCAGTTACTGTAAAACTTGCACTTTCATTTTTTGCACGAACAATGGCAACCATACGGTTTCCGAAAAGACGTCTTACATTTGAAACATACTGGTCATAGTCTGTTGCATCTCCGTTATCCATGCTCACAAAATCTGCATCGCCTTCGACTTTTACAGAAATCACATTACGGGCATTTGCAACATCGTAGCCGTCTTTGTCTTCGGTCATGATATCAAAGAAATACATGTTTCCTATGCGGCAGGTTCCATTGCCTTTTTCAAGACATTTAGGACAGGCAGAGCCGCTTCCATCTTTCTGGAACAGTTCCGGTTTAATCACCACTTTTACAGAATCAGTAAATGAATGCTTTGATTCTTCTGCAACTGCAGAGCCGCTTTCATCATAGGCAACAACTTTGATTTCACCTGCTTCGTATGTTACATCCCAGCAACCAAAAAGATTCATATCTTTTTCGTGATTGATTTTCTGTCTGCCCTGAGTTTTTCCATTTACGAAAAGCTCAACTTCTTCGCAGTTTGTATAAGCTTTGACTGTAATCTTCTGGCCCACGTTCCAGTCCCAGTAAGGAAGAACATGAACAAATGGAGCAAAGCGCTTTCCGCCCCACTCGGCTTTATAAAGCCATGCAGTATCCTTGAAGAATCCTGCTGTATCTATCTGACCGAAGTAAGAAGATTTTGACGTGTTGTTGTAAGGAGTTGGTTCCCCGATATAATCCCAACCGGTCCAGATGAACTGACCTGCACTGAAAGGAGTATCGCGGTCATTTGTAATAACTTTCTGAGTGCTTTCACATCCCCAGGTTGTAGTACAGTTTCCAAGAGAAGAACACTGGCGGTCATCATGAGTAACCAGGTTCATTGTCAGAGGGAAATGATAGATTCCGCGGCTCTGAATTGTTGATGCAGTTTCAGAACCGTAGATTTTCCAGTGCGGATATTTTTCGTGATGTTCTTTGTAAAGACGTTCCAGATAGTTATAGCCCACAACATCTGTGAACTCTGCACAATCACAGGCACCTTCTGTCATCATATAGTTCGAAGCAATTGTGGTGACGGCATTTTTTTCCGGGTCCCAATCGCGGACATATTTTGAAAGGTTCTTTGTTATTGAAACTCCCTGTGGCTCATGAGTGTCATAGATTTCGTTACCAAAGCTCCACATAATAAGTGAAGGATGATTGCGGTCTTTACGAACCCACGAAGCTGTGTCTCTTTCACACCAGTCATTGAAATAATTTCCGTAGTCAAATGTTGTCTTTGTAGATTCCCACATATCGTAGCCATCGTTATCAATAAGGAATCCCATTTCATCAGCCAGGTCCATAAATGAAGATGTAATAGGATTGTGGGAAGTACGAATTGCATTTACTCCCATTTCCTTAAGGCGGATAAACTGACGGCGCAAAGCGTTTATATCAAAGGCTGAACCAAGCCCACCAAGGTCATGATGCTGGCAGACACCATAAAGTTTGAAAGGTTCCCCGTTCAGGAACATTCCCTTGTCCTTGTCAAAATCCACAGTACGGAAACCAACATTTTCTGTTTTTGAATCCAGAATTTTTCCATCTGCAGAAACCAGTTCTGTTTTCAGGAAATAAAGATTTGGTGCATCGCAAGACCACAGGTCCGGATTCTCTACAATCAGTTCAGTTTCTGATTTTGCAATTTTGCGGCCGGCCAGACCTGAAACTACTTTCAGAAGTTTTTCGTTTTCTTCATCAGAAAGATTTACAGGAGAAGCTTCTACAACCGCAAGGGCATCGTCACTTCCCTTTCTGGTAAGGGTGTATTTTACCTTCAGACCTTCCTTTTCCGCAACCACTTCAGAGCTTACTTTTACAGACCATTTTCCAGCGTCTGCTTTACGAACGCGGATATAGTTTCCATCTGTTACAAGGAAATCTTTTCCGGTTTCAATCAGATTTACATCGCGGAAAATACCTGCCCCGGAATACCATCTTGTATTTGGACTCTGGTAAACACAAATCACCAGAACTTCGTTTTTGCCTTTCTGAACCAGAGCGGAAACATCATATTCGAACTGGGCATATCCATAACGCCAGATACCTGCCAGTTTACCGTTTACATAAACAGCACTGTTCATGTAAACCCCTTCAAAAAGGAGGGCAAAGTGTTTATCTGCAGTTTCTTCTATATCGAAAGATTTTTTATAATATCCGATGGAATTTCTATAAAGACCGGTTGTGTCAGAAACCATCCAGTCGTGAGGAACATAAACAGGCTTATAACTCTGTTTTTCGACTTCATCAAAAAAATCAGTTGGTTCAAAAAGGACAGGTTTTCCGTCCTTATACATAGTCTTGTAGTCGATCGGGCATTCAGCAAACTGCCAGCCATCATTAAAAAGAATCTTCATATTTTCAGTTTAGCAAAGCGCCGCTGTAAAGACTAGTGAGATTTTTTGATGTAGTTTCTTTGAATTTTATGGGCTTTTTTTATCTAACCAAAGCCAGCTTATTCTGTCAAAGCTAAAACCAGTCTTTCCACTTCAGGGGCTCCACCCTTTGTTAAAGCGGAAATAACAGGTCTGGCAAGAATCACCCGGTCTGCGCCAAAGTAGAGGGCTGTCTGAATGTCTTCTTTTGTGCGGATTCCGCCGTCAATCCAGAGTTCACGACAGTATTTTTTCAGTTCTTCCCCGTAATTCACAAGGAATTCTGCGGTGCTGCCTACACGGGTTTCTATGCGGCCACCATGATTTGAAATGAACACAACATCAGGTTTGATCTGTTTCACAAGTTCAACATCTTCTGCTGTGAATACACCTTTAATGACGAAAGGCTGAGTAAACAGGCTTCTGAAGGCGCCCAGATCTTCTGCGGTCTTTTTTTCCAGATTCACCAGTTTTCTCATGGTCAAAATATTGTATGAATCAATATCCATTCCAATAAAGGAGGCTGTATCTTTAATGATTTCTATACGCTTTTTAAGAACTTCCAGAGGATATGGTTTAAGGAAAAAGGCTGCCCCTGCGACACAAAGGTTCAGATCATCAGGATTTTCTGGAGCTGTAAAACCACAGTCCTTGGCGGCTTCAAGACCATACTGAAGTTTTTCATCAGGGCATCCGTCTCCAACGCATACACCGATTCCGGCCTTTTTTGAAGAACTCAGATAAGGATAATAGAAATCCTTTTCATTTGCGTAACCTATATTCTGTTCTGCACCGGTTACAGGACCACAACGAAGCTTATCCCGTGTTACAGGCATATTGTGAATTGCATCTACCAGTTCAGGATTATTGTCGCGGATCTGTTTCCATGCCGAACAGTTCAGCTGAAAATTTCTGTTTTCGAATACGCCGCCCATTCCCGGAAGCTGTCCTATACATCCCATTCCGTTGCAGGAAGCACAAAAGCGGCATTTGAAGTTATTAGTCGCCAAAACAAACTCCCAGAGCGCGCTGACTTACCAGCACTGCATCATCCATCGGAATAGGTTTTACACGGCTTTCAACTTCAGAAAGAGGGAAAGCTGCTATTTTGCTGTCTTTTATGGCCACAAGATTTCCGAATTCTTTGCGTGCTGCAAAATCTACGGCTGCGGCACCAAGTTTTGTAGAAAGGAGAATATCCTGGGCATTTGGAGCGGCACCGCGCTGTGTATAGCCCAGCACGGATGTTCTGGTTTCCATGCCTGTAGCTTCTTCAATTTCACGGGCAATTCTAAATGAAACGCTTTCTTTCATGGCAGCACGGGTCTTTTTGAAAGCTTTTTTATCAAGTTTTGCTTCATCTACCGAAAGAGCCCCTTCGCTGGCAGCCACAATCACATAATTACGGCCTTTTGCTCTAAGGTCCTTTACATATTTTGCAATGACTTTAATATCGTAAGGGATTTCCGGAAGAAGAATGATATCTGCACCGGCTGCGGCACCTGCGTAAAGGCCAAGCCAGCCAACTTTATGTCCCATGATTTCCACAACCATGGCGCGCCCCATGCTTTTTGCGGTTGTACGAATCTGATTGATTCCTTCCGCAGCAACATCAATTGCCGAAGAAAAACCAAAAGTCACATCTGTTCCGTAAATATCATTATCAATTGTCTTTGGAAGCCCAATTACAGGAAGTCCTTCCTTTGACAAAAGACTTGCAGTTGTATTTGTGCCGTTTCCACCCAAACAGATAAGGGCATCAAGCTTATTCTTTTTGAAAGTATCTTTGATTGAATCTACAGGCATTTTCCCTGTTACAGGGTTCTTTTCTGTAGCTTTGAAAGGTTTTTCACGGGAAGTTCCAAGAACAGTTCCTCCCATAGACAGAAGAGCTTCCATGTCAAAATCAGACATTTTAACAAAATTATTCTCTACAAGGCCCCGGTAACCTTCCTTAAAACCGATTACTTTGGCTCCATAATTCTCTTTTGCGGCTATACAGATAGCACGGATAGCGGCATTAAGCCCCGGTGCATCCCCACCAGAAGTCAGAATACCTATTGTTTTGATAGAAGCTTTCATATTGTCTAGTTTACCACAGAAAGGTCCTTTTAAGAAGATTTCCCCAAAAGTTTCTAAACTGACCCGAATTTTATCCGATATTCTAGGTATGAAACCATCGACACAAGCTAAAACTAACTTAATTTCAGGCATTGTACTCTTAATTTTTGCTGCCCTGTTCTCTATAACTCTGCTTATGCAGTTGCTGGACTTCGGTACTTACCAGTCTGGATTCTTCATTTCTCTGGGCAAAATGCTTTATGCCGTCTACGGATTCTCAAGCATACTTATTCCTGCTTTCTTCCTGATTGCAGGACTTTCCTGTTTCGCAACCACCTGGACAGCAAGAAAAGCCTTCCGGCTTCTGACTGCTATCGTGCCATTCTTTACCTGTGTTATCTGTGAAAAGATTATCCGTTCCATTGCACAGATGGGCATGAGATATTCACAGTTCCCTACAGTAAAAATCGCTGTAGTGGCAATTACAGGCCTTATGCTGGTTGTAATCGAGTTCCTGGCCGCAGGTATTATTGCAGACCGTATCAATCAGACTCCTGCAGTTCGCCGTATCGCAAAGAAACCGGCTCCAAAACCAGTTCAGAAACCAGCAAAAAAAGTAGAAAAAGATACTTTTGATGTTGAAGAAATTGAAGACATCACTCCTGTAGAAACAGAAGAAACAGTTCAGCTCCATCCTGCCTTCGCAGAAGCCTTTGAAAGCACCGATGTCGTTCCTCTTCCTGAAGGAATTACAGAAGATGACCTTCTCATAAAAGAAGAATCACAGGAAGAAATTCCTGCTGATGAAACTGTTGTTGAAAATCCTGAAGAAGATCTTTCTGATAAAGTGACTGAAACTTCAATTTATGAAGAATTCAGCTTTGATGTAGATGAATCTGAACCAGAAGCAGAAGTTTCTGATGAAATCATCGAAGAAGAAGTTCCTGCAGAAGAAACTGTAATCGAAAATCCTGAAGAAGACCTTATTATCGAAGAAGAATTTCCTGCTGTTGAAGTTCCTGTAGAAGAAGCTGCTGCAGAACCAGAAGAAGAAGAAGAAGGACCTTCTACACCTCTCCTTTCGAGCGAAGAATTTGCCGCACTCACATCTCCTGATCCAGAAGATGACCTTGAATGGAACAATGTTCCTCCAGCACCAGACAGACTTCCACCTGAATACGACGCAGACTACTTTGACGTTATTACTGACGAAAACACTATCGACGACAGCAATGTTCCTCCAATCGAATACGATGAACCAACTCCTGAAGATGAATCACTTCAGAATGATCCATTTGCCTTTGCTGATTTCGAAGAAGGACCAGTTACAGAAAACAACGATCCTTATGCTGCCGGCAACTATTTCAACATGGAGTCTGAAAAAAAAACAGCTAAAAAGCCTTCCCCATATCCAACAATGATCGATCTGAGTGATGGCACAGAAGCTGAACCTGATCAGGAACCGGAAACAAAAAAAGAACCTGTAAAATCAAAGTACGGAACAAAAATCATTCTTGAAGATGAAGAAAGTCCTGCAGCAACAGAGGATTTCCCAGAGGATTTCTCTCCGGACCTTTCCATTGATGACGATTTTGACACAGAACTTGATACTGAACTT
The DNA here is from genome assembly GCA_024402695.1 of Treponema sp. GTDB lineage: Bacteria > Spirochaetota > Spirochaetia > Treponematales > Treponemataceae > Treponema_D. The sequence continues at coordinate 1,457 of JAKSTG010000048.1, read as the reverse complement.
GCAGAACGCGAAAGTCTTGCAGACGAACTTGAAGCAGAATCATACGAAGAACCTGTACAGGTAGTTCAGCCAGTACGCAAATCACTTGTTCCAGAACACACTCAGAAGCCTGCAGTGCCTGTAAAGGAAGAAGAAACTGAAACAGAAAATCAGGCCGCTATTTTCTCTATGGCATCAAACGTTTTCTCTGACATGGATAAAGACATCCGCGAAGAAAATGGTTTCGAAGAACAGGCACCTGATTCGGATGAAGATGATTTCCTCGCAGAAGATGATCCTGTAATGGAAGCCACAAACGCTTCAGAAGAATTCCTCGAAGATCCTGAATCTGAAACAGAATACGTAATGTATGAAGGTTCAAAAATCCCTGTAGAAAAGAAAAAGACACAGAATCCAAACGCTGTAGGTGCCCGTAACCTTACTCCGGATGAACTTACAGACTTCTTCAATGCACAGGAAAAAGAAAATACTCCTGTACACAAAACAATTCAGAAAGAAGCTGTTCCAAAGAACTCAAGTCGCGCTCGCAAGAAGGGACCATACATCATTCCTTCTGACATGCTTACAGCCTACGAAGACGACCAGTATTGGGTAATTGATGATGCAACAAAAGAGGCTTCTGTTGATCTTAAAAACACCCTTGCTGAATTCAACATTGAAGCAGAAATCACCGGAATCAAAAAAGGTCCTGTTGTAACAATGTATGAAATCCTGCCAGCCCCTGGTGTTAAGCTTTCAAAAATCGTTGCCCTTCAGGATAACATTGCCCTGCGTCTGGCCGCAAAGTCAGTTCGTATCGTAGCCCCTATTCCTGGTAAACGTGCCGTAGGTATTGAAGTTCCAAACAGAAACCGCTCAATCGTTGGTTTCCGTGAAATCATTGAACAGGACCTGGAAGAATACAAGAAAATGTCTATTCCTGTAGTTCTTGGTAAAGATATCCTTGGTAAAGCACAGCTTCTGGACCTGGTAAAAACCCCTCACCTTCTGATTGCGGGTGCCACAGGTGCCGGTAAATCAGTTTGTGTAAACTCAATCATTCTTTCTATCCTCTTCAAACGTTCACCAGATGAAGTAAAACTTATCATGGTTGACCCTAAAGTTGTTGAACTTAAACTTTACAACGACATTCCTCACCTTCTTACTCCTGTTATTACAGAAAGCAAGAAAGCCCTTCAGGCACTGCAGTACTGTATCTGCGAAATGGAACGCCGTTACTCCCTTCTGGATCACATGGGTGTTCGCGATATTTCAAGCTACAACAAGAAGATCAAAGAACAGAAAATTGCTACAGAAAAACTGCCATACATCATCGTTATTATTGATGAGTTTGCTGACCTTATGGCCACAACAGGAAAAGAAACAGAAAACGTTGTTGCACGCCTTACAGCCATGTCCCGTGCCGTTGGTATCCACCTGGTACTGGCAACACAGCGCCCTTCTGTAAACGTTATTAC
>JAKSTG010000047.1 GCA_024402695.1 Treponema sp. | reverse complement strand
TTTTAATTTCTTCCTTCGTCTCTTTAAGGACAAGCTTTCCATTAGCCTTTACAGTTACTTCATAAAACCGGCTTTCTTCTGCAGCCTTTTTTTCCCAAGGCCTTTTATATTCGAATTTTAATGCTGTTTTTCCTGGTTTCAACGATGAGATTTTATACATAAAAAGACTTGGTGCTCCCACCATATTTTCTTCACCCATGTATTTTACTGATTCTTCAACCTCAATGATTGATTCATTTCCGACTGTAAAAATCCATGTGTAACCGGTTGTAGGATTTCCCATAAACTGTAAATATTTTTCATGTGTGCTGAAAGATGCTGCTTTACAGCCAGAAATGAGAATGCATAAAAATGTCAGTAACCAAACTACTTTGTTTTTCATAATTTCAGTCATGCAGATTCCCGCTCATCTGCATATATATCTTTCACAGTCAAAACTTTAAGACCTAGTTTTTTTGCAGCTTCGTATTCCCTGATTGCTCCCGGGCTGTCCTGCCAGTCATAAAGTAAAAAAATACCATCACAAGTCGAAAGAGCACAAAGATCAATTTTCATGTAATCTTCATACTCGAATCCATCTGGTAAAATTGCAGGATTAAAAACTGCATAACCTAAAGCCTTAAGTTTCTCTGCCATTGCATTAAACTTTGCCTTGTAATTTTCATCACCAGTAATTTTTCCGCTAAGGTAAATCTTCATCGTTCGCCCCCTGTAATTTATTATTCATTCTTTACAAATCAATAATATATCTTCAGAGTGCCATAGAACGGCGTTGTAAATTTATTTTTTTGACTTTGATGTTAAAGTCCAACCTCCATTTTCAACTTTCTGTTTTGGAACTTCAAAACAGTTGAACATCGGATGGAATTCAAACTCTACCCCACCCTTCTTACCGTTTCTGTTTTTTAGAACCTTCAACTGGATTTCCTGAGGCTTTCCTGGAACCTCAGCATTTTTTTCCTGCTCATTACGAAGCTGGATGATTCTGGCAGTACGAGTTTTTTCATCTTCGTATTTGCCGTCCTCTTTCTTTATGTAATCCATGCCCTTAAACTGCAATGCCATAAGAACATCACTTGTGTATTCAATTGCACCTGATTCCTTAAAGCTGGCAATGTTTACCGGACTTGTGTAGTTTTCACGGTTAAAACTTGATATTGCAAAAATCGGAACATCATAATCTCGGCTGGCTCGTTTCAGTTCTACAACAGCTTTATCTGTGTTCTGCTTGTCAGTTGCCCTCATGTCATAAGGAGCAATAATCTGCAGATAGTCAATTATTACCAAGGGCTTTCTTCCTGTAATCTTAATGTGCCGTGCAATTACTGACTTTATTTTTTCTACACCAATATCTCCGATTCCGATGTGGTAAAAAATCTTTCCTGCATAACCTGCATAATCTTTCAAACACTCATTCAGAAAATCTACTTTTCCCTGTTCTTTAAGAGCCTTGCCGTTCAAAAGATTTCGTGTTGTTGTTGCATAGTCCAGTTCGCTGCGCCATGCCCTGCACTTCTGAAATGATAATCGGCTGATTGATTTTGCAACCAGTTCCTGTTTTCCCATTTCAAGACTGAACACCAAAACATCCTGACCGTTCTTTGCAGCATTATCCGCAATCTGCAAACTGAAAGTTGTTTTACCTAAACTTGAAATCGCACCAATGATATAAAGTCCTGGATAAAAACCACCATCAAGAAGTTCATCAAGATTCTTAAACCCTGTCGATACACAGTCCCTGTTCTGACGTTTCTGAATATCTGCAATAAATTCTGCAAGACCGTTTACAGCAGAAGTCTGTAAATATTCCTGTTCTTCTTTCTGCCTTTTTTCTTCCAGCAGAACAAGAACATTGTTTCTTGCACCTGTCACACTCTGTATAAATGCTTCGCGATCATTTACAAGTGCTTCATTTGCATCTTTGAACTCATTTGTAATATTGGCCTCAACATATTCGACACCAATTTTTGTAAGTTCATCAGCAAGTTTTTCCTCCCCTGCCCTACCGGCTTCATCATTGTCTAAAGCAAGAATAAGCGGATATTTAGGTTTGTTGTTTTTAACGTATTCAACAAATCTAAGATTGCTGCTTGAACCAAGAGCAACAGCTATTCCTCCTGCTTCAATTACGCTTAATGCATCGAATTCACCTTCCACAACAAAAACTGGCTGTTCTGCTAACGGAATAGATTTCAGGTTGAAAAGCTCGTACTGTCCTTTTGGTTTTAAGTAACGATCCTTTTTGTCTGCATCCCAGGTTGCACGTGCATTATAGCTGAACTCACCTGTTGGAATTACAAAACGCTTTTTCTCTTCCCAATAGCCTAAGTTGTATGCATCCACTGTGGCTTTTGTGAGTCCTCGTTTTTTCCAGTAGTCAGTTTTTTCAACAGCTGCATGACAGTTATCAAAAAATTGAAACAGAGATTCCCTTTGTTCAGGTTGTGCTTTTTTATTTATATAATTATTAGTATTTGATTCTGAGTGAGGAATGTATTCTGAGTTTTTGCTTTTTCCGTTAAAGTTTGAGTAATCAACAGGGATACTGAATTTTTTATAAACATGATCAAACAGTTCTTTTCCTGATAATCCTGTTTCAATTCCGATTACATCAAAAATGTCATAATCTACACCACATGAAAAACAATGACATCTGTTACGCCTTGAATCAAAAGACATACTTGGATGCTTATCATCATGAGCTGGATTGAGACATGAAAAATTTGTTGATGTGTTGATACCTTTAGCGTTAAGATAGTCCAAGAGATGTGTCTTGGCACTTTCTTTAGCTTCTTCTGGATTCATATGGTCCCCACCCTATATCCATTTGAACTAATTTTCTTAATGCTAATTTAATACGGCATAGACGTATCTGCAATACGTCAGCCTTAAATTTAATATAGCTTTATATTAGCTATATAATAAGCTCTTAGGATTTTTTAAGGTAGGCTAAGTCCTTATTTCATAAGGGTTAACGAAGTTTTATTCCCACGTTAAAGAGTCCAAATTCCACGTAAAGAAGTCCAAAATCCACGTTTAAAAGTCCTTCTTCCACGCTTGTCAGTCCTTTTATTCGAATTCTTCCACGTTCAAAAGTCCTTTTTTTGATCCAAAATTGCTGTAATTTTATGACATTTTTTCTTAATTTTATGAATTTTTATGCATTTTTTTTCAGACTTTTTTATTTGTGAACCAAAAGAAGCAGAAAATGAACAAATTTTTGCCTATATTGTACATAAATTGCATGATTTTAAACAAATTTCCCACGTAAAAAAGTCCTTTTTGGCATAATTTATCCACGTAAAAAAGTCCTTTTTAAAAATTCATATAATAGATAGATTTTTTCAAAAAAATTGGGTTAAAAAAGCCTTTTTTTCTCAAAAAAGACCTGATTTTCCCACGTTGAAAAGTCCTTTTTGCTTAGATTTACCCACGTTCAAAAGTCCTTTTTACATGTTTAAAATATTGATCCAACAAGAGAAACTTATTCTTTTTTCTTACCTTTTTTTGAACTTTCGTCCTGTTCAATCTTTTTTGATAAAGCTTTTACTTTTGCTTTTTCAGCAATTTCTGCTCTCATTTTTTGAGTAGCTTCGATTTTTGTTCGTTTTGTATGAGCTAGACTTTCAAAATATTCAAGGTATTCATTATGAAGCTGTATGTTTGCATACCCTTCTTCAAGGAATTCTATGATGTTGGCATTTACGTTATACACTGGAGTAATTACCAGATCCCCGTTTTCAGCTTTTGTTACTTCATTCAAAGCATTCAGGATAGGCTCTCTAATGTCGCGTCCTGGATTTTTCGTTTGATTTTCATCAGGTAAATCCAGAATCTGTTGAAGAGTTTTGAAACTGATGTTAAAACTCTGTTTTTTGTCGATGTCATTCAGACGTTTTCTTGCAAGCATAAATGTATTGAGCAAAATATCTGCAGCATTATCTGAAAGTGAGAAGTAAGTTTTTGGAATGATGGAAAAATATTGCAGAGCGAATAATTCCCAGTTGATTCGTCTGTTTAGAAAGATTTCTGCAATTCCGTTTTTTACGTGGGCACCGGTAAAAAGAACCTCGATACCAGTGTCGGTAATCTGTTTCATGTCCTTTTTGTCACGAACGACACCTTCAATTTTGATGCTTGTAAGAGGACCTTTTGCCTCATTGAATGCCTGTCTTGCGGAACGAAGTGTTTTATAGCTTCCAAGTTCAACAAAATCTGTAAGAGGAAATTTTATACTGATATCTTGAATTAGATTTTCTGAAATATTTTTTCTGCTCAAGTTGATTAAAGTGTATGTCAGAATTTTCTTGAGAGGTTTATTTGCTTTTGTAAAAAAGTCTACGTTATCGAGATGAATTACTGTTTCTGTATTGTCGGTTGTATATTTTACTCGTTGACTTAATTCTTTTGTTGTTCCTTCTGGAGGTGTGAAGAAGTCAAGCTGAGAAGAGTGACTGTTCTGCTCAAGACGATTTGCAAATGTTTCAAGATTTCCTGCATGGCTTACAACATTAAACATTGTATTAGATGCAGGACTGTTTGGGAAACTGAAAAACTTGCTGTTTTTATCGGTATCGCCAACTTCCCTGGTATTGTTTACTGCAGGAAGATTCTCGTCATTATCTGTTTCTTTCATGAATAACTCTTTTCCTAATTTTTAACTTTGAATCTTAAACATTATTAAAGGGCGATGTCTGAAAGTCCAATGTCTGAGAAATGAACTTTTCCTTTCTTTTCCTGCTGTTCAAGATATCTGATTGCAATCTTGATTCCCTTTGAAAGAGAAACTCCATGTTTCATGAAATATGCTTTCATAGCTTCTCTTTCTTTTTCAGTTGTTCTTACTACGACCTGTGTTACTTTTACATTTTTTGATGTTGCAACATCATCATCAATACTGATTTCTGTGATGTCATCTTCAAAAGTTGTGGTCATGAAGTTATTTGTTGTATCAATTTCTGTTATATCTTCTTCAGTGACAGCTGGTGTTTCAGGTATTGTTTCTTCAACAGTTTCTGTTACTGGTGCAGGACCGCCAATTGGTTTGTCCATTGCTTTAAGGAAATCCATATCCATTGTATTTTTAGCTGGTTGTACTTTCTGCATAAAAATCCCCTACCCTATTGGTTATCTAAGTGCCTGTGCAATTTCTGCCAAAGACTCTAATGTTTCTTTTTTTGAACCTGCAATTGACTGGTATGGAACTGAAGTTGTCTGGGCTTTGCGGAAACCAGTATCAGTTGGAATTACGAATACTTTGTATCCGCTTGGTTCAAGAGCTTTGTACTGAGCTACAAGATCACGACACTGAGTGATTGAATTATTATTTTCGTTAAGAACTAATTTATTTAAGAATGGCTTGCCATTAACGCTAACACCGTAACAGTTGTCATAACGTTTTTTCATGGCATCAAGATTTACTTTGAATGTTTTAAGTCCGTCATAAGAAAAACGGTCGAGTTTCAGAACATTGATTACTTCGTCACTTGCAATGAAACATGATTCTTCAAGAGCACCGAATGCAGGTGATGTATCAATTACGCAATAGTCAAAAACATCTGCAAGTTCATTTTTGAGCTGAGCAAGTTTGAACTGTTCTTTCTGTGCTACTGTTTCCTGATAAGTTCTAAGTCCGCCGTCAATTCCTGCTGTTGGAATAATAAAAAGATTTTCTACCTGAGTTGGCTGGATTACATCTTTGATTGTGCACTTATCAGAAAGAACATCTGAAAGTTCGTATTGGAGAGGAGAAGACAGATTCATCCAGTCTGTTGTGTTTCCCTGAGGATCGGCATCGATTAAGATTGTTCTTCCGTACTTTGCAAGTTCTACTGCAACGGATACAGAAACAGAAGTTTTTCCTGTTCCACCTTTCTGGATGGCAAAAGTGTATGTCTTCATTATTTTCCCCTCTATACTTTGTTTATACGTTATATACAATATATACTATGTTTATATAAAATGCAATACAAAATAAACAATGTTTATATAAAAACTAAACAAAGAATAAACAATGTATAAACAAACTATAAACAATGTTTATATGAATGTATAGACATTGTTTATAGAAATGCTATACGAAATTTGTCAAAAATCGGCTTTTTACTGTGTCTCTGTACGTGATTTTTGCATTCTAGAAGCCTCAAATAATCCTTTTGTAAATGTATAATTTGTTTATAAAAACGCTAGACAAAATAAACAATGTATATACAAACAACTAAACAAAAACTATACAAAATATAAACAAACTAAAAAAAAGATAAACAAAATAAACAATGTATAAACAAACTATAAACAATGTTTATACAAGATGAATTTTCATGTTCAGAAAGTTCTGCAATTATAGAAGAAATTGTGAAAAAAAATGATGTGTACCAAAAACGGTCAAATGTGTACCAAAAAGGGGCAATATTGGACATTTTTTTATCGAATGTGGTATATCTAATTTTTTTTCCTCAGCGTAACATTAAATCATCAAGAGCGATTCAGCCGGCAGTGAAAGATGTCAGATAAAAAACTGGCGTTGCTGGTTCTGACACTCGATAAACATAATTCTTTGGGCAGGCAGTTCCGGTTGTTTCGTTTCTTGATATTGGAGTTACAAAAATTGGTCATTACCGTTTCTAGCATCAAGGGCGGCGTAGGTAAGTCGTCCGTAGTTCTACTCCTGGCCAATAATCTTGCAGCTCGCGGGCGAAAAGTTCTGGTGATTGATACAGATCTGAACAACACTGCAACGGTCTATTACACAATGGGTATAGGTCGAATCGGTGAGATTTGTGAACGCCAGAATGTATCGCTCGCTTTTTCGCAGGGCAAGCTTGATGAGAAGAACATTGTAAAAACAAGAAGAGAAAATGTTTATGTGGTTCCTTCCAGTTTACGGCTTCTGGATCAGAGGTCGATGGAAAGCGTGGAAATAAAGCGGGTCTTACGCTCGGCAAAGGGGTTTGATGATGTCATCATAGATACTTCGCCGACTTACGACAGTATTGTAGCCGGTGCTCTTATGGCAGCGGATTTGATTCTGAGTCCAGTCCAGTTCACCGAATACAATTACAACATGTCAGCGTGTCTGATGTCTAAGATTCGTTCTGTAATGCCGGAACAGGCAAAGAAAATGTATTTTCTGTTTAACCACTGGTCAGAACAGTATGCGAAATCACCGATTTCCTTGCAGAATCTGGTTCTTACTATGTACAGGCAGAACTTTGACAACCTTCTGAGTGTAACACTCCCAAACACAAGATTTGTGGATCGTTATACGAACTTTGATGAAAAGTGCAGTATCAGAAGTACGCAGGTCGGAAGTGAAAGACTTGCTAAAGGTGTGAATGAACTTATCAACATGATTTACGACCAGAACACAATCGTGGAGGTGTTCTAGTGATAAAAACGTTGAACATGCTGGCTGCAGGAAGTGATGTACCGATTGCAGATGAAAGAAAAAAGTTCAGCCGAATGATGCTGAGGGAAAACATAGAAGAACATCCTGATTTCAAGGCGTTATATAAGATTGATCCTGGTGTTCTTGAACGGATTGTCCAGTCCATGAAAAAAAACGGATTTGATGACAGTCAGCCGGTTCATATATGGGTTACGGAAGACGGCCATAAGTATCTTATAGATGGATACACAAGGTTTACTGCAACCCAGAAGGCAGGAATTACTTCCTTGCCAGTTTATGAACATAAGTTCAAGAACTTTGATGAAACATACAAATATGTTCTGGGGCTTCAGGTAAACAGAAGGAATCTGGATGGGGATGAGCTTTTGAGGAATGTAGCAATTCTTTCAAAATGTGATTTTGTAAAAAATAGTTCCGGCTACAAAGCGGAGCTTATTGCAAATAGCCTTGGTATTTCAAAACGAACTGCAGAAAGAGCCATCAGTGTTGAAAAGAATGCTGATGAAGAAATGAGGCAGAAAATTGAAAACAAGGAAATGACCTTGAGTCAGGCTTATACGAAGCTTCACGAGAAGGGGAAAAAGAAGAAGGCAGAAGTTGAAAAGGCGAGGGTAAAAGCACTTGTTTCAAAAATTGCCTGGTATGTAATTGCTGAAATGAATGGTGGGTTCACTGCAAAGCAATTACTTGAAGATGAAGATTTCAAAGATGCATTGGAAAATCCTGATGACTTTGAAATACCGGAAAGTGATGTGCAGTTTCTTATGGAAATGGGAATTGAAGAAGCTGCCTTGAGAAGTGGCAACGGACAGTGCCAGGGGGAAAAATGATAGCAAAAAGTGAGTTTTCAGAAGTTATTTCAGATGTTGTTCTGCTTCTTGAAAAGCAGATTCCAGATTTTACCAGGAAAGATATTACAGATTTTCTTGAAGTATTGAACTCAAGTGATGATGAAAAACTTCCTGTAATTGTTCTTGGCAAGAATGGTCAGCTTTTGTTTAAGGATGTTGAAACAAAAACAACTCGCCTGATCACAAAGGAAGCCGTTCAGGAAATCCTTGATTATGATGAGTTTTTGAAAAGCGGAAACATTATGTTAAGGAAGGCTTCATGACAAGACATCATGGACAGATGATATTTGAAAGAGGGGATGAGCTGTTTGTGAGGTTTCCAGAAAATCTCGCAGTAACAGTGAAGGTGGTTGCGGTGCCTGCAATTAAGGATAGTGATTTCTGTTATGGGTGCATTTTTAATAGATTTTGCAGAAAATACCCCGGTAACAGCCCTTTTGCATGGCATTGCTATACAACAATTTTTAGAAAAGCAGAGGATGGAAAAAAATGACAGATTTAAATACTTTGACAATTCATGGACGTATTGTTCGTAATGCGGAATTTACAACAACAGATGCAGGTTTAGCTATTGCTCGTTTTGCCCTGGCCTTGAATAAAGCAAGAAGAAACCAGAATAACGAATGGATCAATGAAACAACATTTGTTCCTATGGCTCTTTTTGGAAAGCGTGCCGTTGCTCTTGGACCATATATGAGAAAGGGTAGGGGAATTACTGTTCAGGGACACCTGAAGCAGAACCGCTGGGAAAAAGATGGTGAAAAAAGAAGTGAACTTGCAGTCATTGTTGATAATGTCCTTTTTGATGCAGTTCCGAAAAAGCCAGAAGAAGTTCAGAACGCTCCACAAGCAGGTCAGAATCTTGCGGCTCAGGCAATGCAGACATCTGCGGCTCCTGTTCAAAAACCAGAAGTTCCTTTTGAAGAACCTCCGTTTATGAGTGAAGAGGAATTCTATCCTGAAGCAGAATTTGATTTTCCTCCTCCAGAAGTAATGGAGAGCTTTGAAATCTTTTAATGATGCTTAAAAACATAACACGGGAACTGGGACCTGCATTTTCTAAGATAGAACATATCTTATCTCAGAAAATAGGCTGGCTTATATGGTTTGTTAAATCACATTATACCTGGCTCAGTGTCTTAGTTCTTTTAATAATGGGTGGGATTTTTATTTTTACTGTCAGCTGGATATGCAGATATGACAAATGGGATTTTTGGAGGTGGAAAAGAAGGGCTGTCTTTAGTTTTGTACGTTATGCACTCACATTGTGTGTGGCTAGAATCTTGATCTTAATTTTGTGAGGAATTGAATGAACGATATTAATATGCTTGTAAAGTTAGCTGATGATGCTAAGAGTTTTACAATCAAAGAGGGAAATAAAGAAAAACAGTTGGTTTCCTTCAGTGTTTTGGATTTTGGAACTTCAGGGAAAACAGAAGTTCCAATGATTATAGAAGTCCATTTTCAGAAAGAAGTTGGAATTAAACTTTTGCCATATTTGAAGAAGGGCAAAGAAGTTTATGTTCATGGGTTTGTTGCTAATAAGCGTTATGTGACTTCAGCAGGAATTGAAAGAGATAAGTATTATGTTTCAGCTGATTATGTTTGTCTGACAGGACTTTCTCCTAAAGCGGAAGGGGTTGCTGCATGAAAATGACTGTTAGCATTGAAGTTGGTGTTGAAGATGTAGAAGCTTTGGTCCAGGAATTGGAAAATACTTCTGATGAAACTGTGAGAGGTTTTATTGAACAGGTATTATTCAAACTGAATGAACATACGACTTCATTTAAGCAGCAGTTTGAGGCATTTGAAAGGGTAAATCCTTTCAGTCTGTCTCAGATTAAATAGGAGCTGCGTATGAAAAGCTTCAAAAGGTATCAGTACAGGGGCGTTCCAACGGAGGATGGTGTTCCTGCAAATGGTGACTACATTTATCCAGATATCACGGTTCGATTTAAGGACGGATATCTGAATGATTCTGTAGATGAAGAAGGAAATGTCTTACCGGCAATTGAAACACATGATGGAAGTCACATAGAACACTGGAAGAATGGTGTTCTGCATTGTGAAAAATCACCGGCAATTGTCGATAATTTAGATAATTATGAGGAATGGTATCTGGACGGTAAACCAGTGCCAGGCGGAGGAAATAATGGCCGAATTGATGACCCAAGAAGCATATGAAAAGATTATGCAGAAACTGGAGTCAAATGAGTTATATAAAAAATCAAAATCACTTCATAAAGGATTTCAGTACAGACTTTTTTCTGATCCTGTTTCTGGAAAAATTGTAGATGGACAGCAGGTCAGGAAGGAAGATAATAACCTTTTGGTAGAAGGTGTTGATGGGTATGACGAATCATCTGCAAAAATTGTTATTTACAACTTTAAGGAAGGTGTTCTTCATTCAGAAGATAATGAACCAGCTGTTCAGTATCCTGGTCACTGGGAGTTCTGGGATATGGGACTTATCAAGAAAGTTGTAGCAGATGGCGGCGATACAGAAGAATACTGGGAAAACGGTGTTCCAGTTCGCATTGAAACAAATCTTGCTGAAAGACGCAAGAATGGAGAAAACATTTAATAATAATTCACTGTTTACATAACTGCCTGCCCCAAAAACTCTTAACAGAGGACAGATATGGAAACAGACGAAATGATTGAAAATCAGGAATCGGAAGATGAAGAATTAAATCCGATTGCTGACTCATTAAAAATACAGACCTTTTCCCGTTTGCCTTATGGCGATGAAACTGATTCTGAAAAACTTACTCGTATAGAATCTCTTGTAGATCAGATTAACACCAAACTTGGTGATGAAGATGACAACATGGCTTCTTATGAGAACATGATTCAATATTTTAAGTCACTGAAAGAATCTTGTGATGGAATGCTTCATAAATTGACCCATGAAATTGAATATACAAGAAGTCTTGAAGAAAAACTTAAACGCAAGAATTCAGAATATGAAAATATTCAGTTAAGAAAATCACTTGCAGAGTCACAGGCAACCTTAAAAGTTACCTGCGAGAATGTTCAGAACAGTCTTAATGAAACCTTTAGTTCCATCAAAGCTAGTTTCGATTCTTTCCAGGGAATTATTAATGATAAGTGTGCAGTTCTGGAGACTAAGGCTGAAGAAATAAAAAGCCTTAAAGATCAGATTGATGACATTATCGTTGGATACAACAAGGATTTGCAGAAGGCAGCTTCTGATCAATACACCTTGCTTAAAAATGACTGTAAGGAATTGCTGGTTACAAGTAATGAAAGGGTAGGGGAAATAAAGGAAAGTGTTCTAACATTCCTCAAGACTTGTAATGAACAGAATCTTGCATTGATTAGAAAAGTCCCAGAACAGAAACGTAAATTCTGCTGGCTTGATGTAGTGGTATATGCACTTTGTGGTGTATGTATTGTCGGAATGATTGTTCAGATGGTGGTGTAGTATGGAAAATGAAGAAATACGCCTGCCAGATTTTTTCGTGCCACAAGCCTGGGTATTGGAATATTCTCCACGACAGAAAGCTTTTCATGTTGAATCTTTGGAAGAAGC
>JAKSTG010000046.1 GCA_024402695.1 Treponema sp. | reverse complement strand
AAAACAGCCTGCTTCACAACAACGTTGATCCACAGGCCACATCTTCTTTTATGCCAAAAATAATATTTGTGTTTTTTTCAGGAACACGAATGTTCCTAGTCTACGGATAGGGTTTCAAAGAACACTAGGCATGGAGCCGTGTGAATCCGTAGGCTTAGTTGGAAATAGTAATAATTAAACCTTTGTGTTATTTTCCACTTTGGCTTCGTCTTTTTTCTTAATGACGAACATTGCTGGAATAATACTCACAATAATAACAATTAAACCAACTACACCAGTAATCACGGCTTTTACTTTATCTTCCGTGACTCCCATAAGACCGAGAATAAAAGCACCTAAAACTACGCCCACAATAGACGTGTACAGTTTCCAGTCTTTTTTTTCAGCCTTCTGCACTACACTCACAATCAAGAGTGCAAGTCCAAGGGAAGCACTTGCAAGTCCTGTAATTTCAACTACAGGAATCTGTGCAAAGTAACCAAGGGCTGCACCAAAAATTATGAGAAGCAAACCAATAATGAAAAAGAGTTTATTTTTCATCTTTGATATCCTCCTTGTCAGACTTTGGTTTGTATTCAGCCTGACATTCTATGTTCATCTCGAAGTCCTGAATCTCACAAGACCCGTTACCCCCTTCGAGAGGACACATTTCACATTCAGTACACTTCATCCGATGAATCCGTTCTGAAGCTCTTTGTTACAATGTTCACAGAATCCATTGGTGAGTTCTGATGTAACAAACTGTTCGCAAGATTTACATTTAGGTACATCGTCAACGCAACAGGCACAACCTTTAGAGTACTGATATAACCACATCTGCTTTTTAAGGTATGTGAAATGACGATGTTCTGCCGGAACTTTTGACATCACTTCTGAGGTGTCTGCTAGTTCTCTTGCTTCACCGATATCTCTTGCAAAGATGAGAGTCTGACGATTTGTATCGTTACTCTCATCAAAACAGTGAAACATCTTCCACGTCTGAAAACCCAAATATGTTGCCATCAGTTTTTCCCCGAAGAGCCAAATCCGTTTTCCCCACGGATTGTTTCTTTTGTGATTTTTTCTACCTTATTCCACTGAACAAATGTGGTAGGCATCAATTTCAACTGACATACACGGTCACCTGGTCTTACAATCTGTATCAATTTTCTTGTATACATAATTGCATTCAGTTCACCTGTAAAAGTCTGGTCGATACAACCAAAATCAACTTTAAGGTCGTCAAGTGAATTTCCAGAACGTGAACGAGTTTCTGCTTCGTAGCCCCAAGGAATATCAAGCTTGAATCCAAGAGGAATCTTCTTTGTCTTTCCCCAACGGAATAACCAAACTGGTTTCTTGAGATGTGCATAACAATCCATACAGGCATCGCCTACACGTTTGTATTCAGGTGCTTTTCCACCTTCAAGTACTTCAATACTTACTTCCATCAGTTATTCCTCTACAGCAACAAAACGTCCACAGTGACAAGGACCTGTCTTTTTAGCAGCTATCTGTTCTCTGAACATTTTGCACATACATTTTGTATCCTCGTTTCTCTGAACAAGGCAAGGACAGTACCCGTTAGCATTCTTTACTGCCACTGTCATTTCATCATATTTACTCTTGTCTGGGTTCGGAATTGCTTTTACCACTTAGGCGTCTCCCTAATTTTTGCATATAGTCTGCGACAGTCAGACAATTAGTAAGTTCTTCTTCATATCTCTTGAAGGTCTCCCTACCTTTTTCTACTGTCTTGTCTTCTACTCGTTCTTCACCGAAAATGACTTTCAAACCCTCTAGCATCACCATGCACTCTGCAAGGTTATCTACTACTTTAGCCACAAGGTTTCCTTCGTATTCCTTACGGTTAGCCGGAGTCACATCATTCGGTGAAAACATTACGTAACACTCATCAAAAGCCTGCAAGTCAGAAAGGCTTCCCTGCAACTTATTCATCACTGAATTAGTTTTTGCCACCCACGCTTTCTGACCTGTAAACTCGATGATGTTAGTTAAAGGATTTCTGTCCTTCAATTTCTACACTCCCACCACCGAATACCTCAAGCAAGACATCTACAGCCTTGCTATAAGGTAGTTCTTTTACATCAGAAGGGTATAGGCCCATTACTTCCCTGATCGAATGGAATATCTTCCGGGAAATCACCCTGTGCTGCCTGATTCTGTGCAAAATTCTTCTGCTGCTGTGCGATGTTATTACCACCGTTCTGTGTCTGAGGCCAGCGAGTAATTTCTACATCTTCACACTGAAATACAACTCTTGATACAGTTTTACCGTCCTGTCCCTGCCAACGTTCCTGACGAGCTTCACCAGTGCAAATTACACTTGCACCTTTTTTCAGAATGTTTGCAAGTCTTTCTGCCGGCTTTCCGAGTACTTTACAGTCCAGATAGTTTACTTTCTGTTCATAAGATTCACCTGACTTCTGAATGTAGTTATTTGCTACAGTGAAGCTGAGAATGTTGAATCCATTACCAACTGTTTTGAGTTCTGAATCTTTTGTGAGATTCCCTGAGAATACAAACTGATTTGTGTTTTTTGTAAGTCTGTTGTCTGCCATAATTTTATGACTCCTTTTTATAAGTTTTATAATAATTGAGAGCTGTTTCTCTCACGTTATCCAATACTTTTTCTGGACTTTCTTCCATCTTGCCCTGAACCATAATGTTTGCGATAAGTGACGAAATATAAGACAGAGCAAAGTCTGCACCTGCATTCATATGGTTTTTAGGTGGCTGTCCTTCAATGAACTGAAAAGAGCAAGAACGTTTTCCTACCTTCATTGCCTTTTTCATATCCTGGGCTGTATACAATGTGTTAGCCATATTATCTCCAAAGAACTTTACGTACTTCATTTCTTCAAAAGGGTGACCCAAAAGATACGACGTAGAGCCTTCGGGTCTATTTTTAATTTTCCGGGTGAGTTATGGAAAATATCAAAACCAAAATAACGTGAAAGTAAGGACAGGTCCTGCGACAAACCAAAATTACTTACTTTCACTTTGTTGCAACAATTTAATTCTGTAACAAAATTAGAAAGTTGTCGTGCAAAGTTTTAACTTTTGTCAAGTTTGCAAATAATATTTTTTGTATGAGTTTACTTTATTGCGATACAGAAACTACAGGTTTCTCTACAAAGGACTCTGCACCATTTGAAATCGCATTCATCTTCGTTTCTACAACCAAAGATGGTAAGCAGTATGAAGTAAAAAAGGGCTTTCGGTTAAACCCTTTGAATGACACAATTTTCTATCACGACCAAGCATTCATTACTCACGGAGTAAGTGAAGAACTGATTAGGAATTATCCTCCAGCTCGTATAATTGTTCCTCAAATAAAATCTTTTCTTCAGGCTTGTCGTAAGGGCTACGGTTTATGTCCAGAAGAAAAACCATATCTCACAGGTTACTGTATTGATTTCGATTACAGACACGTAAAGAAATTACTAAGTGATTACGGAGTGTCATTGAATAATTACATCAGTCCAAGACATCTTGATGTTTATAATCAGGCTAAATCTGCAAAGGCTCGTGGTGTACTCAGAGGAATAGAAAATCTCAAACAGGAAACAGTTGCTCAATTCTTAGGAATAGAAAACCCTATGACCCACTCTGCTGCCGGTGACATCACAACTACAAGAGAAATTACCAAGACATTGCACGAAAAAGGAATCAAGCTGTACTAAGATTTATTCATGGCAGAAACAGTAAAACTTACAGAAATCGCAAACTTCGTTGATATGGAACCTCAGTACCTTAAAATGGCTTTCAGTTACTTTGCACCTGAACTGATGGAACCTTATAAAGATTGGGATCTAGAAGATGAAGGCTTAAATGAAACAATAGTATTCCCTGATACTAAAGAAACTTGGAAACTTGTTGCTTTCACTATCAATAATGCTTACATCGAAGATATGGCAGAGGCTTCGGATCACGCACTTGAATTGATAAAAATTCTCGGTGTACGACAATTGGAGAAATAAATGACAAACGAAGAAACTAAGTGTGAAAGTTTAATGATTGGTGGTATGTCTGGTCATTGGCTTTGTGAAGAGAAAGGTTGCTTACAGGTAGGTAAAGAGTACTGTGAGCTTTGTAAAGAATATAAACACTTAGAAAAAGAAAACGCAGAACTTTCTAACTCTGTTACCGAATTAACTAACTCGAAAACCGAGTTAGAAAACAAAGTAACTGAATTAGAAAAACAGATTGAAAAGATGAAGAATTGTTCAAATTGTAAGCATAAAAACGATAAAAATACAGATTATTATTGCGAAGATTGTAAAAGATTCGCATACGAAACTGATACAGATAAATGGGAACCAGGAGAATAATTCGCTAAAGAAAACATTTACTCTGCAGCTTTCAATGCTTCGATAAGTGCCATAACAACGCCTTTATCTCTTTCATCTAAATTATTGAACGCTTCAAGCAACGCTTCATCTTTTTCTGAAGTATCGTCTTTTATTTCAGGAACTATATCTGGTGAAGCTCCTTTCCAAAACTCAACCTGAGAACTGATGTTAGCAAGTATCGGTGCTCTTCTCGCTTTATCTAGAGTCATCAACTCTCGAACGCGAATCATTATGTCGGCAGGAAGTGGTTCTTTTGACTTTCCTGTAACCATATATTCAACAGATGTATCCAGGTAATCTGCGATCTTAACAGCCATGTCTGACCTAGGAACATTATCATATCGAACTAGAGAATGATACTGCGTCTCTGGGAGTCCTACAGCGTCAAGTAGCTCATTAACCATCTTATCTTGGTCTTTTAACAACTTTTTAAGACGTGTGAAGTAATTTTCTTCTGTTTTCTCCATTTTTTCCTCATTTTTACTAAAAAAGGTGGTATTTTAACTAGTTTTAACTTGACGATTCACTATTCTGCCAGTATATTCTTGGTAAAGGTTGTTTAATAACTACCTAGTTAGTAGACGTGGTGAATTAGCTAGTTTCCTTACTTATTTATCGACATTTTACCACTAACGATTAGTAAAAACTATAGGGGAAGAAGGTTATGTATCTACATTTCGGAAACACACGTTCTGTAAAAGAAGTCGCAAAAGAAATGGGTTTGCCAGTCGCTTGTATCACTGACTGTGCAAAAGGATTCGGATACACAGAGGACTGTTACGATGAGTTTCAGATTGCTGATATCAAAAACAAACTGAGACTTTCAGACCTGCTCACACCAGTTACTGAACAGTTCGTGACTTGTCACAAAAGAAGTCAGGACAAAACTGTTCAGGCACAAATCATTTACAACTATCTCAAGAGCCTCAAAACACCAACTAAACCTGCAGTTATCGCAAAATACTTCGGTATCCGTGGAGTATCAGTACTCAATGCACTGATGGCTTACACAGACGTTGCCGAGGAAGACGATGGCAGTCTTTTTATCATAGGAGATGCAATTTATGCCTAAAGCCAAAAAGTTCAAATCTATTTCGGAAGCAACACTGTTTGTTTTTGACGGTTGGAAACCTGGTCGTAAATTTCACACAACAGAACTCATGCAGAGAGTTCAGCCACTACTTGAACCAAAAGTGGTAAAAGATTCAAAGGGTCGTGAAACAACAATTGAACGTAATCCGTTCCCTGACTCTTATCTGAAAGTACTCAGAAAGTGCCGTAGACAGTTCTTTGTCTGCATTGACCGTGCTTCATCTTTTTACGAAAAAATTGACCCACTTTGCACGACTTCTGAAAAAGAATCTGCATAATAATAGGTATTCCCCCTAGTTCGCTAGGTTTTGACATTCGTGTCTTGGGTATCTACGTAGCTCTACTGTGATTGTCCCCTCCCATTTCTTTCGCAGTAGATGTTCAGTTGCAATACTGAAATACCCAATAAGGTTAGAGCAAGACTCTGGCTTACGGAATTCCTTTTCTCTTGGTTATAGAGATGGACAGCCGGAAAGACGGCAGGGCAACACAGGAAGAGGCAAAGACTTTTCAATCTCTGCTCGACCTTCGATGGTCGGTTGCCTTATAACTCGGTGTGTATTTGCATTTCGAGCCTCCTTATTAAATGAATGGCACTTCGGAAAGACGAAGGTAGATAAGTGTGTGTTGGGTTTTTGATTCTTTCCCAAGGTCACTCTTCAGGTTCGAGTCCTGACTTATCTAATCTACGTGTGTGTAGAATCATTTTTTCCTACTTGTTTTTCAAGAAGAAACTGGCAGCCGGAAAGACGGCAGTAGAGAGCCTTATTGGCGAAATGGAAATAAAAAGCACTGTCTGAACCACGGGTGCTACTGCTTAGGCGTCTTACTCGCAGATTTTTTTCGTTTCCCCAATTGGGCTCTCTGCTTTTGGAGATTTAACTATGAAGAAGTATGAAGAAGAATTCAGAAAGACTGTCTCAAGAGACAGAATGTCTTTCATCTCGACACTGGCAGTTGTAGAACTGATGGATCAGGGCCGTCTTACAAAAGAAGAAATGATTGAGTTCATTCAGAAGAATGCACAGGGACAGAAGAAACCTGAACGTGCAGATGATTTGATTGAATTCTTAAATCAGAATGACCCGAAAGCATTTCTGCCTCAGTTTGGATGGAGGATCTTCGATTTAAAACAGTTCTATGAAGACAAGAAAAAGTTCAGAAAGGAAATCCACGAACAGAGAGTAAAGGCAAATGAAGAAAAGATTGCCAAAGAACGTGCAGAAAGAGAAGCACTGAAAGCAAAGAAGAAGCAGCAGAATCAGCCTAAAAAAGTTGAACCTGCTCCAGCTCCGAAGAAAAAGATTATTGTTGTGAAGAAGAAGGTAAGTTAAGTTCCTTTCTACGATGTGCAGGAAGTGGTCTTTGAAGTATTTCAATAGCTTCTAACACCATTTTCTGTGCTTCCTCCATTAAGCGAGCACTTTCATCGTTAACAACATATTCGCCAGTAACAAGGTATTCGACTGTTACGCCAAGAATTTTGGCAATTTTATATGCTTCGAAAGCATCTGGAACATTATCTTTTGCAATCCACACCTCTACCGATCTCTCGGAACCACCGATGTCCAGAGATAATTGCTTCTGAGATATTCCTTTTTCTTTTAGTAAAGTTTTTACTCTAGCCCAAAATTCTTTTGCTTCCATGTCTTTATTTTCGTGAAAAAATACACGTTCCTTTAGTAAAAAATATTGACCTTACCCATATATAGGTGTAAGATAAAGACATCTCCCATTTATAGGTGGGATAAACACGACAAACATTGTAATTCCTTGTTACAATTTCCGACGTAAAGAAATTACAATTCATACTTTATAAAGAAAAGGCTTTTTGAACAAGAGCAACCTGGTCGGAAAATAGTCGAAAGACTATAGGTTGTTGGAGTGATAAAAGCCTTTTTTATTTAGAGGGGTGTAATCATGGGGAACATGGTATTTCACAAAGAGAACAGACCGAACGGTTTTACTACAATCAGTAACACTATTCTCAGAGACAAAACAATCTCTGCAAGATCAAAAGGGCTGTTCTGCTACTTGATGTCTCTCCCACCAGATTGGGAGCTTCATATCAGTACACTTTCTTCAAATTTTACAGAAGGAAGAGACGCCATTAATAATGCAATCAAAGAACTCACAGAACATAAGTATCTTGAAAAGTTTACAGAAACAAATGGTAACTTAAAAGGCAGAGTTCATTTTACAATCCATGAAGAACCTCAGGTAACTGAAAATGGGTCAACTGATTCTCGGTTTACTGAAAATCCACCACTACTAAATACTTATAATACTAAAGACTTAAATACTAATAACTTAAATTCTAATTCTTCAGAACCTAACGGTTCTTCAGAATTCGCAAATGACGAATCAACAAGAGTTAGTGAAGACAGTGATGATACGTCCTCTTCACCAACTACTTCAGAAGATTCTCTCACACAGACTTCTAACACTTCCTCAACATCGACTATCACTCAAACACCAAAAGAAAAAGAAAGTGTTCCGGCTAAAGAAAAAGAAAAGGTATTGGCAAAAGATGTAATTGCTCATTATGCAATGCGTTGGGAACAAATGAGAGGATGTGGAAGACTGACATCAGAATGTCCTAAACAGTCGTTCGCTATTATTCAGAGACTTATAAATAATTCTGGATTAAGTCTTGAAGAGATTAAAAAAGTAATTGACTTGGGATTCAAATCTACGGAGTACATCTTGATAAAAAATAAATACCCACTACGAACATTGTTGGGGAGTTGGTGGGTTCCAATAGCATTAAACGGTCCGGTAGAAGAACCTAAGCGATACAACAATAAAAAATATACACCTGCATCACCTGACCAGTTGAATGCAAACGAATCATACGAAAAAGGAGCTTGGAAATGAAAAACTTTAATGACGAACTGAAAAACTTAATGGCAATGGCAGAAGCTGATATTCAGGATCAGTCACTTGAAAAACCAGAATTTACTGTGGATGAAGGATTTTATGACAGAGTCAGAATGCCAAAACGTTTCCGTGGTGTGACATTTAATACTCACCCTAATGAAGCAACTGAACGTGTAAAAAAGTTTTGCACAAAGAAAGGTGGTGGAGTTTTGATGTTGGTAGGTCCAGTAGGAACAGGGAAAACTGAAACTGCTTGCTGTTCGTTTTATGAACGTGCAAAATTAGGTCTTAATGCCGGAGAATACCTGAATGTAAAACGTGAGCTTTGTCCGATGTATCGTTCGTCAAGATTGACTACTTCGACAATTACAGAGTGGCAGTTTTTTGAACATCTATACAATCTGCCCTTCTTGATTCTTGATGAAGTTGGACAGGGTGATAATCAAGATATTGAAAGATTGGTTGTCACAAATATTCTGAGTGCATGTTATGACAACGATACAAAAGTTATCATAACATCGAATATGACAACACGTCAGTTCTGCGAGTTCATGGGTGACCGAATTCATGACAGATTAAGACAGGTAGCAGAAGAAGTTATTTTGAACGGAAAATCTTGGAGGGTAGAATAATGGCAAACATGATGGCAAATAAAGATTACGAAGACTGCTTACTTGGTTCAATGCTTTTGGATCCGTCAATCGTAAATGATGTAATGATGGCTGTAACAGGTGACGCACTTGTATTCGGTCGTAACAAACAGGTTTTTGAAGCAATCGTTGACCTTGTTTCTCACGGACAGCCAATTGATATTCTTACAGTATCTGACAAATCAAAAGTTGATATGGTTACACTCTCTACCCTTACAGACAATATTCCGTCAGGTGCAAATGCAGTTTTCTACGCAGAAAAGCTGAATAAACTGTACATGGCTCGTGAAGCAAAAAGAAGTCTTGCTTATGCTGCCGAACAGATTTCTGAAGATAATGTTTCTGACATTGTTGGAAAACTTGATAACCACCTCAACACAATTACATCACAGAACACTGCTGTAAAATCACTTTCGCAGAAAGAACTCGTTATGAGACTTATGGAAAAAATGCAGAAAGCTCAGGAAGAAAAGCCGGAAATCTGTGGAATGAAGTCTGGTTTCAAGAGAATGGACAAACTTCTTGACGGTATTCCAAAGGGGGCAAACGGATACATTTCACTCGCAGCTCGTCCTTCAATCGGTAAAACATCTTTCGCAGAACAGTTGGCAATGGGTCTTGCTTCAAACGGACATAAAGGTGCTGTATTTGAATTCGAGATGTTAGCCGACGCTCTTACAGAACGTGGACTCTGTATTGAAACAGGAATCAAACCTTGGTTTATGAGACACGGACTTGCTCTTGAAACACAGTCTATGATGAGAAGAATTCAGGCAGGAATGCAGAGACTTTTTGATCTTCCGATTGAATATTATGACGTTACAAACTCTATTCCTGAAATTTCTTGGATTGAAAACAAAATCAGACAGTTAGCAAAAGAAGGTGTTGAATTCTTTGTGATTGACCATATCGGTCTTATCAAACATGAAAATCAGAACCTTACTGAATATGCAAGAACAACAGATATCACAGGCAGACTTCAGGCTCTCTGTCGCAAATACAACATCACAATCATTCAGCTCGTTCAGGTAAACCGTGTAGCAGAAGGTGAACGCCCTACTCTTGCACATTTGAAAGGCTCGGGTTCTATCGAACAGGATTCAGATATTGTAATCTTCATTCACCGTGAAAGAGCACAGTCTCCTGAAGATACTGCTATTCCAACAGATATTATCATCGCTAAAAACCGTGATGGAAACTGTGGAACAATCAAAATGGACTTCATGCCTGACTTCACAAAATTTGTTGAAGTTGAAGAAGATAAGGAAAAAGAAGTTGCCTAGCACGAGAACTTTTCTTGTCGAGGATATTATCTAAGTATGTATAACTTCGACAAGAAATATATCAGTACCCACACCTTAGCAGATTGTCTTAATAAGTACGAATGTGCTTATGAGACACTGCGATTATGGTGTCTTTTCCATAACGTAAAATACCTTAAAAACAAGAAAGAAAAGAAACATCTGTATGATGAGAAAATCTCTCAGTACGTTGGGAAGATGTCAGACCGTGAAATTGCAAGAACACTTGGAATCTCTCGTAACGAAGTTATGCAGTATCGATTCGAGCATAATATCAAACCATACGGCAAGCATACAAAACATGTGTCAGACAATATCGAAGAAATACTTGCCGAATATAACGAACTTGGTTCACTTCAGAAAGTTGCTGATAAGCACGGAGTAACTAAAGAAGCAGTAAGACAGTGGTTTACTGCTGCCGGATATCACTATGAACACAACATTGGGTATGTAAAATGAAATACGCATGGCAGATGACAACAATTGTTCTCACAATCGTTTGTGTAGTTTGTTGCTGTGTATTCATAGATTATGAGAAAAAGTACGTAGATCAGGAAGTAGCCTATCAGTCTTTACTTGAAGATTACCACGAACTTGAAAGAGAAAAAAACAAGATTGAGTCAGAGCATAAAGAAATGCTTTTAAGTGAGTTCGAAAAAATTGATGAATACATCGAATGGAAAGAAGGACTCACTGCTCTTCATAAAATATCAATTCCTAAAATAAAAATATCAGATAAGGATAGACAGGAGTTCTGGCAGAATTACTTTTGGGTACAAGACTCGGTATCTGACACGACTTCAGAAGAATAATGGGAGAAAATGTAACAATGAGTGTTGAAGAGGAAATTGATAACTTCTTGGACGAACACGAATTTGAAGGTTCAGAAGCAGAGACATTTGTAAATCTTTTAAGAAGAGCAAGTAAAGAATTAAAAGCACTTGCTCAGGACGGAGAAACTTTACTCCAGGTAATTGCAGATAAAAACCACAATGCATCTGTAATGAGAAGTCATATCGCTGATTTGGAAAAGAAAATAAAAGGAATGAAGAAATGACAAAAGAAACTAAAGATTTATTTGAATACTGTAAAGCCACAATAAGACTGGCAACAAAGGATATTAATACTGGACTTTCTTCTTTTCAGATATCCGAAGATAAGGCTATTAAGAAACTTGATGAACTTGAAGCCAAACTAAAAGAAATGGAAGTCTACCTTACAAAAGGTGGAATTATCCTGGATAGAAATAATAAACAGTGTCATGTGGGTGATAAGGTGAAGTGGATTTCGCCAGACGAAAAAATCGAGGGTATTTTAGTTTTTGATGAAAAATCAAATCGTTTTTTTGTTGATAGACCTGGAACAAGTTTACTTTACAACCCAATGAAAGAACGCATTGAACTTATTGAGGAGTATTCGGAATCAATGGTTCTTATTACCCCTGATAAATTTAAAACCTATAATGGTACTGCCTTTGTATCAGATACTGATGGCAATGTATTTGAAGTTTTATATAAATCTCAGGCTTATGATTTTTTCTTGAGAATGGACTATTTCTCTAGGATGGCAGACAAAAAGCCTGTAAGAATGACGTTTAAAAACAGTTCAAGTCTTATATATAAAGCAGAGTGTGTTGAGGAGGATAAAAATGGCAAATGAAGATTTGAAAGTAAAAATTGTAGACTTAAGCAATGAAATTGAAACATTAAGAGATGGAATTCATAAGTCAGAAGAAGCTCGTGTGAAATTAGCCAAACAAATAGAGGGCAACAAAAAGGAAATGTTGAAAACTCTTGATTACTTAATTGAATCTAAGGATTCAGACAAAGTTAAGATAAATCGGGTCATTGCTGACTTAGGTTGCAAATTGAATTATCAATTAAATTACAACCCTTTTGAACAGATACATATTGAACTTGGTAAGGAATAGGTATGACAAATAAAGATATTGATTTTGTAGCACAGGCAGTTTATCTCGGAAAAGCAAAAGGAACCTGTAACCGTGGTTACTCAGGTGCAATTCTTGTTGATGATTTTGGAAACATTATTTCCATGGGAGTTGTAGGAGTTCCAGAAGGAGTACCAAGTTGCAAGGATGAAGGACACCTTATGAAACGGGTATTCCCTCTTACACTCGGACTTCAGCCACTTGGAAAAGATGCAATGGGTCAGACAGAGAAACTCGGTGAAGGTTCAGACCACTGTATGCGAACTATTCATGCAGAGACAGAAGCTGTTGCTTTGGCTGCAAAACGTGGTGTAATGACTGCCGGATCAACTTGCTACTGTAAAATGACCCCTTGTCGCAACTGTGCAATGGTTTTAATTCAGGCAGGTATTACTCGTATCGTATGTGAAAAGCACTATCA
>JAKSTG010000045.1 GCA_024402695.1 Treponema sp. | reverse complement strand
TTTTCTGTTCCTAATACCATTTTTCTGTTCCTAATACCATTTTTCTGTTCCAAGATGATTGGACTAGAAAATGTGTTTATTGCGATTGAAAGTCCGTTTGTTGAATAAATTCTGTCCTGAAAAGAAGGTTGTTTTTCTTTTCCGTCTTTTCTTCCAGACAGACTGTTCAGACATTCAACTTTTAATTCCATTTTTCTATCACTCCATTTGACATCATTGTTCCACCTGACAGACTGTGGTCATGTGCAAGAATTGTTGACGCAATTTCTTTTCCCACATCCTGAATCTTGTTATAGTTCAATGACACAGTTTCCTTCAGACCTGATGTTACAGATTCCACGGTCTTGTCTTGCCGTGATACAGTTTGCAATTGACTTGACTTCTGTATGGTTGACACTTCCGTCAACAGTCCATAATTGTCTGTCTGTCTGTCTGATTCTGATTCAAGAACACCTTTCTGAACCAACTGTTCAATCAGCTTTTTTGCCTTTTCTGATTTCAGATAGTATTTTTCATCAACTTCATCTTCCAAGAAATCCACCATCTTTTTCTGAAGTGGAATTGGTTCTGGAAACTCAAAATCATAGTCACCAAGAAGTGAGACCATGAAGCAACGTTCCCGTGACTGTGGGATTCCATAATCCTTTGCATTCAGAATTTTGTAAAAATTGGAATAGCCTTTTGAAGATAAGAAAGAAATCCAACTTTTGAAGTCTTCAATGTTCTTGTCTGCAATCACTTGTGGAACGTTTTCCATCAGAAGAACTTGTGGAAGATTTTCTGTTTCATTCAGAAGTCTTTCAACTTCCCACAGAAGACCACTTCTTGTTCCAGAACCTTTCTTCATACCCTTGCCAAGTCCGGCAACGGATAAGTCCTGACATGGGAAAGAGTAGCAACATATATATATATATATATTGGTATCTACAATTCCCAGATCAGAACCATGAATGTTTCTGATGTCTGTTGGAACAAAGTTTGTTCCGTGAATTGCGTTGTAGGACTTCACCGGATATGGATCAAATTCAACAAGTCTGTAATGCTCAAAGTCTGCACCAATGTCACGCAATCCCATGGACTGACTTCCCACACCACCGAAAAGTTCAATCAATCTGATTGGTTTTGTGATTTCATATTCCGGTGTTCCAAATAAACTTGGCTGTTTCATTTTCTGTTTTTCCTTTCAGCAACTTTCAGATTGTGACGCAAGATTGCGTTCAGGTCTGAAAGTTCCTTATATTGCTTTTCAATATTTCTGATGTAGATGACGCATTCTGCAAGAATATAGTCCACATTCACATCAGAACTTTCAAAGTCGAATTCACGCATAAGTGATTCCAACTTTCCAATCAATTCTTCACCATTCATTGTTCAAGACCTTCTGACAGACAGAATCAAGAATGACCATTTCTTTTTTCATCTGTTCAATATCTTCAGAAGAACCAGACATTGATTCTTCAATCTGACCAATTCTGAATGAAATGGTGTCAATGTTTTCTTTAATTCCAGACAACCAACAACCAAGAATTGACATTGCAAGACAAAGAAAAAACACTTCAAGAATTTCAAGATATTTTCTCACTTTCATTCCCCTTAGAATTAAACAAGTCAATTCTTTTTTGTTTTTCAGCTTTCTTTTCTTCAATTTCCATTGCTGTAAATAAATCAAGACTTTTTCTCGGCAATAACTGTTCATAGAATCCTTTTACAAATTCTTTCTTAAGTTCAAAGCCATATCCTTTTCTTCCCAAATTGGCACATGCCAGAAGTGTTGAACCTGAACCGGCACATGGATCAATTACAACATCACCAACATCTGTGAAAATCCTTATAAGGTTTTCTAACAATCCGATTGGTTTTTGTGTCGGATGGATTTTAGGTGTGTCATTATCCCTGACCCAATCCATGACGTTAAAAATCATTTTCCCTTCATTGTTGAATTTTGGAAGTTTATCCCGATAGAAAATAAGTCCATATTCAGCATTTCCCACCACACGCATATTTGCTTTCAAAACTTGTGCAGAAAAGTTCTTTCTGAAAACCAGATTGATGTAATTGGGGAAACCATATTTCTTTGCATATTCAATCAGTTCAAACTGTTGTTCAAATGCACAGAAAATAATCATACAAGGTGCTTTTCCACGTTCTTTTGGTTCTTTGATTAAAAGATTATTGCAGAAGTGGAAGAATTCAGGGATTCTGAATCCGGCTCTTGTATCGGTATCAAAAAATGATTTATGTGCCATTTCTGATTCACCGTTTTTATTATCACCGTCAATATACCATGACGGATTTGAACCATAAGCATTATTTCCAAGCTGATATGGAATGTCTGCAATAACTAATTGTGCTTTTGGCATTGTATGACTTTTCCAATTCTGGAAACTGTCATTGAATAATTCTATATCTTTCATTTCTGACCTTCCTTGAACTGAATCAACTTCTGAAGATACCATTCAGCTTTTTTCAGTTCCTGAACTTCTTCATCTTTCTTCCCACAACGGAAACAATACTTGATGACATTTCCACGCAAGAAACCACAGAACTGTTCTGGTGTCATAGCCGATTCAATGCAATCAATACATTCAACCTTGCCGGAAGTGTAGTGTGAAGGATGGTTCACAACATCTTCTGTCTTCTGTTCCACCATATCTTCACCGGCTTCATAGAGTTTTTCCCACAGACATTTTTTGTGGTCTTCATGTGCAATTTCTGATGACATTTTCATTCCGTGTTTCAAACACTCAAAACTTCCGTTTTCCAAAATTGATAAACAATTTCCACAATCCACACATCTCATTTTTCACCCCCAAAAATCAGATCATCTGCATAGGGAAGTGACTTCACCCATTCAATGAAATCAACAGACCATTCAGACAGTTTGTGATTCTGTCGCTGATGAACCATGTTCAGGATGTTTTCATAGTTCATGGTGACTGTTCTTGTCTGAATCCAAGA
The DNA here is from genome assembly GCA_024402695.1 of Treponema sp. Classification (GTDB taxonomy): domain Bacteria; phylum Spirochaetota; class Spirochaetia; order Treponematales; family Treponemataceae; genus Treponema_D. Next base: position 10,066 of record JAKSTG010000045.1, on the reverse strand, counting down.
TTCAGGAAGACAAACAATCAATGCTTTCCACAATGCTTTTTTTTCTTCCACTTCTGCTGATGGTTCAAAAATCCCTTTTCTAAGGTTTTCAAGATGGTTGATGATTTCATCTGGAATCAGATCCCCACATTCAAAACAATTTCTTGTAATTGGTTTTGATGTCAGTTTGTGCATTGTTGATGTTGAATTCTCTGTCACACCGATTCTGTAAGTGTCGAATTCCTTGAACCAATAAATCGGTGCAGAAATATCAACTGAAACCATTATCTGTCTAAGGAACTTCCGGTGTTCTGAACCGGCTGAAATCAGTTTTTTCATCAGTTCAATGTCATTTTCACCAATGACATAAAAATCATTTTTCAGATGAAGTTCTGAACACCCACAATCAGGTTTTTTGAATCTGCAAGTTTTACACGTTTCCCATGAAGTATGGTCATCACATAAAAAACTGTCAGACTTTTTCCATGATTCAAGTGGATTTCTCATTCCCCTGATTGCATGGTCAAAACCCCACACATCTGTTCTTTCAAATCTCATTTCTGACCACCTTTTCTTGACTGTGAAGTTGTGTTTGTTCTGAACTTGATTTTTTCAAAACATCCACAGTCTTCCTTGATTGGTTCGTTTGGATAACCGGCAACAAATACTGTAATTCCTGAATAACAAGCACATCTGTGTCTGTTTCCGGTTCTGATATAATTTTTACATTCCAAGCATTTCAACATATTTTTTCCCCTTTGATTTCATTTGAACTTTTTTCATTTTTGGATGGTCTGTATGACGCAATATCCCAATAGACTTCATAAAGTTCAGTATTTTCCCAATAACAGAAATCTTCAAAATTCTGTTCCATCTGTTTGAAGGACTTTTCTGCTGATTCTGGATTCCATCTCCGAATCAACCCTTTTGACCTTCCTTCTTTGATCCGTTTTTCCATCTGGATTCTTGCCTTGTTCAGCTTTTCTTCTTCACGTTTCTTGTCTTTCCAATATCTCTGAAGAATTGCACATGCCAAAAGTTGATAGTGTCTGAAAATCAACAGATCAGAATCCTTGACCTTTTCCCCGTTATTTCCTTCCACCTTTTTTCATTCCCCTGATGATTTTCAAGGCAAGAATGAATCTATCCTTGAATTGCATGGACAACCAATCAGACAGAACTTTCATCTGTATGATGTCTGCATTCTTTCTGACTTCCTTTCTTAACTGTTTCATTTTTATATTGCTCATTTTGTTCCCCTGAACGATTTGATGTTTTCTGTTTTTGGAAAGATTGCTGTGTTCTTGAATCTGTCCATTGTTGGTCTTCCACAGAATGTTGAAAACTCCTTGAAAGTGAAGTTTGAACAAATGATTGTGGTTTTCTTTTTCAAATCCCTTTCATTCATCAGCTTGTAAATCAAGGTTTTCTGAAGTTCCTGATTCTCACCAATTCCGATTTCATCAATGACCAGAAGGTCAATATCTGAATACTCTGAAAGAATCTGATTCTGATTCTTTTTTTCTGTGAATGACTTTGCTTTTTCGTATTCAATTCTGATGTCATCAAGAAGTTTGTATCTGATTGAATAATGAACCGGAATGTCAAAGACTTTTTTTGTGTAGTTCAATGATTCCATCAGAAAAGCATTTCCAAGTTTTGTTTTTCCGATTCCACAGTCACCAAGAAGGCAGACTGTAACCGGCTTTCCTTGTGTCCATGAAACAAAGCAATTCTGAACAACCTGAAGAAGATGTTTTCTTTCTTCGCTGTCTGTCTGATAGTCATTGAATCCCTTCTGATATTCAGATGGTATTTCTGACAGTCTGATTTTGTTCTGTCTCTGCATTTTGTCTTGTTCCATGTCATAAGCCTTTGCAGATTCTTCTGAAACATTCACGTTGAAAAAATCAGAAATCAGGGAATTGTTTTGTTTCTTCATGTTCTCCATCAGCTTTATCCTTCAAAAAATAGTTTTCAAATTCATCCACATTTTGATTATTAGAAATCGGTGGTGAAGTCTTGGAAGATTTGAATTCAGTCTGTCTTTCTTGCCATTCTTCAGCCTTCTGTTTCCAATCTTTGACCGGCACAAACCTGATACACTTTCCGTTTTCGTTGTAGAATCTGACACCCCATGAATTGTCTTCATAGTATTTCCAGAACTTTTCAGGACTGAATGTGAAGTTCTTTTCCTTGCAGAATGAAACCACTTCATCCAATGTCGGTTTTTCTATCGGCTCTGTCTTTTTCTTCTGTTTCTTTTCTGTCTTCTTTTTCTGTGGTGAAGGTTCTACATATCCAGAACCAAATTCAGATTCAGATACATTTACAGATTCATTAACAGAATCAGATACAGATACAGAATCAAATACATATACACCCACCGAAAAATCGTTTTCGGTCTCCGAAAAACGATTATCGGAAACCGATTTTAAGTTTTCGGTCTCCGATAATTCATTTTCGGTGTCCGATTTTAAGTTTTCGGTCTCCGAAAAACGTTTTTCGATAGAATGGAGATTTTTCTTTGAATTCTGCTTCAGATTGGCAACTTTACTTTGATATTTTTGACATTCTGAATCAATTCTTGACTTAATCGAATTCCACAGCTTTGATTCCATCCATGAAGTCAAAGCCGGTTCAATTCCGGTTTCTGCATAGTCAATGATGAACAATGCCCATTGACCACGCAATTCTTCGGGGATGTCATGAAGATATTCAAAATGAAAAACAAATGAATTTTTCTCCATTTTTGACCACCCTTGAATTAGAACGGAATATCTTCAGGGAAATCCGGTGAAGATGGTGCAGACTGACTGAATGATGGTGTCTGTGAAGGTGCTGTCTGTGGTTCAGCTTTCTTTTTTGGTTCTTCATGCCACAGAACAACTTCCTTGTAGTTTGAATTCTTCTGCTGTCTGATTGTGACTTCACCGATTTTTCCGACCCATCCATTGAAATTGAAATCACCACGATTGATTTTGAAATTGTCAAAGAACTTGGTCATGTTCTGATTCCAGATTCTCTGTGAATCTTCAAGTGTCAATGAACCATAAGGTGTGGAAGGACAGTCATTCATGAATGCAATTCTTGGATTGCACCCCTGATGGTCTTTGACTGTGATTTCAACAGTCAGATAATTTCCGACTGAATTCTGTTTCATTTCTACCTTGATAATTTTTGCTGTGTAGAAACCGTCTTCAAGAACCGGTGTTGATTCAACCGGCTGATAATTTGATCCAAACATCTTTTTTTCTCCTTTTAGATTGTGTTTGTGTTTGCTATCTGCAATCCATAGAATTCACGAATTGATGAATCAACGGATTTCAAATCATTTTCGATTTCCAGAGAAGGAAACATTCCTTCTGGACTTTTGACTGTGTCATTTCCATTTGTCTGTGTTACAAATGAATAGTGACCGTCTTTGACTGATGTCTTCAGAACTATGGTAAAAAGACCTTCAAGTGTGATTTTTTCACTTAAAAGTTTTCCAATACTTTTAAAAGATTCTTTTCCCTGATTGTCTGTGTCTATGTGTCCAAGAAAATAGACAATTTTGTCATTTGGAAGTTCTTTGATGACAAACTGAATCAGATTGAAAAAGTTCAATGCCATGTCTGTAAACTTTTCAAAACCTTTGACTTTTGCCGTTCTCATGAACTCATTTGTCATCAGGTATGTTGCGTCATCAATTGCAACTGATGGTGAATGTGTGGACTTTATAGCCTTCTTAATCATTTCATAGTCATCAGAATTAAAGCTGTTGAATTCAGCCTTAAAAGGGAACATCTTGCCGGACACGTTGATGACCGAAATTTCCCCCTGATGAAAGTTCTTCAATGATCTGGATTTACCACTTCCAGATTCGCCCATAATCATTACCGGAATACCCATTATTTAACCCCCTTGATTTTTCTATAAATGGATTTCTGATGGTTAATGCAGATATACTGTTCCCGTCTTTTTGCTCTAAGAATCTTCAGATATGTTTCAATGTAGGTGAATTCACAAGCCGGATTTCTTCTTGTTATCCATCTTTTCAGGTCATATCCCGAAAATTCTTCTTCTACTTTCAGTCCGTCAAATACTTCAAGGACTGTTGATGTGATTGTCTTTGGTTTATCTATTTTCATGTTTTCCACCTTTTATTGCTGATTCGATTTTTTCAAATTCACTTCCATATCTGTTTCTGTCTTTCAGATTGTCCAGATAGTCAATTCTTCCATCTGGATTTGATTCAAACTGTTTATACCAATCAATTCCGGCAACTTTTGTTTCTGTGATTGCTTTCTGAACTTCAGGTGTGCTGACCTTCCATTCCATATACATTTTTTCCCCAATGAGACATTCAAGACATTTGTATTTAAGTGAAACTGATCTGAATCTTGAAAGTCTTTTTTCAATGTAAATGTCATCAATGATTGGAAATGTTTTTGGAATGTAAAGTTCAGAAGGATTCTTCTTTTCAAATTCCATCCTTGCTTTTTCTTCCTGAATCAAGAAATCACGATATTTTTCTGCATAACTTTTGAGATTTGGAATTGATTCCCAATCTTCAGGAATCTGTTCTTTCGGTTCAATGAAGTGCAATTCAATCATTCAGCACCTTCCTTGATGTTCTTTACCATCTGACATGATCCCCACAGAACAATGAAATCTGATCTTGAAATCTTTCCTTCCCTGAATGCGTCAATGAAAGTCTTTCTCATGTTCCATTCAGCTTCAGAAAGTGACCCGTTTGTGTGTGTGTTTACTTTTGGCATAGTGTTCCCCCTTGCCGATAAATACAAAAAACCTTCTGTGCTGATTCAACGGGAACAAGAACCAAACCCAGAAGGTTTTTCGCTATATTTCAAACTGATGAAAGATTTATCCATTTCATGCCATTCATCAGATTAAAACCGATTTAATTGTGTGTTTTTCCCGTTTAACTCGAAAAATCATTCATTTGTGAGATAAAATAATTTTCTAAGTTAATAGGATGTTATAACGGAATGTCTACATTGTCAATAGAAAATCAATAATTCCGTATTATTTTTTTATTACTTTTTTCAGTTTTCTTGCCGATAATAGAAACCATGAAGGACAAACGCAAAATTCTCCAATATCTCAAGAAATGTGTAGACGGTAAAATCACAATAACACAGTTTGCTGAAGCAACCGGCTATTCATACCGACATTGTCAGAACCTGAAAAAAAGATACATTGAAGAAGGTGCAGACTGTCTTATTCATGGAAACACAAACAAGAAGTCTTCAAGAAGGATTTCTGATGAACTCCGTCAGAAAGTCTGTGAACTTTATCTGAAGGAATATGATGGATATAACTTTACTTTCTTTAATGAAATTCTCTCTTCCGATTATGATATAAATCTTGGTTATAGGTCATTATACAACATTCTAACTGAAAGTGGAATAAAATCACCCGAAAAACACAAAGTTAAAAAGACAGAAAAACACCATAGAATCAGGGCAAGACGAATGAATGAAGGTGACTTGGTTCAGATTGACGGAACACCTTTTCAATGGTTTCTGTGGTGTGGTGATAAGAATTATTATTGCATTCATGCCGGTGTAGATGACGCAACATCCAAAATCGTTGGAATGTTCATGACTGAAAATGAATGTCTTTATGGATATATGGGAATGATTAAGTCCATGTATAGGAAATATGGACTTCCCAATTCATTCTATTCTGACCGTGCTTCAATATTCTGTGTGACACCTAGACAGAAGGACAAACTTTCGATTCTGGAACAGCTTCAAGGTGTCCACGAAAAAAGGACACAGTTTCAACGAATCATGGATGAACTTCACATCAATCAGATTCTTGCATGGTCTCCCCAAGCAAAAGGTCGTGTAGAAAGAATGTGGCAGACAGTTCAGTCAAGATTGCCACATTATTTCAAGAAACATCAGATCAAGACCATTGAAGAAGCAAATCTTTTCATGGAGAAATTTTTTGTGGACATCTACAACGAACAATTCGGGAAACAACCGGCAGATGATGATTCATTCTTCATGAGATATTTTCAGCCTGATGAATTGGACAAAATCCTTTGTGCAAGATTCCCTTGCAAGACAGACCACAATGGTCAGTTCAAGTTCAGGGGAATGACATTCGCTGTCATAGGTGCAAAGTATTCAGCATGTAAACCGATAGAAATGTGTGTCACCGAAAAAGGGATTTCAGCTTGTCTGAATGGTGAATATTATCAGGTCAGACCGGTTGATGAATTGACAGATGGTTATGATGAATTGATTCCAAAGGTTGTCAGAAATATCATTCATGACGCATTGATGAAGAATATGAAGAAAGAATCAGCATGATTCACGATTCAACCAATAAGTCATGAATCTTTCAATGCACCTTGTTTTTCTTTTGTAGATTCCATCTTTTGTCATCTGATATTTTTCTATCAGTTCATTGTATGAAAGCTGATGGACACAGTCAGAAAGAAAAAGAATGTCTTCCGGCTTCAATGGTGAATCTTTCAGTTTTTCAATCAGTTCTGATTTTGAACAGTTCTGGATAAGAGATTTGAAAAATGCGTTTTTGTTGTTGCTCATTTGATACCCTGAACATCTATGGCATAACTGACAATTTTTTTCCAATACCACAAAGGCATATAGACAAGGTCTGTTTCTGAATCGTAAGTGACCACCGGTTCACCATTGATGTCAATTGGCTGTGGGAAATCAGGAATTGAACTATTTGGATTTTTTAAGGTTCTGCAACTGTTTAATAGAATTGTTGAAGTCAGTAACAGAATCACCGGTATACATTGAATTTTTCGCTTCATCTTTTTTTTTCCTTTCGTTTTCTTCTGTCTTGATTTTGTTCTGAAGGTCTTTCAGCTCATTGTTCTTCTTGATTCCATAACGGAATGCAAAAAAGATGATTCCAAGAAGTGCAATGATTATCAGAACTAAAAAGAATTCATTCATTTTCCGTTCCCCATGAATTTATCAATCATTATGTTGATGTCGATTGTGGAAAATATTCCCATTGTGCAAAACCCAATCTTCACAATGTCATTGATTTCTGCTGATGGAAGAATGTTCAGCCATTTCAAAACTGAACCACCAACAATGATGACGGCACCGGTTATTTTTCCGATTAAAGAAACAGTTTTTGCCTTGATTCCTTTTTCTTCCTTCTTGATTTCTTCTTCAGCCATGCTTTAACCCCAATATCTTCTTAATACTCCAAGAAGATTGTCTTTTGATCTGATTTTTATTTTTGCACCGTCTTGTTTGAATCCATCTTGTTCAAAGACAAGAACTTCCGTTCCCATATCCTGAAGAATGATTGCAACATGACCATAGATGTTGGTTGAAGAAGAATCCCAGATTGCAACATCACCGGCAAAAACTTCATAATGTAACGGAAACGGATGACGGATGAAAAAATCACGTTCTTTGACTTCACCCTGAAGAATGTCAAATTTGGTGAACAGTTCTTTTGCACCATTTACTGAACCGGTGTGTCCTTTGATTTCAAGGACTTCCACACAATACTGACGGAAAAGGTCTACACATTGACAACCATATTTGCCGTCAAAATCAACTTTTTCTTTGATGTGTTTATTTACAAAATCCCACATTTTTTTTTTCATTTTTTCTCTCATTTCATCAAATCCCGTTTCAGGTCATCAAGTTTCTTGTCAATGTTGGAAACCTGACTGACAAGCGAATCAAGAATGGTTGTCAGCTTTACAAGACTTTCATTTGTCTTGTTGCGTGAATCGTAAAGTTCTTTGACGGATTCTTTCAGTTCCACAATCTCTTTTTCCACAGACAGAAGTTCTGTCTTCATCTTCACATAGTCTGAAATGACTTTTGCAAAAGTTGTTGCAATAGCAATCAGACTGACAATCAATGCAATTGTGTTTCCGTTCACAAACTATCCCCTATATACATTTTCTATATAGTCATTTTGTGAACGGAAAAAAACTACAAATGAATGAAATATTTGAATGTTTTGTCTGGATCACCGTCAACATCCATGAACCAATCTTTTGCGAATTCACCAAGAATTGTGTCTGGAAGTCCGTGTTTCTTGACTGTCTGTCCATAGTCTGAATACATCATGTTCAGAACTGTGAAATATTCACATTTTGAAACTTTTTCCCAATCAACATTCAATTTGTCACCAAGTGATTTTGCTTCATCATAAGTCCAATGCATTCCATCTGGATTCCCTGAACCATCTGTGACGGCAAAATTTTTGACAATGTCTTCTGCAATTTCTCTGTTCAGAACTTTTCCAAATTTTTCTGTATAAAGTTCCATAAATAATTTGTTCATGTCCATTTTAATTTCCTTTTATATACGAATAGATTTTTTCGACATCTTCAGATTTCAAGGTGATTGAACCCACTAGTGGAAATTGAAAAGTGACAGCCGATTTCTTTGATTCTTCAAGTAGTGCTTTATATAACTTATCAATATCAATCTGGTCATCAGAATTAATGATGTCCATTGTTTTGACAATTGGTAGTTCCTTCAGCTCATTGAAGACTTTGACACCGTTATCAAGAACCATTGAAAGACTTGCACCAACAATCCATTTGTTGATTCCCGTCACTTTTGTGACAAGTTCATTTTCAAGATATTTTTTTATACCTGAAATTACCTGATTTAATTCCACCATAGATTCAACCACCTATTTTTTTTTAGTTTGTTGGTGCTGTCCAACTGTTTTTCAATGGCATTGGTTCTGGACATACAGAATCAATTGGAACTACAGTTTTTGTGATTGATGAACAAACATTTTTCAGGTCTGCAATCTGTGAAGCCATGAAAGACATCTGACCCGTTGCCGCTGCGTTCCAAACACCCTGACTTGCAAACTTGTCATTGATTGCGTGAAGGTTGTTTTCAACGTATTTGTAAAGGTCAAGCACCTTTGAATCCATCAGACTGTTCATCTTCAGTTCTGCAATCTGCGAATCTTTTTCTGCAATTGTCTGAATGTCTGAAAGACGGTGTTCAAGTTCATTTCTTCCAACTGTGTTTTCCATAGCTGAAGGAATTGCAGAACAAAGTCCAGACGCAATTCCTGAAGAAAGACCATTTCCACCGAATCCCCATCCACCAAGACCATGCGACAGAAGTGCAAGACCAAGTCCGGCTGTTCCAATGATTCCGGTTGTTAAACCGGCATTGGCTTTTGAATTAACATTTTCTATTTCCATTTTTTCCCCCTAGACAAAAAAAAGAAGTGATCAGGTTCTTTTTTCTGACCACTTCCATTTTCTGTGTGATGGGATGTTTTGAAAACTTAAATTGATTGTATTTTTAGTTTAATTGATTAGTTGATTTATACTTGGTCACAAGTTCATCTGTGGAAATACAATTATTCCGTTCTTTTGCGTCTTTCAGCTTTTTGCAGACGGTGACATGCGAATAGAAATCTATTTCTTTCTGCATTTTTCCTTTCGCTAGTTCCTGAAGAATCCGTTCTTCTTCAGGTTTCAAATCCAATGGTTTTTGGTCTGCGTGTCTGTCCTGAATATAGACATAGACTTGCCAGAAGAAAAGAATATAAAGCAAGGAAACAGAAAGGTGACTGATTTGTTTATTGGTCATCATGTAGACAGTAATTGTTTCTATGACATACGGTATGAAACAGAAACGCAATTTCTTGTTCAGACTGATTGCAGAACACAGAAGGAACAATGATGTGTAATTGTCGAATTCTTCAAAAGGTAGATATATGAAACAGTAAGCAAGAAGAAAATATGAAAGACAGTTCATTCCCCATATAAGAACAGACGGAATGAATAATAAACACATTATCAGGTTCGTCAATGCTCTTGGATCATGTCCAGACTTAATGTATTGCCATGTATGAAGACCAATCAGCAGAATGGTCAGAATCAAAGTGTATACAACTTTTCTATCTTTTAGATTATTTCTCATAAGTAAATTATACTCCCGATTATATAGTCAAGAAATAAAAAAAAGACGGTCTGCATTTCTGCCGAACCGTCTTTAGAATTCATAGACATTTTGTTTATCGTATTTATCTAAATGTTTCTTTAGCGAATTATCCAATGCAATAAATATTTAACTGTATTTCT
>JAKSTG010000044.1 GCA_024402695.1 Treponema sp. | reverse complement strand
AGCGCAGCGAGCGACGGGGCTCCGCGGGAGGCCTCCATTGGTTATTGTGGGAGTACTGTTTTGCTGAGATTAAACATCATTTCCTTCTATGCTAGGGGACTTAAATTCTTTTTAAATTTATGCGAAAATATTATGTTATATATTTAAAACTGTAAAATTTAAAAAGGAGACTCAATTGAACTCTTTTTCAATGTTTTTGAATCAGTTGATAAACGGACTCCAGCTGGGTAGCATCTACGCTCTCATCGCTCTGGGTTACACCATGGTTTATGGTATCGTAAAACTTATCAACTTCGCACACGGCGACATCATGATGATGGGTGCTTACGCCGGTTATTTTGTTCTTCGAGCAATGGGAACAGGCTGGTCTGGAATGGCCTGCGCTTTCCTTGCTGCTATGATTTTCTGTGCGCTGCTTTCTCTGCTTATTGAACGCTTTGCCTACAGACCTCTCCGCAACGCACCTCGTCTGAATTCCCTCATTACTGCTATTGCAGTTGAGCTTATTCTCCAGAACCTGATGCGTGTTCTTCCTTTCGTTGGACCAAACCCACGTCAGTATCCTACAGTTGCTCTTAAGCAGTTCAACCTTGCAGGAATCTGTTCAATTTCCAACCTGCAGATTATCGTTATTCTTTCCGCTGCAGTTCTCATGCTGATTCTGAACTTCATCGTAAACTACACAAAAACCGGTAAAGCCATGCAGGCTGTTTCCTTTGACATGCAGGCTTCGGCTCTCATGGGTATCAACGTAAACAAAACAATCGCTATCACTTTTGTTATCGGTTCAATTCTTGCTGGTGCTGGTGGCGTTCTTTACGCAACAGCTTATCCTCAGATTGAACCTACAATGGGTTACATTCCTGGACTTAAAGCTTTCGTTGCTGCCGTTCTTGGTGGTATCGGTTCTATTCCTGGCGCCATGTTCGGTGGTGTCATTCTTGGTATTGCAGAAACAATGACAAAGGCTTACCTGTCATCACAGTATGCCGATGCAATTTCATATTCGCTCCTTATCATCATCCTGCTGGTAAAACCTACAGGTATCTTCGGTAAGAAACGTACAGTTAAAGTTTAAGGAGGATTGAAATGAAAAATAAATTTATCAGAAACACAATCATCCTTTCCTGCGTTGCAGCCTTCTGTCTTTTTGTTCCAACAATCCTGATTAAGTTCGATATTATTCTGGACGCATACATTGCCCAGCTTCTGACTCTTTCGGGCGTAAACGCTATCATGGCCCTTTCTGTAAACATGATCTGTGGTATTACAGGACAACTTTCACTGGGACAGGCAGGTTTCATGGCAATCGGTGCCTACTCTACTGTTCTCCTTACAGAAGCCGGAGTTCCACTTCCTGTTTCAATCATCATAGCAGCTCTCATCACTGCAGTGTTCGGATTCCTCATTGGTTTCCCTGTTCTGAAACTTGAAGGCGACTACCTTGCAATCGTTACACTGGCTTTCGGTGAAATCATTTTCAAAGTTCTCGTAAACCTGAAAAGCCTTACAGGCGGTCCAAACGGAAAACAGTTCGTTACAATGCTCTGTCTTGATCCAACCCTGGCTTACTTTGTAATCACTGCAGTTCTTATTGTGCTGGTTGTTCTGGTACAGAACTTCATCCGCTCAACATACGGACGTTCAATCCTTGCTGTTCGCGAAGATGAAATCGCCGCAAACAGTTCAGGTATTCCAATCTTCAAATACAAAATGCTGGGCTTCGTAATTGCATCTTTTATTGCAGGTATTGGCGGTGCCCTTTATGTTATGCTTATCGGATTCATTAAACCGGATCAGGCTTCTTTCACAAAATCAATTGATTACCTGATCTACGTTGTTCTTGGTGGTATGGGATCAACAACCGGTGCAGTTCTTGCAGCCTTTGTTCTGACAATCCTCCAGGAAGTTCTGCGCTTCCTGAAAGACTTCCGCCTCCTGGTTTATCCTGTAATTCTGGTTATCGTAATGCTCTTCAGACCACAGGGACTCCTTGGAACAAAAGAAGCTTCATTTGTAAAAACTTTCGACTGGCTCAAAGCCGGCGGACTTAAAACTTTTTTTGCAGGACTCAAGAAAAACAAAAAAGCTGAACCTGCAGAAACAGAAAAGGAGGCTGAATAATGAGCGAACCAAAGACAGTTCTCAAAGCTTCTGAAATCTCAATCGTATTCGGCGGTCTTTGTGCCGTTAGTAACTTCTCTTGTGAACTTAAAGAAGGCGAACTGGTAGGGCTTATCGGACCAAACGGTGCCGGTAAGACAACAGTTTTCAACATGCTTTCAGGTGTTTACACACCTACAAGCGGACAGATTACTTTCACAGACAGAGACGACAAAATCCACATCACAAACAAAAAGGCACCTGCAGCCCTGAACAAAATGGGTATTGCCCGTACCTTCCAGAATATCCGCCTTTTCGGAAACCTTACAGTTGCCGACAACATTCGCATTGCACTTCACAACCAGCGCATTGTAAACATGGTTGATGTTCTGCTTCGTCTTCCACGTCTGCGTCGTGATGAAAAACTCATGAATCAGAAAGTTGATGAAATGCTGGCAGTCGTAAATCTTTCCGACAAGAAAAATGATCTGGCAAAAAACCTTTCCTACGGTGAACAGCGCCGTCTTGAAATTGCACGTGCTCTTGCTTCAAACCCAAGACTTCTGCTTCTGGATGAACCTGCAGCCGGTATGAACCCTCAGGAAACTGATGAACTGCGCCAGATGATCGAGAAAATCCGTGCCGACTTCAAACTGACTGTTCTTCTTATTGAACACGACATGAAGTTCGTTATGGGAATCTGTGAAAGAATTATGGTTCTGGATTATGGCCGCATTATTGCAGAAGGCCTTCCTGAAGAAATTAGAACTAACCCACAGGTTATCAAAGCTTACCTTGGAAACTAGGCGCTCTGGAGGAAAGAAATGTTAAAAGTTGATAATTTAGTTGTAAACTACGGAGCCATTAACGCACTGCGCGGCATTTCCTTTGAAGTAAACCAGGGAGAAATCATTACACTTATCGGATCAAACGGTGCCGGTAAAACTACAACTCTCCATGCAATTTCAAATATCATTAAAAAGCAGAGCGGTTCAATCACATTCAAAGGCGAAGAAATCACAACCATGCCTGCCGATAAGATTGTAACAAAGCATCTGATTCAGGTTCCGGAAGGACGCCGTATCTTCCTGAATCTTTCAGTAAAAGAAAACCTTGAACTTGGAGCTTATCTGCGCAAAGACAAAGCAAACATCAAAAATGATATGGAACGCGTTTACGAATACTTCCCTCGCATGAAGGAACGTATCAAGCAGAATGCAGGAACTCTTTCCGGTGGTGAACTTCAGATGCTGGCAATGGGACGTGCACTTATGGCACAGCCTGACCTGCTGCTTCTGGATGAACCTTCAATGGGTCTTGCTCCTATTCTTGTAGACGAAATCTTCAATATCGTTCAGAAAATCAACAAAGACGGAACAACAATCCTTCTGGTTGAACAGAACGCCATGAAAGCCCTTTCAATCGCAAACAGAGCTTACGTTCTGGAAACAGGAACAATCACAAAGAGCGGCAACGCTCAGGACCTGCTCACAGATCCAGCTGTAAAAGCTGCGTACCTCGGCGGATAAACCGCCTCGGTTTGCCTAGTAGAAATTATTTAAGTCAGCGCGCACTGAGCGCGCTTTGGGCATATCTCGGTGGCTGATATAAACTTAATAAACCTTCCCTGAAAACGGGTCCCAGCATCGCGAATACGAGCCTCTTGTGGCATAAGTCCTCGTTTCACTGCGGGATGCCACAGAGTCACGATTCGCTGCGTCCCGTTTTCAAACAATCCTTTCTGAATTTTATCTCAGTCTCCCAATCCTCTAAGACACCAAAAAATCCCACAAGCCCAGACAGCCGGCAAGGACATCGTCAAAGGTTGCGTCAAAGTTTCCGGTATACCATGGATCCGCCACCTCTTTGCGGCTTGTTGGCGCATATTCCAGAAGCAGATGGATTTTGTAATCGAAATCATTTCCGAACAGGCGGTGAAGTCCCCAAAGGTTTTCCTGGTCCATCGCAATAATCAGATCGTAAGTTTCACAGTCGGTGCGGGTAATTCTGCGGGCAGCACGACGGGAAAACGGAATACCTTCCTGGCGAAGTTTCTGTTTTGTTCCAGGATGAGTATCATTTCCTATTTCTTCAAGGCTGGTAGCTGTTGAATCAATAACGAAATCTGCTTCGCGGCCCCGCTGCTTTACTATGTGTTTCATTACAAATTCTGCCATTGTTGAACGGCAAATATTGCCGTGGCAGACAAACATAATTCTGTGCATATTTTCCCCAACAAAAAAAGGCGGAGTCCCCGCCTTTATAATTTTATAAAACTGTACTGCGATCAGGCGCTGAATATTCGTCTGTATCACCTTCCAGTGTGATTTTAAGTTCCACGTCTTTTTTGTCACGGCGGACGGTCACTGTAACAGTGTCACCCGGACGTTTACTTTCCAGAGCAAGGTAATAATCGGCAAGAGAAGTAATTGCTGTGTTATCAATCTTTCTGATTACATCTCCGCCAAGATAAATCACATTTCTGCGGTTGCCATAGTAAACAGCTTCTGTTCCGCCGCGAAGTCCTGCTTTTTCTGCAAGAGATCCTTTTGTAACCTGAGAAACCAGCATACCCTGTGTAACATCAAGTCTTGCATACTGGGCAATACGGCTGGTCAGCTGGATAACATTTATTTCCATTGTACCGCGGCGAACCTTTCCGTATCTGATCAGGTCCTTAACAACGCGCACAGCAGTTTCTGAAGGAACGGCAAAACCCACCCCTGCAGAGCTGTTGGAATTTGAAACAATCATTGTGTTGATTCCGATCATGCGGCCATTTGTATCCAGAAGCGGTCCACCTGAGTTTCCAGGGTTAATGGCAGCATCAGTCTGAATCATGTTATTGATGATGCGTCCTGTTGCAGAATCTTTTAAGGGACGGCCAAGACTTGAAACAATACCTGTTGTCATTGTTCTTGCAAGACCGTAAGGATTACCAATGGCAATTACTTTCTGGCCAACTTTCAGCCCTGTAGAATCACCGAACTGGATTGTCTTAAGTTCAACGCCTTCAGGAGGATCAAACTTGATTACAGCCAGGTCACTGTCTGCATCCTGTCCAACGATAGAAGCTTCATACTGTGTTCCGTCCGAAAGTGAAACGTAGATCTTTGTAGCGTTCTGAATAACGTGAACGTTTGTAAGGATGTAGCCACGTTTATCAATGATTGAACCGGAACCTGAGCCGCCGTCCTGAACATAAGGTTCAAGGAACCAGTCATAGGCAACGACCTGAGTATTGATATTAACAACCGCGTCGCTACATTTTTCGTAAACTGTAATGTTCTGGATTTCTCCCTGAGTGTAAGTCACAGTATCGCTGACTGGAATTGCTGCCTGAACTTCAGGAGTTGTTTCCAGTAAATCAGAAAGAGATTCATTCTGATTTTTCAGTGCAGTAACTTTTTCCCCGGCTTCAGATGAATTGCTCTCTGTTTTTTCCGAAGCTGTCTTTTCATTAGGTTTTACCTTTCTGAAATATTCAGAGGAACCGAATACTGAAAGTCCGAAGACTACTACTCCTACAATAATTGTTGTGAATACTATTTGTCCGCGAGTGTATAATTTCATTTCTCTTCCTGTCTTTTCTAGAACAATAAAGTGAGTCCTGCTTTTATTCTGTAATCAGATACTGTCTGTCCAAAATCATATACGCCTTCTGCTCCTGCATTGAGCATTACTCCGTAACCGAATGGAAGCCAGTTCAAACCGCCACCAAAAGTAACCAGACCTTTGTTTACGCTGTAAAGAAGGTCTCCGTAAAGGGAAACAGTCAATGCAGGTTTAAATGCAAATGCAAGTCCTGCAAGAACCAGATTATTTCCTTCTTTTATATTTCCTGTTTCGCTGCCCATAACATACTGCATGGAAGCGGTAACAGAAGTTTTTTCAGATGCTAATCCCAAAAGCAAACCGGCACCAAATCCTGCGCCGTAATCTGTTCCCGGAACCTCAAGTACGCCGGAAGCATAGCCATATTTAATAAGCCCTGCAAAAGATAAAGTCACATCTCTCAAAGCTGCCTGGTTTCCAATTCTGATATTACCTGAAAGGACGTAAGGCATTTTTTCCGATTCTGCGGCGTAAGTTCTGAATGCAATGCCCATAGAAAGGTATTCGTTGAAGGCGCCTGCAAGGCCGGCATCCATTGCTGTTGTAACATACTTGCCATCGTGGAAAACAGGAACTCCATAGAAATTCAAAAGACCGAATCCAAGACTGAAAGGTTCTACCGCAGGTGCGCTGCCGTATCCTAATCCTGAAGAAGTTGTGTTCATTACAGGATAAGTAAGGCCTGTGTTGATTGTTACACAGGTTTCGAAATTTTCCCCTTCACTTTCCAGCTCAAACCAGTAGGTTCCGTCTTCAAGAACATTTCCCTTGTCATCGCAGCCGTTCCAAACATAAGACTGATTCCAGGTTTTGAACTCAGGGAAATCATAAGAGTTTGTAAGGCGACCATCAGGAGCGAAAACCGAAAGTCGTCCGTTTCCTTTGTTTGTTACTTCAAAAGAAATTTCAGATTTTCCCATGGTTCCTTTGATTTTAGGATTGATTGTTTCACGGGAGGCTTTGAAATCTGAAATGGCAAAAGGAATCTCTCTGAAAGCCGGCTGGATTATATAAGTCCTGTATGGTTCAAGATAGATTCTGTCCTTATAAGTTTCATAACCGAATCGTGTTACTTTAACCTCATGATAACCTGCAATAATATCAAGGAGAGTTGTCCAGATGCGGCTGGAGTCTACATACACAACTGCGTCGGAAGGAATGCCTTTAAAATTCAAGGTTCCCTGAATCTCTTTCATATAAACATCGTATGTAAGTTCATAACCAGCTTTAACCGAAATTGTATACACATCACACTGGTAAAAATCTTTTCTGAGTTCCAGCTTGTATTTTCCTTCCCTCAAGTTTTTAAGAGTCAGTGATGATTTTCCTTTGTAAACTCCGTTCAGATAAACGTCTGCATTTGAAACGTTGCTGTTGATTACAATTTTTGTTTCCTTTTCCTTATCAAGCTTCTTCTTTGAGGAAGGCGACAAAGAATTTGTTCCCGGGAAATTAATTATACTATCAACAGCTTCAATAAAATTGATAATACCATCCAGGTCTATGACGGTTGTTGCTGAGGCAGATGTAGATAAAAAAACAGCGAGCAAAAGCCCTGTAAATAAACGTCTCATTTTAGTCATACTTAAAGTATAACTATTTACCCGCTTGTAAACAACAAACCGTGTTCCAGGAAACTGTAGTAGTTCATGGAGTTGATAATTATATGATCCAGAATCGGGATTCCTATGATTTCCGAGGCTTTGAGCAGCTTATCAGTAGTTTCTATATCCTGTTCGGAAGGTTCGAGATTTCCGGAAGGATGATTGTGGCACAGAATTATGGCTGCCGCATTTTCATTCATTGCCACACCAAAAACTTCACGAGGATAGACCACAGAAGAAGTGACAGTCCCTACGCTCAAAACGTGAATCTGAATAATTTCATGATTTCCATTGAGAGTAACTCCCAGAAAATATTCTTTCTTTTTCAAGGCAAAATGAGCCACAAAAGGAACTACATCAGACGGATGCGAAATACGGTTGCCCGTAGACTCATGCTTTCTTCTTCCATATTCCACTGCCGCCGCAATCTGAAGGATTTTCCCATCCCCCATGCCTTTTATTTTCCTAAGGCTTTCCAGAAGGTCATTTCCAAAACTTTCATCCACGGCATTGTTCACGGCTCTTGCCATGCTTCTAATAGGGAACTCCTTTGTCCCCGTCCCCAAAATCATCATTACCAGTTCTTCATCATTGGGAAACTCCAGGCCGTTTCTGAGAGTCAGTTCCCTGATATCTGGTTTAACTTTGATATCCATACTATAAGAATGTCTTTTTTATTGAAAAAAAGGAAAGTCGAAGCAAAAATTCTCCGAAAATTTATATATGAAAAAACTTCTTATCCTTATTCTGACAATTTCTGCCCTTCTGACTGTGGGCTGTAAAACTACTCCAAAGGCTCCCGAAACAGAACCTGTTCACAAGGAACCAAAAATCATTTCCCGTAATCTGAGTGATCCTGCCGTACTGACAGCCGATGAACTTTATCTTTACTTCATGAGCCAGAATCCCGAAGCAGACCGCGACATGATTGTCCGCATGTCTGAATACTACATTGAAGAAGCTTCAACTGAAGGAATCAATTCCGACTGCGCCTGGGCACAGATGTGCCTTGAAACCGGCTACTTAAGATTCGGAAACCTGGTTCAGCCTGAATTCCACAACTACTGCGGACTTGGTGCCATTGATGCCGACCATCCAGGCGAAATTTTTGAAACTGAACAGCTTGGGGTTCGTGCCCATATCCAGCACCTTTTTGCCTACGCTAAAACCGAAGAAAATCAGCTTACCAACGAGCTTATCGACAAACGCTTCAAATGGGTAAATCCAAAAGGCAAAGCCCCTACAATCTTCGAACTGGCAGGCACCTGGGCCGCAGACCGCGCCTACGGCGAAAAACTGGACCGCATCCTGACCAAGATGGAAGAAAGTACAGGATACTAAAAATTCAGGCGGTGGATTACCGCCTGTAAAGACTTAAATCCATAAATCCATTAAAATATCCTCATGGCAAATTCATATTATTCAGTTATTTATTCTGATGACGACATTGTAGTCCTGAACAAAAAATCAGGACTTCTCATTGCGGCGGACCGCTATAATCCTGACGCACCACGTCTGGACCTGGAAGCAGAAAAAGAATTCGGCCGCCTTTACGCAGTTCACAGAATCGACAAAGACACTTCGGGAATTGTTATTTACTCCAGAAATCCGGAAGCACATAAAAGCCTTTCAATGCAGTTTGAAAAACGCGAAGTTCATAAAACTTACCATGCTCTGGTTTACGGTCACCCTGTCTGGGACAATCTGACTGTTGATCTTAAACTTCTGCCAGACGGAGACCAGCGTCACAGAACTGTTGTAGACAAACGCCTTGGAAAGCCTTCTGAAACAGAGTTCCGCAATATTGGAAGCTGCGGACCTTATTCGTGGATCGAAGCAAAGCCAAAGACAGGACGCACACACCAGATTCGTGTTCACCTGAATGCAAACGGACTTCAGATTGTTTGCGATCCACTTTACGGCGGAAACCAGAAGCCTGTACGCCTTTCCGAAATAAAGCGCCGCTGGAACGGAGACGAAACAGAAGAAAGACCTCTTCTAAATCGTCTTGCTCTTCACGCATACCGAATAAGCTTCGCCCATCCTAAAACCAGCGAACAGGTTACTTTCGAAGCTCCTTATCCAAAAGACATGGAAGCCACAAGGAAACAGCTGGAAAAAATTTTCGGCGTTGACCCTTTGACTCAGTAAAAGTCATTTTATTAAGTAATAAAAAAAGCCCCGCTTCGCAGCGGGGCTTAATTTTTATTCGTAAAAATATTATTCCTTCAGGAATGAACTACTTCCTAGAAAGGATAAACCTTTTCTTCAATCAAAGGACAAACATAATGCAAATTATAGTCGTCTGTAAAATAGAATCTTATTACAGCATAAAGTTCAGAAGGCATTTCATCCAACAAAACGAACTTATGCTCGAATGTTAAAGAATCATAATTAAGAACCTGAATCAGATTTGGGTTCGATTCATCTCTCCTCCATCTCTGAGACCATCCATTATAACCGCCAACATTAATAATAGCCCCCCATGTCTTATTCTCAAAGAAGTAAGCATTCTGTTCCCATATTGAAATTGATGCGTCCTGAGTATTTATTTCAAGATTCTTGAATTCAAAAGTCAGGTCTTCAGGATTAAATTTATATCCATCATGTGTGGCGTAAATATCTCCTCGTCCACCAACAGCCCTGATTCTTATATCCTTCAATTCATGCCATTTACCGTAATTTGTATCCGAAAATTCAAATTTAATCTCATAGATATTATCTTTTTCTACGAACGGATAAACAAATTCATTGATTGGTGTTGTTTCCCCATAGCCATTACAACGGTCTATATTTTCTACATAGAACAAATCTTTTCCTGTAGAATAATCTTTGACCTTCATAGTTATACGTTTGCTGTCATGTGATTTCTTAACATGTAAACCATCTTCTTTTGCTTCGATGTACATAGAAACTTCATCGTAAGTTCCTATGTTCTGCCATTTTCCAGGACTTGTTTCTTCCCACATATCAAATTCTGTTTTATAAACTTCGTATTCTGTAGGAACATCTTCCCATCTTGCATAAAGAGTAATGTTTCTACTTCCCGAGATAAATGTTACATAATCATCTCCGTCTTTGGTTTTTGTCCATCCAAGGAAGATTGATCCTTTTTTTTCAGGGACAGTCGGGATAATTTCTTTTAAGTCCATCGAAGTTCCAGTACAATTCACTTCAATAGAAGAAGTATCACCATCTATATTTCCACCATTCAAATCAAGGATCATTTTTACCTGGGTTGAAACTCCAAGATTTTTCTTAAACTGGTATCTTGTGTAATCATATATGCTTGGTTCATGAGTCAAATAATATCCACCTGGACACCATCCTGAATCCCACCAGCCTAAAGTGGAAATATTACCGTTCAAATCAGAAGTCCAAAGTGAACCTGATACCATTGATTTCCAATCTAAGAATCTTTTTCTACAATCTTCATAATTCCATTCCGATTCTTCCGAAGAAACTTCCAGCAAAAGTTCTCTGAACTTTTCTTTAAATTCAGGAACCTGGAGAATCTTATCCATAAGTGGACGGTTATTTCCGCGTCCCCATTCAAACGGATTCTGTTCAATTCCCTCCTTTCCATCCCCCTTCATAATCGAAGCGCCAAGAGTATTATCATAATCAAATGGAATCAGATAAACTTTTCTTCCCATACTTACTGTATCTGTAAAATACAAATAATAGTTGTTCGCATTTCCCCAGTAGTCATCATCCATTCCTACAAGAATGTTTACAGCGTAGGTTTTCAAAAAGAAATCTACATCCATCCATTTCTCATAAAAATCTTTAATTTTGTTTATTGATTCTGTATCAGTAGTTTTTTTAACGTTTGGAAGAGCATTTAATTCAGTTATAAAACTACGGAATTCTTCACTTGCAGCAGAAAGGTTTCCTTTATCTGCTTTCAAATCATAAGTTGGAGCATCCCAAACAAAAGCTACCGGATTCTGCTTTTCATCAAAGGCTGTGATTCTGATATCTTCAACACCATATTTTACATTTGGATTTGAAAGATCTCCGCCTGAACATTTCCATAGACTTCCTTTGCTGTTCTTCCATGCATTAGCTTCTTTGTTCTCATCTTTATCACGGGCTTTCAGACTCTGTTTGTTTACTTCTTCAAACATTTCGTAAACACCGTAATCAATTGTTGTTATAGAACCATCTTCTTCAATAAATTTGATGATTACTTTTGTATGGCTGGCACGAGGTGCAGTCCAGATTCCATAACGATGGAACAAATCATAACAGAATATTTCTCTGGTGCAGGATCCATCCATTCTCTTTAAAGCAACACCCTTCATACATCCAGAAAGTTTACGGTCATCGTCATCTCTAGGTTCAAAATCTACTTTAAAGTGAGACTGTCTGTAATCAGTATCAGGACATTTAGCTGCATAGTTATAATAATCTTCATTCCAGTCTGCATTCATCTGATGATGTCCCGATTCATCAGAAGGAGTGTCTTTTCCCTGAGGACGGTAACGGCTGGTATTTCCTCTTAATCTTAAACCAACTTCATTCAAAGACCAGGTCTTTCCGTCCTTCTCATAAGTATAGTTTGCTGCCAGAACACTATTTTCATTTTTATAAAAATAATCGAAATTTCTTAACAGCTGATTCCATTCCAAACGACTAATAGTGATTGTTGTCTTTCCCAAGGAATTAGTATTGAAAATAAAATCAAGACTTTCTGAACGACTTTCAGAAATTATAGGGTTAACATCCTTACTTGTATTTGAACTACCCTTTTCCCCATCTTCAGTATTCAAAACACTATAATGAGGATAAGAAACATCATTCCCCGATGATCCGCTACCGCCACCAGAAGTTTGAACGGCATTTTTACATCCCCCAAAAAGTACAGCGGCTGCAAATAATCCGACAAAAAGAATTTTTTTCATGCTCATAAAAGACCTCACAATATCCTTACATTTTACTATATAAAAGGGAAAACCTCAAAATTTGAGTAAAATGAAAGTGATGTTTGCACCATTGGAGAAAATAACAATTTGTAAGGTAAAAGAGTGACAAAGTGCCGAAAATTCAACACAATGAAGATATTATGATAAGTTTTGACCAGTTCATTTCAAGAATGCCTGATCCGGAAGAGTTTCCAAACTTTCTTTGGAACGGACCATTCATTTCGAATCTGGTAATTTCAGAAATTGATATTACTAATGAGATTGTGTTCTTTCAGGATGGAACACCAATTACATTCACTGCAATGGAGCAGAACTACAGTGCAATACGAGTTCTGCCCCGCAAAGAAATGGGTGAATTTATTTGCAACCGTACTCAGCGTAGTACGAATCAATCCGGCTCTTAATTTCCGGAGTAATTACTTTCTTATCGCCGTTATCGTAAAGAGCTTCAACAACGTCCTTCATTGTTACGATAGCACAAGTTTTGAAGCCGTACTTTTCTGAAATACTTTCCAGTGCAGACTTTTCTGTATCAAGTCCTTTTTCCATTCTGTTCAGACTGATGATTTCACCAACGATTTCAACTTTTCCCTGAGCCATTACGATAGGGTAAGTTTCTTCGATTGATTTACCAGAAGTTGTTACATCTTCAATGATTACTACTCTGTCTCCATCCTTGATTTTGCTTCCAAGAAGGATACCTGCATCACCGTGATCTTTAGCTTCCTTACGGTTTGAGCAGTAACGGATTTCTTTTCCGTAGAGTTCTGAATATGCCATTGCTGTACATACAGCAAGTGGAATTCCTTTATAAGCAGGTCCAAACAAAACGTCAAAGTCATCCCCGAAGTTTTCATGAATTGACTGTGCATAGTATCTTCCCAGTCTGATAAGCTGGCTGCCTGTTACATAAGCACCGGCATTCATAAAGAACGGAGATTTGCGTCCGCTTTTCAGTGTAAAATCGCCAAATTTAAGAACCTGGCTTTC
>JAKSTG010000043.1 GCA_024402695.1 Treponema sp. | reverse complement strand
TACGAGCGTCTGGTTTACACCCAGAATGTCGGGAGTTCGATCCTCTCACTGCCCAAAAAAAAGACTTCCTTTCGGAAGTCTTTTTTTTTTACCTATTCATAAAGTCTGAAGTTATCGAAGTAGAGATATCCGCCAGGATTTTCATTCAAAGACTGAATCATAAAACAGAAAACATTTTCCTTGAAATCATCCGGCATTGAAGAGATGTCGAAAAGACAGGTTGTAATTCCAGGTTTTACCATCAGGTTAGGAGACTGCATCCACTGGTAAGCTTTTCCATCCTGAATTGCGATATTCAGTTCAAAATCAAAATCCTGTGGATTGTAAACAGTTACTTCTACCCAGTTGAATCCGGTAAGATCATTTTCTACAAGGGAATTACAGCACCAGGTTGCCTGTTTTGAAGTTTCAGGACCTGCAGGTTCCATAATTGCTTTAAGACAGTGAGTTCCGCTTGAAGCCCAGTCTTTTACAACTCCGGCTGCAATGGAAAGGTTGTGAGATCCCCACTGGTCCCAGGAATCTCCGACACCGTACCAGTAATTTCCTTCTTCAAAATCATCAAGAACAAGCATGAAAGTGTCTGGCAGTTCTGTTACATCTTCTGATGTACAAAGGAATGTTACAGGAATTTCCTCTTTTACTTCTTCTGAAGCAGTTGTTTCTGCAGGAGCCTGTTTAACTTCTGTTTCAGCTTTTGGTGCAGAACCACAGCTGAAAATGAGGGCAGAAGTGAAAATAAAAGCAGTAAGTTTAAGTATTTTTTTCATTTAATGTTACCTCTAAATAACTTTATGATGCAAATTATACCATCAGTTATGTTAAAAGCAAGAGAAAATTACTTAAATATTAGATTAAAATAAAGTAAAAATTGGCTAAAATAACATTAAAACTGTGCCTGCCAGAAGAACCCCAGTTGAGCAGATAAGCACAAGGTTGTCTGGAAGGGAAGTCTGATTTTTTTCATTCTTTGAATTCATAAGTTTCAGGATGTTAGCAGCAGTAAGTCCGGCTGATCCGATGAAACAAAGAATTGAATAGAAATTGTGTTCGTATACCAGAGTAACAAGGGAAATGAAAAATAAAGAACCTGAAAAAATTGCTGCAATAAGGATTCTTCCAGCTTCTTTTAAGTTTCTTATATGAAGTTTTAGAATAAGGAATAAAACTACCGCAATAAAAAGGACCCCATAGGTTATTGAAATTGAAATATGAACTCTATAGATAAAGAAAATACTGTTAAAGAGTACAATCCAGAAAAAATAGAATCCAAGAAGAGCTGTATTTTCGAGTATTTTGCTTTTTATAAGTGGAATGTTTTTAAGGATCACATATAAACCGGTACAGATTAAGGCAAGGGATGAAATAATGGCTGTGTGAAGAGAATCTGGAATTCTTGAAATAAGAACTGGAAGTGAGATTCCTTCCATAAGAAAAACAGAAATGGCTAAAGGTATTTTTTCAAGATAAATGGATTTTTTTACAGAACCTGTAATATAAAGGGCAATAGCAGTAAGAAAAAGTACTGCAAAAATAACTGAAACAACCATAGTCGCATTATAGCATAAAGAGCAGTTTTTTCATATAATAGTAATATTATGATTGATAAGTGGGAAATTGTTATTGGATGTGAAATCCACACTCAGCTTTTAACAAAAACTAAGGCTTTCTGTGCCTGTGAAAACCGTTACGGCGGTATGCCTGATACACGTGTTTGTCCGGTTTGTCTCGGACTTCCTGGAGCTATGCCTCGTATTTCAAAAGGCTATGTAGAACTTGGTGCCGTTGCTGGACAGGCTTTGAACTGTAACATCGCAAAGTTCACAAAATTTGACCGTAAACATTACTTCTATCCTGACCTTGCAAAAGGATATCAGATTACTCAGTATGACCTTCCTCTTTGTACAGACGGTTATGTTGATCTTCCATTCATTCATTATCCAAAAGATGAACAGCCTGGCGGACCAAGATGCCGTGATAAGAACTTTAAAGGTGAAGACTGTATAGTTGAAAACTCAGGAAGCAAATACCGCCGCGTACGTATTGAACGCATTCACCTTGAAGAGGACGTAGGTAAGTCTCTTCACCTTGCCGGTAATCACTCATATATTGACTATAACCGTTGTGGTACACCTCTTATCGAAATTGTTACAAAACCTGATATGACTTCAGGAGAAGAAGCAGCCTTGTTCTTCCAGAACGTTCGCGAAATCCTTCGTTATGTAAAAGTAACAAACGGTAACCTTGAAGAAGGTAACATGCGTTGTGATGCCAACATCAACCTGAATGTTTGGGAAGATGGAAAGCTTTATCACACACCAATTTCTGAAATCAAGAACCTGAACTCATTCTCTAAGATCAAGGATGCCTGTGCTTATGAAGCCCAGCGCCAGCTTAAAGAATTCCAGGAAGACCGTCAGGAATTCAATGCCGGATTCAAAGTAACAATGGGTTGGGATGATGATAAAAAACAGACTGTAGTTCAGCGTACTAAAAACTCTTTCGTTGACTACCGTTTTGTTGTTGAACCTGATATTAAACCATTTACAGTTTCTGAAGAACTTGTTAAGGCTGCTGCAGCAAAAGTTGGTGAACTTCCAGAAGCAAAACGCCAGAGATTCAAGAAAGAATTTGGTCTTTCTGATTTTGACGTAGAAACTCTTACAGCAAGCCGTGATCTGGTTCTGTGGTTTGAAGAAGCTGCTTCAAAAGCTAAATCTCCTAAACGTGTTGCAAACCTTATGCTTTCTGAACTTCTGGCTGTTCTTAATGAAAAGAACGAAACAATCAATGATGTTCAGATTACACCAGCTCATATGACTGAACTTGCAGATGCCCTCGAAGAACAGAAAATCACTTCAAAACAGGGTAAAGAAGTATTTGCTGAAATGCTGGCTTCAAACAAAAAGCCTTCAGAAATCATCAAAGAAAAAGGCATGGAATCAGTAAGTGACACAGGTGCTATTGAAGCATTTGTTGATCAGGTTATTTCATCTAATCCTAAAGCTGTAGAAGACTACAAAGGTGGAAAGACTAATGTAGTAGGCTGGCTTATGGGTCAGGTAATGAAAGTTTCAGGTGGAAAAGCAAATCCAAAAGAAGCAACAAAACTTCTCAACGAAAAACTTTCTAAACTTTAAATTATACTCGGGTTGCAGGCGCAGCCATTGCAATCCAGAAAAAATAGGGGCTGTCTTCGGGCAGCCTTTTTTACTTATATTATGAAATTTACGGTGACTGGCTCAGTACAATCACCAATTGTTTAAAAAAATAAGGAGTTCAAAATGGAAAAGACATTCCCTTTAACAAAAGACCAGCTTTCAAATCTGGTTCGTGATTTCCCGACACCTTTCATCATTTACGATGAAAAAGCTATTCGTGACAATCTTAAAAAATTCACAAAAGCTTTTTCTATCTTCCCTAAATTTCGTGAACATTACGCTGTTAAAGCTTGTCCAAATCCATACATTCTCAAAATTCTTGCAGATGAAGGTTGTGGCGCTGACTGTTCTTCACTTCCAGAACTTATGCTTTCTGAAATGAGCGGAATTCTTGGCGACCACGTAATCTTTACTTCAAATGAAACTCCTGCAAAAGAATTCCAGGTTGCTTATGAACAGGGAAATATCATCAATCTGGATGATATTACTCATATTGAATTTTTGAAAAATGCTCTTGGTGGAGAATTCCCAAAAACTATCTGTTTCCGCTATAACCCAGGTAGCGACAAGCAGGGCTGCAATGGAATCATTGGTAAACCGGAAGAAGCAAAATACGGACTTACAAGAGCACAGATTCTTGAAGCCTACGCAAAATGTAAGGAACTTGGTGTTGAACATTTTGGTCTTCATACAATGGTTGCTTCAAATGAACTTAATCCAAACTTCTTCGTTGACACTGCTAAACTGGTTTTTGAACTGGCTGCAGAAATCAAAGAAAAAGTTGGTGTAAATATTGAATTCGTTGACCTTGGTGGTGGAATCGGTATTCCTTACAAACCGGGCGATGTTGCAGTTGACTACGATTACGTAGCTCAGGGAATCCGCAAGGAATATGACCGTGTTGTAGTTCCTGCAGGACTGGATCCAATGGCTATTTACTGGGAATGTGGACGGCCTATTACAGGTCCTTACGGATGGCTTGTTTCAACAGCTGTTCATGAAAAACATATTTACCGCGAATACATTGGTTTGGATTCTTGTATGGCAGACTTTATGCGTCCTGGTGTTTATGGAAGTTACCATGAAATCACAGTTTGCGGAAAAGAAAACGCACCAAAAGATCACGTTTACGATGTAGTTGGAAGTCTTTGTGAAAACTCAGACAAGTTCGCAGTACAGCGTGAACTTCCTGAAATTGAAAAAGGTGATTTTGTAATTCTTCATGATGCTGGTGCACACGGTAGAGCAATGGGCTTCAACTATAACTCAAAACTCCGCTGTGGAGAAATCCTTATGCGTCCTGATGGAACTTTCAAAGAAATCCGCCGCCGCGAAACTATCGATGATCTTTTCGCAACTCTGGACCTGGACGGAGTAAAAAACTTTAGATAGGAAACTAAAATGTTAATTAGTGAAAGAATGAACGGACTGAATCCTTATGTTCCTGGAGAACAGCCAAAGGATCGTCCTTATATAAAACTCAATGCTAATGAAAATCCTTATCCACCAAGCAAAAAGGTGATTAAGGCTGTAAACAAATTTATCAAAAAGAATCCGGAAAAACTTGCACTTTATCCTGATCCTGATTCAATTGAACTGCACGAAGAAATTGCAGACATGCTGAATAAAACCGGTGGATGTCTGTGCCGTGCCAAAGTTAACGGGAAAACTGTAGAACCTGCAGAAGAAGACAAGATTCCTTTTACTGTTACAAAAGATATGATCTATACAGGAAACGGAAGTGATGAAGTTCTTTCTTTTGTTTTCTACGCATTTTTCTCAAGCAACAAAAAATTTGTAATGCCTGAGCACACTTACAGTTTCTATCCTGTATATGCTGGCTTCTACAATATTCCGATGGACCGCATTCCTCTGAAAAAGGACTGGACTCTTAATACAGAAGCTATGCTCCAGCACGCAGAAGAAAATGCAGGTGGAATCATTTTTGCAAACCCTAACGCACCAACAGGCCTTGGACTTACAAGAAACCAGGTTCGTGAAATGCTTCTTAAAGCAAGCAAAGATGAAATCTTTATTGTTGATGAAGCTTACTGTGATTTCGGTGGTGAATCCTGCATTCCTCTTCTTGCTGAATTCTCGAATCTTGTTATTGTTCGTACTTTCAGTAAGAGTCTTTGTGGTGCCGGTATGCGTCTTGGCTTTATCATTTCAAATCCTGAACTTATCAATACTGTTACAACAGTTAAGAACTCAGTAAATCACTTTCCACTGGATGCCGTTGCACAGGTAGCAGGAAAAGAAGCCTGCCGTGATATCGGTTACTATTGTGACTGTGCCAAGAAAGTTGCTGATGCCCGTGATGATTTTTATGATTTTCTTATTAAGAAAGGTTTTTATGCAATTCCAAGCCAGACAAACTTCATCTTTGCAAAGAAAGATGGATTGGCTGGAGAACAGATTTACAAAGGAATCAAAGAAAATGGTATTCTTATCCGTCACTTCAAGACTCCTGGAATTGAAGATTTCGTAAGAATTACAATCGGGACACCGGAACAGATGGCAAGTCTTAAAGCTGCCTTCAACAAACTGTGCTAGGAGAAAATATGAAACTTTTACTTTTGTCTGATATTCACGGCAATGCCGAAAATCTTGATAAACTTGACGCCGAATTCAAGGCAGCAGATGCTGTTCTTTTTGCAGGTGATTTTACAGAATTTAAAAAGCCTGAAACAGCACAGCCAGTTCTGAAAAAGCTCACAGATAAACATGACAATGTTTTTGCAGTTCTCGGAAACTGTGATGAACCTGATTTTATGGATGCTCTTGATGCAGCTGATATCAACTGTGAAAGAACAATCGTCTTCCATGAGGGCCTGGCAGTTTGTGGTTCAGGTGGAGCTACTGTTTTCACAGGAGAACCTCCTTATGAACGCACAGAAGAAGACCTGGTTTCTGATTTTGACATCTGTAAAACAGAAACAATGGATAATCTTTTCCTTATCTCTCATAATCCTCCCAAAGATACTGTTTGCGATGCAGTAAATGAAAACCTTCACGTTGGAAGTCAGATGTTCCGTGACCTTATTTCGGAAGTGAAACCAGTTGCAGTTCTTACAGGACATGTACATGAAGGTAGAGGAACCGATAAAATCGGCGACACAGTAATCGTAAACCCTGGAAGCTTTGGAATCGACGGAACCTATGCTGTTATGGAAGTTGTGAAACAAAATGACAAATGGGTTGTTTCAAGTACAGAGTTAAGAGAAGTAAAGTAAAACACTCTCTGGAGGCATTTTAAATGAAAAAACTTTTAGTGATTTTAGCAGCTGCAGCGCTTTCTTCAGGAC
Organism: Treponema sp.; assembly: GCA_024402695.1. GTDB lineage: Bacteria > Spirochaetota > Spirochaetia > Treponematales > Treponemataceae > Treponema_D. Next base: position 8,092 of record JAKSTG010000043.1, on the reverse strand, counting down.
TTTTTGCCCAGGAAAGTGAATTCAAACATATCAGTTTTGTCTCTTTCAAAAATGCTTCCACTTACACAATTGGTCAGGATGTTCAGGCTTTTACTGCAGAAAGAACTGTAGAACCTTTTGCCATCAATAAGTTTGAAACTACTTACTCTTTGTGGTATCAGACAAGACGTAAAGCCGAAAAAAAAGGCTATGTTTTCCAGAATAAAGGAATGCCAGGATCTAACGGAAAGACCGGTTCTGAACCAACAGAACTGAACGGAACACTTCCCGTAACCATGATCAACTGGTATGACGCCATTGTCTGGTGCAATGCTTTAAGTGAACTTAAAGGATACACTCCATGTTATACCTATAAAGGAGAAGTTCTCCGAGACTCAGGGGATGCAAGATGTGACCTTGCAGTTTGTAACTGGAAAGCTGACGGATACCGTCTTCCAAGCGAAGCAGAATGGGAATATGCCAGCCGCCGTACAAAATACGGGCTCCAGAAAGGAAACCTTGTAAGCGGCCAGATTGATTCAGACGGAAAAAGTGATTCCGAAGCAGGATTCGCTGAATTATGCTGGGATGCCTTTAATTCTACAGAAGCAAAGCCTGTAGGTATTGCCGGAACTTTGTTCAATCCTGATACAATTCCTGAAAACGGAAGCGGTAACGCCAACGGTGCCGGTCTCTATGATATGAGCGGAAACGTTCTTGAATTCTGCTGGGACTGGATGAGCGATTACAATAAAACTTCTTCAAGCTATGGACCAGATTTTGGTGAACAGCGTGTTTGCCGTGGCGGTAGTTTTTCTGAATATACACCTTTCGTTTACTGTGGAGACCGTTATTCCTACGATCCTAATGAATGTTACGATTACATCGGTTTCAGATTCTGCAGAACTCTTACAGAATAGTATTCCTTTTTAATGAGTAAGCCCTTAGTAATCTGTTCCACTATTCTCATAGAAACGTCTCCCCAGAGTCTTCCTCTTGGGGCAGCCTGTATTGCTTCGGCTCTTAAAAATTCTCCATTAACGAAAGATTCTGTTGAAGTAAAACTGACTGATGTTTCAAAAGAAAATTCTTCCTATAAATCTTCAGAGAATAAAACTAAGTATCTTTTCGATTCTCTTATCGGTCAGGAGAAGCCTTCTTTTTTTATGGCTTCGGTTTATGTATGGAACAGAAAAGAACTCGAAGAACTTGCTTTATACATAAAAGAAAAGTTTCCTGATTGTATTACTATGGCAGGCGGACCTGAAGTTACAGCAAATCCGGAAAGTTTTCACTCTTTTGATTATCTTACAACAGGGCCTGGAGAATGGTCTGTTCCGGAACTTGTTTCCAGTTTACTAAAAGGAGAGACAGAAGGACTTACAAAAATTACCAGGTCTCTGAACTTGCAGGAAAGGGTACAGGTGATTTCTTCTCCTTATCTTGACGGGACTCTTGATCCATCAAAATATGGCGGAGCCCTTTGGGAACTTGCCAGAGGTTGTCCTTTCAAATGTTCCTACTGCTTTGAATCTAAAGGTGAAAGCAAAATTTCTTATTTCCCAATGGAACGAATAAAGGCTGAGCTGGAACTTTTTGCACAAAAGAAAATCCCTCAGGTATTCGTTCTTGATCCTACTTACAATGCAGATAAAAAACGGGCAGTGGAAATTCTGAATCTAATTGCAAAGAAAACTCCTGATACTTTTTATTATTTTGAAGCCCGTGCAGAGTTCATAGACAGAGAACTGGCAAAAGCCTTTACAAAGATTCCCTGTGCCTTGCAGTTTGGTTTACAAAGCGCAGATGAAAATGTTCTTAGACTGGTTCACCGTGGTTTAAATAAGAAAGTATTTACCAAGAATATTTCTATTTTGAATCAGGAAGGAGTAGTTTTTGGCTTTGACTTGATTTACGGTCTTCCTGGAGATACCTTCAAAGGTTTTAAGCAAAGTATGGATTTCGCTCTTGGTCTTTATCCTAATAATCTTGAAACTTTCTGTCTTTCAGTTCTTCCTGGAACTGTCCTCTTTGATGAAGCTGAAAAACTTAATCTTCATTATGAAACCGAAACTCCATACCATGTATTGTATACAGACAAATACTCAAAGGAAGATCTGAAGTTAAGTTCTGAGCTTTCGGCCGGTTGTACTATTTTCTATAACCTTGGTCGTGCAGTTCCATGGTTCATGAGCTTTGCAAACTTTTTCCGGGAACGGCCTCATGGTTTTATTCAGTCTTTTGTAAAATGGTATGCAAAAGAATTCGGGAAGTCTATTCTTACTAATACCTTCAGTTCTGATGATGATTATCTCCAGGTTCAGAAACTTCAGCTTTCTTTTCTTAAAGCCCTTTGCAATGAAAAGAATCGTAACAACGTTTATAAAGTTCTTGAAGACATTGTGATTTTAAATGGAGCTTTCTCTGTAAATGCATCAACCGGAAAATCACAGAAAGTTAGTCTCAAATATCATCCTGATGATCTTCTTTCTGAATACGCATTTGATCCTGATTTCTTTGTAAAAAATGCTAGGCCTTATAAGTGCAGTGTTCTTATTGATAGAGGAGATTACAGACTTGTAAAAAATTAAGGGACCTTTCGGTCCCTTTTTTTAGAAGTTTTCTTTTACCTTGTTCATGAATTGATTTCCGCGATCAAACTCATTCTGGAACATTCCGAAAGAAGTTGCTCCCGGACTGAACACAATCGGTTGATCATCTACAGCTTCTTTTGATTCTTCAAGATCTTTTTTCAAGGCCAGAAGGAGTTCATCAAGAGAAGGGAACGGACCTTTATATGAAATGCCTGATTTTTGAAGTTCTGGAAGGGTTTTGTCAGTTGCTGTTCCAGCAAGGAAGTAAAGGTCTTTTACTGCATTTTTGCTTGTAGTCAAATATTCTGTAAGTTTTGTGAACTCAAGCCCTTTGTCAGTTCCTCCTGTAAGAAGAATTACAGGTTTTTCAAAGCTTTTACAGGCTGCCACAACACTGTCCGGAACTGTAGCACAGGTATCGTTATAAAACTTGTATGAAGAAGTTCCTGTTTTGTTTTCATGGAAGAACTGAAGACGGTGTTCAACTCCTGGGAAATCTTTCATGATTTTCTTGATAAGACTTCCAGGAAGTCCCATAAGATACATAGCCAGGGCAGCATTAAGAACATTTGTCTTCATGTGGTCACCTGGAACTGAAAGTTCACCAAGGATTGTTTCCGGTTCCGGCATTCCAGGAAGGAAAACTTTGCCCTTGAAGCTGCCGTCTGCATTTCTTTCCTGCCAGACTCCGAATTTTCCTTCAGGAAGTTTTTGGTTCCAGTAACGGAGAACAGTTGCTTTGCTTTCAGATGCAAATTCTTCTCCCCAGGTTTTTGAATTTTCAGGGCCTGTACCAGGTTCATCTTCTCCAAAATCAAATACAGAATAGCAGCCTTTGTCCTGATCCTGAAAAATCAGTTTTTTGTCGTCTACGTAAGGTGCCATTGCGCCGTACCAGTTCTGGTGGTCAGGAACAATTTTTGTGATGATAGAAATATGTGGTTTTAAAAGTCCACGACCTCTAAGGTCAGCCAGCTGCCATGAAGAAAATTCAATTACAACCGGTGTATCCTGATTTGTTTTTTCAAGGAAGGTGAGTGGACTGACTGTAATGTTTCCGCCAAGGAAAGTCTGGAAACCTGCTGTTTTAAGTCCATAATAAATTGCACTAACTGTTGAGCTTTTCCCTTTGCTTCCTGTAACTGCAATAACCGGAGCTTTTGTGAAAGCAAGGAAAATAGAAAGATCGGTTTCAATGTTTTTGCTTGCAGCCAGATATTTGTTTCCGTCATATTTAACGCCAGGGTTTTTGATTACACAGTCTGCATTTTCGAAGTCTTCAATAAGATGTTCGCCAAGGCGGAATGTAAGGCGGCTTGTGTCCAGATTTTTGTCATTCAGGAGTTTATCTACAGTCTGCTGAAGCTGTTCGCGAGTTTTCATGTCAGTTACCAGTACATTTGCCCCGTGTTTAAGGAAGAAACGTACACAGGCTTCACCACCGCCATTTAAACCTAATCCCATGATTGTAATATTCTTGTTCTGAATATCTGAAAGAGATTTGAAATAGCATCCTTTATTATATGAATGAGGCATAAGATACTCCTTGTTTCCAAAAAAAAAAGCCTTCCGAAATCGGAAGGCTTTGCCGAGAACCGGACTTGAACCGGCACGCCGATTGCTCAGCAAGGGATTTTAAGTCCCTGGTGTCTACCAATTCCACCATCTCGGCAAGTTATTTTAGTTTATAGGATAGACACGAAAATTTCAAGACGAAGGACTTCCCCTTTGATTTATTATTGAGATAATGGAGATTTTAGGGTATTATTTACTTATGAAAACTTTTAAGCCAGTTATAATTTCATCATTTCTTTTATTGTCTTTGTTGTTTACTTCCTGTCTTTCAACAATCAGTGAAGTAATCGGAAAACCAACCGTAAAATTCGATTCTATCAGTCTTCAGTCCATCGATATGGAAGGATTTACCTTTAATGTTGGTTATTCAGTTTCTAATCCTTATCCAGTTTCTTTTTCAATTGCCGGAATTAAAGCTGATATCATAAATGATAATGACAGTTCTTCTATTACAACTATGAATTTTGCTGAAGGAGTAAGCGTTGTTGGAATGGATACTGCCCGCAACAAGGTTTCTTTCAAACTGCCATATAAAACAATTCTTAATCTTGCCTCTAAAACAAAGGATAGTGACAATAAAGAAGCTCTTCCTTTGAGTTTTAAGGGAACAGCAAGCCTTGATTTAAGTTCAGTTCCTCTTTTCGAAGGTCAGTCTCTGGATATTCCTTTCAATAAATCTTTCAAAGTACCGGTCTTCAAGCCATCTCTGTCTGTTTCTGCTCCAACTCTGCAGATGCCGACCCTTGCTGATTTGAAACAGTCTCTTGTAAACGGAGGACTGTCAGTTACTAAAGCCGCTACACTTGCAGCAAACATCATTGCCGGTAAAAAACTCAGTGCTGATGCCCTTGATGGAATTGACCTTGATATGAAGTTTAATTTCAACCTGAACGTTAAGAACGAAGGTTCCTGTTCATGGAATTATCTTCTTGATAAATGTTCTCTGGTTTCTGGTGACAACCGTCTTGCAGCTGTTTCTCCTGAAAAAGGAAATACAATTTCTTCACAGAGCGGAACAATTCCTGTTACCTGTACTCTCAATACAATCCAGTCAGGACGTTATATTGTTGAGCTTTTGAATAAAACTGCAAAAAACCCTGTTTTAAGCATCGACAGTGTGCTGAATTTCCCTGGAATCCCTGAATTCCTTTCAAATATTCCTCTGGATTATTCAAAGGAAATTTCAGTTTCTTCGATTACAAAGAAATAATTCTTCTATAATCTGCATTCAAGTTGTGCGAAAAAAGACAGTTTATGCCGATAATTAAGGTATAAACTGTCTTTTTTTTTTGGGAGAATTGATATGAAAAAAATGTCCCCAATGGCACAGAAATTATTAGGGGCTTTGGCACAGAATGAAGGAAGAAAAAGCGGACTTACTCAGCTCCTTCCTGAACATGTTATTCTTGCACTCTTGAAATACCGTAACGGGGTAGGCTTTCTGGCCGCAGCAGAGTTCAACCTTAACCTTGATTCTCTTATTTCAAATCTGGAAAGTTTCATTGGTTTTAATGATTCAATTGATTTGAATGATGATCTTCCTGAAGGAAGACGTATTCAGACAATGAAAGAGATTGCAGAAATTGAATCGGATGCACTTCATAATGATTATGTTGGAACTGAACATTTTCTTCTTGCCGCTGTGCGCGAAGAAGGAAATCCTGTAAATCTCTTTTTCTCTAAAAACGGCATTTATATTTCAGACATCAGAAAAAAGGTTTCAGAAATCCAGAAACAGGGACTTTCTTCTACACAGAATCCGGTAGATGACTCGGATTCTCTTCTTGGTGAAATGTTTGGAAATTCTGGTCTGGATTACGAAAAATCTGTTGAAGAAACTGCTCTTGAAAAAGAACGCAAGATTCTTCAGAAAGTAAAAAAAGAATTCAATGAAGCGGCACAATCAAGAAAATCAATTCTTGAACAGTTCAGCCGTGACCTTACCCGTATCGCTCAGGACAAACTTACAGATCCTGTAGTTGGACGTGAAAAGGAAATTGCCCGCCTTATCCAGGTACTTCTGCGTCGTACAAAGAATAATCCGGTCCTTATTGGGGAACCTGGAGTTGGTAAAACTGCAGTTGTAGAAGGTCTTGCTCAGGCTATTGTTGAAGGAAGAGTTCCTTCAGGTCTTTTGAACAAAAAGATTCTTTCTTTGGACTTGGCCGCCCTTGTAGCTGGAACAAAATATCGCGGTGAATTCGAAGACCGTATGAAAAAGCTCATGAATGAAATTGCTGAACATCGGGAAGTGATTCTGTTCATCGATGAACTTCATTCAATTGTTGGGGCAGGTGGTAATGATACTCCTATGGATGCATCAAATATTCTTAAACCTGCTTTAAGCCGTGGTGAAATCCAGATTGTAGGTGCTACTACAACAAAGGAATATACAAAATATATTGAAAAGGATATGGCCCTTGAACGCCGTTTCCAGATTATTAAAGTAGATGAAGCATCTGAAGAAGAAGCTGTTGTAATCCTTAAAGGTATTAAAGCTAAATACGAAAAATTTCACAATGTTATCTACAGCGATGATGTAATCAATCATATTGTTAAACTTTCAAAAAGATATATTGCCGACCGTGTGCTTCCTGATAAAGCAATTGATGTTATGGATGAAGCGGGCGTTGCAAAGAAAATTCGTGAAGAGAACAAACCTTCAGAAATCCAGGATATTGAAAACTCCATCAATAATCTTATAAATGAAAAAGATCTTCTTATTATGCACCACGATTATGACAATGCTGTTGTAGTCCGTGACAAAGTAATGGAACTTAAAAAGCATTTTGATATCATCTGTTCAAATATTCGTTATCATGGAAATGGTCCAAAAGAGATTACGAGAAATGATGTTGCAGAAATAGTTTCTGAAATGACCGGTATTCCTCTTGAAGAACTGGATTCAGGCGAATCAGAGAAACTGGTTCACATGGAAGATGAACTTCACAAGACAATCATTGGCCAGGACGAAGCTGTAAAGATAATATCCGGTGCTGTCCGCAGAAGCCGTGCAGGTTTCAGTTCAGGAAAGCATCCTCTTGGAAGTTTTGTTTTCCTGGGACCTACTGGTGTCGGAAAAACAAAGATGGCCAAAACTTTGGCAAAATTCCTTTTTGGAAGCGAAGATTCCCTTATCAGAATCGACATGTCTGATTATATGGAACGCCACAGTGTAAGTCGCCTTGTTGGGGCTCCTCCGGGATACGTTGGATATGAAGAAGGCGGTGTTCTTACAGAAAAAGTAAGACGCAATCCATATTCTGTTATTCTTCTTGATGAAATTGAAAAAGCACATCAGGATATTTTCAACCTGCTTTTACAGGTTCTGGAAGAAGGTGAACTGACAGATAATCTTGGACATACAGTAAGCTTCAAAAATACAATTATAATCATGACTAGTAATGCAGGTGCCCGTCAGATTACTACTGAAGGCCGCGCAGGCTTTACACTTGATGAAGGGGTTCTTCCATATACAGAAATCAAGGGGTCTGCCGAAAATGAACTTAAAAAGTTCCTTTCTCCTGAACTTATTAACCGTATTGATGACATTATCGTATTCAGTCCACTTTCGAAAGATCAGGTTTCTTCAATTCTTGATATTAAAATCAAGGAACTTGAAGGACGTCTTACAGAAAAGAATATTTCTATTGAACTTTCGGATGCTGCCCGAGAATATCTTGTTGATAACGGATACGAACCATCTATGGGGGCCAGACCTCTTCGCAGAATCATTCAGAAAGAAATCGAAGATCCTCTTGCTATCGAAATTTTATCGCAAAAAAGTAAAGACTGTGGTAAAATCCTAGTAGATATAGAGGACGGAAAATTGCAGGTTTCCTGTGTTTCTGTCAAAGAACCGGTGAATGTTAAGGTTTAATTCAATTATTAAGCGAGGTTTATATGAAAATTTTAATGGTTACTTCTGAGACAGTTCCTTTTGC
>JAKSTG010000042.1 GCA_024402695.1 Treponema sp. | reverse complement strand
TCATTCAGACAACTGAAGGATACCTGAACGAAACAACAGATATTCTCCAGCGCATCCGCGAACTGGCTGTACAGTCAGCAAACGGTATCTACAGCGACGAAGACCGCATGCAGATTCAGGTAGAAGTTTCACAGCTTGTAGCTGAAGTTGACCGCGTTGCTTCACAGGCACAGTTCAACGGTATGAACATGCTTACAGGACGTTTCGCTGCAAATTCTGACTCTGTTATGCAGTTCCAGATTGGTGCAAACATGGATCAGAACACACGTGTATACGTAGGAACAATGAGCGCTACAGCTCTTGGTCTTAAAGGTGCACAGGGTGATGATTCACAGATCACTATTGCAAGTCCTGAAGAAGCCAACCTGGTACTTGGTACAGTAGACGAAGCTCTTAAGAATGTTAACAAACAGAGAGCTGACCTTGGTGCTTACCAGAACCGCTTCGAAATGGCTGCAAAAGGCCTTAACATTGCTGCTGAAAACACACAGGCTGCTGAATCACGCATTCGTGATACAGACATGGCTTCACAGATGGTTGACTACACAAAGAACGCCATCCTTACACAGGCCGGAACAGCTATGCTGGCACAGGCAAACGCTCAGTCACAGAACGTTCTTGCTCTGCTTCAGTAGTAAGCGCAGTCAAAGAGATTTCTGGATGTCATCTTTTTGACAAAACAAAGACTATAATAGATCAGGAGGGGTGCGCCCCCCTCTTGGTTTATTTTTTTGACAACTTCATTTCCCAAGGACGGGAAATTCAAACAGGAGGAACCTATGAACACTATATCTTCGTCGGTTTCGTCTCTGACCATGGAAGGTCAGAATTTATACGCCGTTAGAAGCGAAAGCTCTAAGCCGGTTGTAAAGTCTCCTGTTATACAATCAGGAGCAGAAGTTGCCCAAAGTATTGAAAAAAACATGGCAGAACTCAAAGCTGATATTCAACAGATTGAGAAACTGGCAGAATCAACTTCGGGCAGAAAATTACAGTTTAATGTCAACAAGGAACTTAAACAGGTTATTGTTAGAATTGTAGATTCAAACACTAATCAGGTTGTAAAAGAGATTCCTTCGGAGGACATGGTAAAGCTGAAGATCAGAATCAGAAAAGCGATTGGTTCGCTCTATGACAAGATGGTTTAGCTTATAACAAAAATATGGCCGGACTTAATATCCCGGGCGTCACAGACCAGTACAAAACAAACGATACAGTTGAAAAACTGATGCAGGTAGAGCGAATTCCGCTTACAAGGGAGCAGAAATCGCTTGATACCTACAATGCACAAAGAGACGCCTGGAGAGATGTAAACAGACTTCTTTCCTCTCTTCGAGACAGTACAAAAACTCTGTACTCTTTCGAAAATCCATTTAACAACAAACTTACTACCTCTACAGATGAATATGCCATTACTGCAACTGCAAACAGAAGTGCTGAATTCCAGTCCTTCAAAGTTGAAGTAATCCAGCCGGCTACAGCTGACCGTTTCCTTTCTGCAGAACTGGAAAACAACTACAAAGTTCCTGCCGGAACCTATACTTTCAAAACAGGAGAAAAACAGCTTACCTTCAACTGGAAAGGCGGTTCTCTTAAAGATTTTTCTGACGCAGTAAACAAACGCGGCAAAAACATCGTAAAAACTATGATTGTAGGTGCCAGTGCAGGAAAGAAAACTCTGCTTGTAGAAGGACTTCAGACAGGAAAAGAAAATCAGCTTATTTTTGAAGATGCCTCCCAAAAATTCGCAGAAGACATTGGTCTTGTTTCCCCTGTACGGGATACAGACGAATCTATTTCTTTCGGAAAACGTGCAGAAGAAATTTCTGCAGCACCTGTAAAAGACTTTGGGGATGCAAAACGTATGCCTTCCCTTTCACGCAGTAAAGTCTCTTTTTCTACAGACGAAAAAACAAATGCAAAATCTTACGTTCTGGAACCTCGAGGGGCATTCAAAATTGATCTTCCAGAATCAGTAAAACAGAACAAAAATCTTCGCGTAAAACTTTCTTTCCATGCAGAAGAAACAGAAGATATTACATACGCCATTAACAATACAGCCACAGCACCAGAAATCCCATCCGGAGGATTTGCTGAGTTCGGTGGAATTGAAATTGAAAACTTTAATTCAGAAACTCTCCTTAAGGACCAGGCCGTAAAAGCTGAGCCACTTGAAGAAATCAAATCTGAAAGAATTCTTTACGCCCTTATGAAAGACGGAACTGAAAAACTGATTCCTACCAGAGACGTTCTCACAAAGGATGTTGACCTGGACCTTCCGCTGGAAGAATATGAAAACATCAGTTCTTTCGTAATCAGAAACCGTAATACAGGACACAGAATCACTGTAACAAATATAGAAACCTATAACCCTGCTATTAAAACAGGCTATAAACCGAACAACGCAATCGCACAGGCTGGAGATGCCATAATCAAATATGAAGGCATTACTATCACCCGCCCTACCAATGACATTGATGACGTTGTTCCAGAGATTACCCTTCATGTACACGAGAAAACAGAAAAACCTGCAACCCTTGCCGTAAAACCTGACACAGAAGCTTCAAAAAACGCTCTTATCGATTTTGTAGGAAAATACAATCAGGCCGTTGCAGAAATCAACATTCTTTCTCAGGACAAACCGGAAATCATCAACGAACTGGAATATTTGACAGAAGACCAGAGAGATGCAGAAATGGAAAAACTTGGTATTTTCCAGACTGAGTTCTCACTTTCTTCGATCAAATCAAACATGTCTAACATCATTACTTCCAGCTACAGATTCTCTGACGAAGCAGATGTGACAATGCTTGCAGACATTGGAATTGCCACAAACGCATCTGGCTTTTCTGGCTCTTATTCCCAGTCAAAACTGAGAGGTTACCTGGAAATTGATGAAAAGAAACTTGATGAAGCCCTTGAAAATCATCTTGATGACATTAAGGCCGTTTTCGGATTTGACTCCGACGGGGACCTGATCATTGATTCAGGGATCGCTTACAAACTGGACAAGCAGATTGGTGCTTATACACAGACTGGTGGTATTCTTGCACTTAAGACTTCTTCTCTTGATTCAAAGATCAAAGATTCAGAAAAACGTATAGCAACTCTTGAAAGTCAGCTTGAAGTTACTGAAGCAAACTTAAGAAGAAAATATGGACAGATGGAAGGATCACTTTCCAGCCTGGAAAACCAGCAGAACACAATCTCTAACTTTACTAAACAGCAGCAGAATTCAAACAGATAAAAACAACTAGAAAGGAGAACACATTATGGATTTTTACATTAACGGCGAAAAAATTGATGTCAGCATTGAGAGCGAAAAAACAGTCGGTGATGTTCTTCATTCTTTTGCACAGGAATGTGAAAACAACAAAGCTGCTGTAGTCGGAATAAAAGTAAACGGCAAAGTAATTGCAGTAGACCATTTTGAAGAAGCAGCAAAAGCAGCCCTTTCAGGAAATGAAAAGTTCGAATTCGAAGTTGTAACAGAACCTGCCCTCCGTGAATCATTCAGCCGCTTTTCAGAAGAACTTAATGTTCTTGCGGATGAAATCGAACAGGTTCCTTCGTTATTTATCAGCGGAAAAAGTTCAGAAGCCAACAACAGCATCAAAAAACTGGCAGATGCTATTGACCAGTTCTGTCATCTGGCTGCTCTTGCATCCCTTTTCCCTGAAACTTTCAATACAGCTAAAATCGGAGACAAAAACTTCACAGAATTCTTTGAAGACTTCTCTCCTATTCTTACCGATTTCGAAAATGCTTTGGCAACAAACGACACTGTATTAACCGGGGACCTTTGTGAATATGAAATCTGTCCTCGTCTTCACGATATGGCTAATGCCCTGGCCTGTTTTAATTCATAGTGGAAAAGAAACGAGATTTTGGATATAATAGATAGTCAGTATGAAGGTTTTAGAATTCAGAAACTTAGCTAGAGAAGAAGGCCAGATTTTTTACCTCAGAAAATATACCTGCGATGCAGTAATGGAACTTCCAACTTCATCACTCAATGCAAAAATAAATTTCTCCATCGAAACAACTCCTCTTGGTGAAAAGAACATAATTATCGGATTTGATGAACCTTTGAACTATCCTGTCCTGCCTGTGAAAAAAGCACTTAAAGATTTTATTCTTATGCAGGACAAAGAAGGCCATTTACCGTGCTAACATTCAAAACAAAAACTCCTGAAGAAACTATTGAGCTTGGACGTAAAATCGGAAAGCTTCTTAAAAAGGGAGACATACTGGCAATGCAGGGAACTCTTGCAGCCGGAAAAACAACAATCACAAAAGGCATAGCAGACTCCCTTGGTGTTTCGGACACAATTACAAGCCCTACTTTCTGTCTCATTTCAGAATATGAAGGTAAAATGCCTTTATACCATATGGATGTTTACCGTCTTGAAGGCACAGATGATTTTGAAAACCTTGGTACTGAAGACATGCTTTACGGTGAAGGGGTTTCAATTATCGAATGGTCCGAAAAAATAATGGATGCTCTTCCAAAGAAAACAATCATCCTTAAACTTGAACCTCAGGACGACGGTTCAAGAATTATTACAATCAATAACTGGAATAACGGAGATATAGAATAATGAAAGGACTGGCAGTTGATTCAAGCGTAACAAAAATTACCATTGCTGCAAAAAATGATGATCATACAGTTACAGCTTCCTATGACATCGGAATGAAACAATCTGAAACTCTCCTTCCTGCAATCGATTACGTTATGGAAAAAGCAGGTCTTGTTCCTTCTGATTTGGACTACACCTGTATCTGCCGTGGACCTGGAAGCTTTACCGGACTTCGCCTTGGCTTTGCAGCAGTAAAAGCCTTTGAAACAGCAAACAAAACTCCTCTGTACGGAGTTTCAACTCTTAAAGCAAATGCCTATGCCTTTGAAAATTTCGGAAAACTTATTGTTTCTGTAATCGACGCAAAGAAAGACAGATTTTATGCCTGCGCCTATAAAAACGGAACTGAAATTTTCCCTGAAGGCGACTACACCTATGAAAAACTTGCAGAGATGATCAATCATTCAGATGACAAAGAAATGATTCTTACGGGACCTCTGAATGACTGTGCAGTATTCTGTGAAACCGTCTCTCCTCTCCTTTCATCTTTTTCGGTTATTGTTCCAAAGGCAGCAGCTCCTGCTACAGATGCCCTTCTGGCAATTACAGAAAAAATGATTTCCGACAAGGTTCCTCCACTTCAGGAATATGACGGACCAGTATACCTGCGTGTTTCAGAAGCCGAAGAAAAGTTCGGGAAATAACACACATACAAGCCTTTTTTTAGTATACTAATACCACTCTATGATTGACCTCGAAGAATTAAGAAAACAGCTGAACCCGGAACAGTTCAGAGCTGTAAGTACAATTAACGGACCAATTCTCATTATTGCAGGTGCCGGAAGCGGTAAAACCCGTGTAATCACATACCGTATTGCACACATGCTGGACTCTGGTATTCCACAGAGCCAGATTCTTGCCCTTACCTTCACAAACAAAGCTGCAAAAGAAATGGAAACCCGTATCAAGGAACTTACAGGTAAAAAGCTTCAGAACCTTACTGTATCTACTTTCCATGCTTTCGGTGTTCAGGTTCTTCGTCATGACATAGATAAACTAGGATTCCGCGAAAACTTTTCAATCTATGATGAAACTGATCGTAATGCACTCATAAAAGAATGTGGACGGGAACTTAAATATTCCCAGGATGCAATGGACATTTATACCATCGGAAACCTTTTTTCAAACATCAAAACAGGCCGTAAAAACTGGGAAACCGCCAGCGACATGTATAAACCACTTTACGAATGCTATCAGGAAGGTCTGAAACTTTACAATGCAGTAGACTTTGATGATCTTATTGTTCTTCCAATCAGACTTTTCAAAGAACATCCTGAAGTTCTTGAGCGCTACAAAGAACGTTTCAAATATATCATGGTTGACGAATTCCAGGACACAAGCCACCAGCAGTATGAACTGATGCATCTTCTGGCACAGGACAATGTTGCAGTCGTTGGAGATGATGACCAGAGTATTTATTCATGGCGCGGTGCCGATTACCAGAATATTGTTTCCTTCGAAAAAGATTTCCCAAATGTGCAGGAAATCCGTCTTGAACAGAATTACCGTTCAACAGAAACAATTCTGGAAGCTGCCAATGGTGTTATCAGTCACAACACAAACCGAAAGGACAAGAAACTCTGGAGCGGTAACGGCGGCGGAAAACCAATCGAAATTTTCATGCCTCTGAATGAAACTGAAGAAGCCTCTTTCATTGCGGACCAGATCCTTTCCCTGTCCATGGAAGAAAAACGCAAATACGATGAGTTCGGAGTCTTAATCCGTGCAAATACCCAGTCCCGCTTTCTTGAAGAAGCATTCCTTGAGAACAATATACCATACACTATGAGTGGTGGAACCTCTTTTTTCGAAAGAAAGGAAATCAAGGACGTAATCAGCTATCTGCGCGTTGTTTCAAATCATGATGACGACATAAACCTGCTTCGTATTATCAACGCACCACGCCGCGGTATTGGGCGAGCAACAATTCAGCTTATGAATGACGCTGCAGAAACCTTCGGCTGTACATTGTGGAATGCCATCAAATATCTGATTGAAGGAGAAGGCTCGCCTGCCAACGATGTAGTAAAAGAAGATCTTCAAGGTTTTGTAAACATCATTGAATCGAACAGACAGAAACTTCTCAGCGGACGCGGACTTCACCAGAAAGTCCGAAATCTTCTTGAAGAAATAAACTACAAAGACTACCTTATGCTTGAAAACCAAAAGAGCGAAAAAGCCTTTGCTTTCAAGCTTAAGAACATCGAGTTCCTTTTAAGCTCAATGGAAACCTGGGAAAACAACCCGGAAAACAGCAATCCAAGTCTCTACAATTATTTGAACCGCATTACCCTTCTTTCAAGAGATGACATGAACGACGAAAATGACAAGGGTAAAGTAAATCTTATGACAATTCATGCCTCAAAAGGACTTGAATTCCCTATAGTTTTCATTGCAGGCGTCGAAGAAGGACTTATTCCTCATGCAAGAAGTGTGGAAGAAAACGGTGGAGACGTAGAAGAAGAAAGACGTCTTTTCTATGTAGCCATTACCCGTGCCCGAAACAAACTTGTTCTTTCTTCCTGTCAGAAAAGAAGACGTCAGCAGATGATTGTAGATTCAGAGCCATCCCGCTTTCTGGATGAAATTCCGGAAAACCTTGTTGAATACCACAATCCTGCCGAACCGGTTTCAGAAGAAACTGGACATGCCCTTTTACAAGATATGCTTGCAGGCTTCAAAAAACAGATGCAATAAAAAAAGCAGCCATAAAGGCTGCTCTTTTTTTTCCGGCAAACATCATAATCTGCCTGCCCAACAATTCCCTTTTATTATGCCAGGTTTTTAGCCTGTTCACGGATATTTTCAATTGAGTCTTTTGCAGTAATTACTACAGCACCAATTTCAGCGCTCTGGTTTTTGCTTCCAATTGTATTTATCTCTCTATTGATTTCCTGACAAAGGAAATCAAGTTTCTTTCCTGGGAAAGGATTATTCATCATCTCTTCTTTCATTGCCGAAAGATGACTCTTAAGTCTTACAATTTCTTCGTTGATTGTATATTTCACTACAAGTGCGGCAGTTTCTGTCATGACGCGGTTCATATCAACTTTGTCTGCCAGGAGTTCATTGAACTTAGAAAGAATCATTTCCTTGAAATGATTTTCCATTTCAGGCTGCCATTTTGCGAAAGCTTCTGCACATTCATCAAGTTTTGAAAGTTTGATAAGAAGATCTTTAGCAAGGTTTTCGCCTTCTCTTTCACAGTCCGCAACATATTTTGAAAGAGATTCATTGAAAACTGGAAGGAGCATTTCCTTATAAAGTTCAATGTCATAACTTGAAGTTATGTTCAAAACTCCAGGCTGAGAAACAATCATTGAAAGAGGAATCTCTTTCTCATAACCGCAGGCCTCAGAAACTTTCTTGATTGCTTCGTAATACGATACTGCTGCGTTCACATCAGGAACAACAACATTTGAAGATTGAAGTTCACGGACCTTGATATAAACATCAACTTTACCGCGGGTTACCTTTTCAGAAATCATTCCACGGAACCAGCTTTCAAGAGGATTCAGGAAAGAAGGAAGGTTTATTGAAAGATCAAGGAATCTGGAATTAACAGATTTAATTTCTACAGAAACTGCAGCTTTATCATAATTTTTTTCGGTATATGCATAACCGGTCATGCTGGTCATAATTCAGTCCTCTATTTTGATTTTTTCTGGTTTACATTTCCTACACGATTCAAAGGAAGGAAACGGTAGAATGGTTTTCCAAGAATATATTTTTTATTCAGATACTGAGGTTCCATCCAGGAAACATATTTGATAGATTTAGGATCCGAAGCAGAAAGAGGTTTCACAGAAGGATCATAACCGTGTCTAAGGTCAAGGGAATTGAAACGGTTATCTCCCATCATAAAGTAACAGCCTTCAGGAATATAGACTGCGTTTCCATTTGAATCATTTGCCGGGAACACAGGCATATTTCGCATATCAAGATATCCAGGCACCTGAATTGAACTATATTCATTTCCCTGAACATACCATACCAGTTTCTCAGCCATTTCGCTGTATTCAAGGATTTCAGGATCTGTATTCCATCTGATAGAAGAAACTCCGGCTTTAATCATTGAGGCATTTTTAAGAACAAAATTACCGAAAGTGATTTTTGCCATTACATTCAGACGGAAATTACTTTCGCTGTAAGGATCCCGTACCTGGTCCTTTTCAGAAATCCATGAAGTAAGGAAATCGTAAAGCCATTCTTCCCCACCGTTCTGAGTCATAAGTCTGATTGTTGTTTCGTAATTGTTGGAAAGAAGTGTATGAAGGACAAGCTGAGGCTCAACAAATTTACCAGCCTTTTCATCATTTACATATTTTCCGAATTCAGCGCAGATTTCTTTTGCACGGAAGGCAGCTGCATTCAGATCATAATTTCTTCTTTCTTCTTCAAAAGAAAGCATCTTTTCATATTCAGCATTGGTTAAAGGGAAAGATCTGATTTTTCCGCGAACCTTAGATGGAGTTTCATTTAGATTCCAGCAGGCATAATCTTCATTTGAAGGAATAGGTTTGAACTCATCATTGTCTTTAGTTCGGGTATAAAGTACACCATCCTGCATTACCAACTGTTCGCCTTGAAGTCCCGCAATTCTTTTTACAAGAGGATCGGCTTTCATTTCGCCATTTTCATCTTTATTGATATTAACAGCCATAAAAGTAAGCATGTAGACAAGTTGAGAAGCTACGGTCTTTACTTCAGATTTATGGTCCAGTGTGTAATGAGGATTACGGATTACAACGATATCCCCCCTCTTATATTTTGAGATATCCTCAAAACCTGCATCTGATAAAGGAAACTTTGGACCGCTTCCGATTTTCTCAACAACAACGCGGTCCTTTATAAGAAATTCAGGAACCATGGATTCAGAAGGAATTACGTAAAGCTGGAATGTGAAAACCTGGAAAATAAAAACAAGAAATACAACCTGAAGAAGTGCATCTACCCAGTCTACAATTTCATAAACAAGGCGGCCAAGTCCAATAGGTTTCTTTCGTTTTTCACATTTTACAAGCCAGAAATCTTCCAGTTTTTTTGTCCTTTTTTCAGACATGTAATACTGAAGAACAAATGAAAAAACAAAAACAAAAAACCACAGAATTGCACAAATAACATCAAGCCAGTAAGGCTTACCTTCTGAACCGGAACGCTGAAGAATAAAAGTCAGAAGAAAAACAGTTGGTACATACTGAACGAATTTAAGGGTACGGAAAAAATAATGCTGATCTTTTTTAGAATATACTTTCAGACCATACCAGCAGAAAAAGCCGGTAAATACCGCAGAAATTGGAAAAGCAATAAGAGAAATGTCTCCTTTAAAACTTAATGTAAAAACAGAGTAAAGAACAGACAAAACCATTTCTACTAAAAGAAACAGTCTGAACATTTTTGAATAATTTTGGTTTTGCATTCTTTAAATATAGCAAAATTTCGCTTTATAGACTAGAATTATATTATGGAAAAAGAAATTCTGAACACCGTTGCTGCTCTTGAAATGCTTTCTGGAGAGAAAGAACTTTACAAAATGCTCATTGATGCTTTTATTTCAGAAAGTCCTAACAACCTGGACACAATCGATGTTCTTATCGGAGAAAAAAAATACGAAGAAGCCCGCGCTTATTCCCACAAAATCAAAGGATCTGCCAGTCAGATAGGCGCAGAACAGCTTGCATTTGCTCTTCAGTATCTTGAAGACGGACTTAAAGGAAACATGACTGCTGATGTTTCAGCTTTGTCAAAGAATGCCAATTTTGTTTACAACAAAACAATCACATTCATAAAAGATTTCCGTCAAACTCTGTAAAAATCACAGAAATTTTTTTTGATTTCTTTTGTAAAATCCTCAAAATTTTCTTTATAGCTTTTTGCTTGTCTTAAATTATAAGCCCCTTCGTAGACCTTCTTTATTTCAGAAGTAAAAGTTTTCTTTTCATTTTTTAAGAACTGATAAGGAGCATCTGTTTCAAGAAGAAGGCTTCCCAAAGAAATACCTTGAACAATCTGAATTACTTTCTTGTTGTTGTTGAAAATCTGCTTCCCGAAACTATAAAAGGCATTTATCCCTCTATTCTGAAAGCTTTCAGCCTCTACAAGGCTTCCCATAAAAGAATGAAAAAGGACGCCAGGAAGTTTTCTCAATTCCTTTGAATAATAAAAAACCCGGTCATTGGCTTTTCTGGAATGAATCACAAGAGGAAGTCCCTTAGACAAAGCAATATCAAGCTGGGCTTCAAAAACCTTCTTCTGAAGATCTTCCTTTGATTTAAACTCTTCCGTAAAAAAATCAAATCCAGTTTCACCTATCGCATGCAATTTATCTTCTGAAACCAATTTTTCAAGAACATCAAGAAGTGCAATCTCGGGATTTTGCGGATGAATTCCAAAGGACTTTATAAATCCTTCAGGAACAGCATCAAAATCTTCTTTTGAATGGCAGGAAACACAGCCTGTAATCCGATTGTCTTCGACAAAAGCTTCTTCCTCCAGAGCCTGAGAAAAATGAAAATGTGCATCACAAAATGAAATTTCTTCTAACATTTTTTTTATAACAACCGAAAAAATAAATAAGAAACATAAATATACAATATACGGGAGGCGTATATGAAAAGTTTTGCTCTTAAAAGTATTGGTAACAAACAGGATTTTCTTACTATTGTTCGCGAAATGGATGATGGATTTGTAGTACGCATTATCCGCGACCTGGATGGTTACGAAGACGTTAAAACAGATTACATCAGCAAAGAACTGTTCGAAAGCTGCATCAGAACAGGCTACCTTACAGAAATCGAAGAAACAGTTGCTGTTGCAATCTAGTTTCTCTTTATTCTGAAAGCAGAGCCTTTCCCAGTTTCCAGTTATCACCTGCACCCATTGTGACAAAAAGATATCCGTCAGGATATTTTGAGTCCAATGGATTATTTAATTCTTCTTCAGCGAAACTCTTCGCATCAAGAATCTCTTCAAAATATTTTACTGAATCATTTCCCTTACACTTCACAGTTTCATCAAACAAAGTTTTACCGGTTATATTAAAATCTGCAGGATTTTCACGTGCCGATGAATAGATTTTGTGAAGAATAACCTGATCCACATCTCCAAAACTATCTGCAAATTCGTGAAGAAGGGCCTGAGTTCTTGAATAAGTATGACTCATAAAATCCACAATGATTTTACGGCCGCTGTAAAATTCACGGAAACCTGCAAGAGTGGTTTTAACGGCTGTCGGATGATGTCCGTAATCATCCAAAACAAGAACAGACTTGCCTTCTTTATTCTTGAATTCCCCGATAATTTCACTTCTGCGCTTTCCGCCGGCGAAATTTCTTAAACCATTTCCAATTTCAGATACATAATCAGCAGGTTTCATTCCTTTTTCTTCAAGAAGTCTGCAGCACAAAGCAACTGCGGCACAGGCATCCATTACTTCATGTCTTCCTGGTACTTTAAGAACGAAATCTCCAAGTCCCTGAACCTTAAAACGGTTTTCTTCATTAGAAACACCAAGGAAGGAAAGCTTAAAATCCCCTTCTGCTTTTGTTCCGTATGGGACAAGATTTATATCCTTACGTTTTTCTTTAATCATTAAGGCGGTTTCTACAGCACCCTTATCATCAGCACAGTAAATCAGGTCCCCGCCTTCAGGAAGAAGACATCCATAATCTATAAAGGCACTTCTGATATCTTCATAAGTAGGATAATAATCCTGATGATCAGGTTCAACAGAAGTAAGGATAATCTTCTGAGGATGAAAACTCATGAAATGACGCTGATATTCACAGGTCTCGGCAACAAAAATGTTTTTACCCGATTTATCTTCATTTACCATTAGAGAAGTATATGTACAGGTATCGCCGAAAGACTTGATGATTGACCCGGCCAAAGTCTGACTTGGCAAAGGAAGCTCTTTAAGAATTGTTCCTGTCAAACCGGTTGTTGAGGTTTTTCCGTGAACTCCACATATTCCACAAGAATATGAAAGGCTAGAATACATACCAAGAGCCTGAGTATAAAGGAAACAAGGAACTCCTTTTTTTACTGCAGCTTTAAGATCCGGATTCACATCAGTTTTGTAAGCCGATGAGTAAACAACATACTGAACTTCATCCGTAATATTTTCTTCAGAGAAAGGAAGTGCCGAAAGCCCCAGCTTATTCAGAATCTCATCTGTATAAAAACGTTCGGAAACATCGCTACCAGTTATAACTGCGCCTTTATTGAAAAAGATTTCAACAAGAGCCGCCATACCGGTCCCCTTTATTCCAACAAAATGAATATGTACGCCATTCAGATCTTCAGGTAAATTTTCTGTATCCATAGTTTTATTATACTACAAAGCTTTGATACAGAGAATATGATGTATATAACAAATGTTGTTTCTAAGGATTCAAATCAATAAAGATAAAAAAAGCCGTCTGAATTTTCAGACGGCTTTTTTCAAGTTTTTTCGATTAAGCTAAAGATTAGCGGTTAGCTTCGTCGATAAGAGCCTGGAATGCGTTAGCTGTTTCTTCTACAGCTTCCTGCATTGTTTTGTATCCTGGGTATACGTTCCAGATGATGTTTCCGAGGTTCAGACCTGAAACCAGAGTATCGTAGCGAACGATACCATTGTCTTTCATGTGCTGGAGTGTTTCATCAACTGCGCGTTCATCACGGAAACGTGTGTAGTAATCTTCTTTCCATGCATCGTCACCGTATCCTGGTGTTGGATCTGACCACAGGTCGAAAATCTTAGCGATGTTTTCAGCTGTTGTTTTGTCGTAGCAGCCTGGGATTACGTATGTGTTGTCATCGTGGAGTGTCTTGTATTTTCCGTCACCGTTTGGTCCCAGTGGGAAACATACAAATCCCCAGTCATCACGCATATCAGCAATGTTACCTACGCGGTATTCCTGGTCAGCCTGGAAAGCAACTTCACCGTTGATGAATGAAGCGTACATCCAGTCCCAGTTTGCTCCTTCTGGAGTTGGTTTTTCGTAGTTCTGGCACATTTTTGTAGCCCAGTTCATTGCTTCGATTGTTTTTTCATCGTTACACATTGAGTAGTATTTACCTTTTGAATCTTTTCCGATCCATGCAGATCCGTTAGACATAACTGCAAGGTGGCAGAATTCTGTTGAAAGGTTAGCCATACCGAATGTATCCATTACACCATCGTTATCAAGGTCACGAGTTGTAGCTTTGAGCAGTTTTTCGAAAGCATCCCATGTCCATGTTCCAGCAGCCTGCATGTCATAGATTGATT
Source organism: Treponema sp. (assembly GCA_024402695.1). Classification (GTDB taxonomy): domain Bacteria; phylum Spirochaetota; class Spirochaetia; order Treponematales; family Treponemataceae; genus Treponema_D. The sequence goes on along the minus strand of JAKSTG010000042.1, from coordinate 841 downwards.
CTGGATCAACGTTTGCTTCTTTAAGAAGACGTTTGTTGAAGAAAATACCACCACGTGGTTCTGGATCGATTGGACGACATCCGTAGAATGCACTTCCTTTTGTTGTCTTGTCTTTGATTGATTTAGCCCATTTCTTAGCGTTCCAGTCAACATCTTTGATTGATGACAGATCGTAGAAAAGGTTTGCTTTCATACCAGCAGAGATTGAACGTCCGTCAATAACGAATACGTAGTTTTCATCTCCACCTGTTGTACAGAAGTTAGCAACTGTCTGTGGGTGTGAACCCCATCCACCAATACCGAACTGGTCGATGTCACAGTTGTATGTATTCATAACATACTGGCGGAATTTTTTTCCGTCTTCTTCTACTGGAGAGTGTGATTCTTCGTTCTGAAGACCATTAGCATTTGACCACCAGTCAGCAACACGAACAACCATTCCGTCAAAGTCATAAACTTTGCCTTTAGAGTTTTTCTGTACAGTATATCCTGCTTTTTTGAACTGAGCTTCAAGCTGTTTTGCCTGTGCTTTCTGTTCTTTTGACTGTTTTGGTTTTGCAGCAGAAACTGTTGAGCAGAGCATCAGAGCAGTGATTCCGGCAGCTACCACTTTTTTTGTTGTTGTAAGCATTATTTTCCTCCTATGCGTATACACATAACAAACTTAATAATAGTTTATTATACCATCAAATTGTTATAAAGCAAAAATTTTCTTTTGTTATAACACCAACATAATAGAAATCCCCTACAAAAGTTACAATTTTTTTTGAAAGGTATAACTTTAATTTAAAATCATAACCACCCCTCAAAGGGGTGGTTTGCACTTAGCCTATAAGGCTAG
>JAKSTG010000041.1 GCA_024402695.1 Treponema sp. | reverse complement strand
AGAATGACATCTTAATTTTTTTTAACACTGTTTCAAGTTGTTATTGCAATTACTGAAATTACCGGATTTTACCCCAAATAGTGAAAATTCTGCTATATTTTCTGTTTTTCCGCAATTTATCAAATGGCCCCTTCGGCCCTTCGACAGGCTCAGGGACCGCAAGATCAGGGACCGTAAGCTCAGGGACCATTTGATTAAAATAAAAAAAACCTCCGGCAGAAGACTTTCATCTCCACCAGAGGTTTCCCAATTCACTATTAACTCTTAACTCTTAATTCTTAACTCTTAAAGTTTTATCTCTTAAGATTCACTGCTGTACTGAGCATCGAATCACTTGTCTGTACAGTCTTTGAGTTGAATTCATAAGCACGCTGAGCTGTGATCATCTGAACCATTTCGTTTACAACAGAAACGTTAGACATTTCAAGGAACTTGTGGCGTGTCTGACCGAATCCTTCGTATCCAGGACGACCGGCAATTGGAGCTCCTGAAGCATTTGTTACAGTAAACAGATTGTCACCTTCTGCCTGAAGACCTACGGCATTTGGAAAGCGGAAAAGCTCCATCTGACCAACTTCTATAGGTTCAACTCCACCGTTTACTTTTACAGAAACTTTACCGCCCTGAGTAATGTTCAAAGTTGAAACATCGTATCCTTCAGGAAGAATGATTTCTGGCATTACGCGAAGACCGTTTGATGTAACCAACTGACCGTTCATATCAACTTTAAAAGAACCGTCGCGGGTATAAGCATAGCTTCCGTCATACTGCTGAACGCGGAAGAAACCTTCACCTACGATAGCAACATCTGTATCAACTCCAGTGTTCTGAAGAGACCCCTGGTTCATAATGCGCTGAGTTGCGGCAACTTTAACACCGGCTCCCTGCTGGATTCCAACTGGAGTTACTGTATCTTCTGTAGCAGGTGTTCCTGCAAGTTTGAGGTTCTGATAGATCAGATCTTCAAATTCAACACGCTGCTGTTTATAACCTGTTGTATTAACATTTGAAAGGTTGTTTGAAATTGCATCAATATTTGACTGCTGACCGTTCATACCGGTAGCTGCTGTCCATAAACTTCTTACCATTTTCTATCTCCTATTTGTAAACCGCAACCTTGCTCCAGAGAGTATCCATCATGCTGTCCTGGCTTGTGATGGTCTTCTGGTTGGCTTCGTAGGCACGGTTAACTTCAATCATCTGCACCATTTCATTTACTACGTTTACATTTGAAGTTTCTGTGTAGCCCTGCATGAATGTAGGACGTTCAGAACCTTCTGCAATATGTGCAGGTCCCGAAATATCATTGGCAGCATAGAAGCTGTTTCCCATCTTCTTCAGATAACGTTCATTATCGAATCTTACAACCTGGAAACGGTCAATTTCACGGTCTTCAGTTTCAGAAAAGATAATTCCGTCTTCATTTACTTTAAATTTATCGTCTGTAACACGGATATAACCATTTTCCCCAAGTACTGGATATCCGTCTTTTGTTTCAAGGATTCCTTCTTTCCCAATAAAGAAGTTTCCGTTTCTTGTGTAGCGTTCCCCGTTAGGAGTTTCAATTACATAGAAACCTTTTCCAGCAAGTGCTGTATCAGTCTTTGTGTTTGTTGATTTGAAAGATCCCTGAGCAAAATCAGTGTAATTTTCGTTAATTTCTACACCGAGCCCAAGTTTTCCGATAATCGGAGCAGCGTCTGCCGAGCCAAAAGGAGTTTCATACTGTCCGTCAAAGCTTGTGCGACGAATCAGAAGCTCACTGAAATTCTTGCTTACAGCTACATCACGTTTGTAACCTGCTGTATCAACGTTTGCAAGGTTGTTTGAAATAGCATCCAGGCGATACTGCTGGGCATTCATGCCACTTGCACCTGTGTACCATCCTCTGATCATAAAATACCACCCTAGTATATGAATCAGGACTCCCAACGGAAAACTTCCGCCCCAAATGGGAGTATCTTACTCATATAATCGGGTAAAAAAAAGAAAAGATTAGAAAAATATAGAGAGATTTATAAAGGTGCTAGCGCCCCAGATCTTTGCCTCTTACACCGAAATCCCGCTGACGCTGACGGATTACCTGAATAATCTGGTTTCCGCTTTCAAGGTAATCAATCAGATCCCAGTGATAATCAAGTTCCTCAGGAGGAAAAAGAGGTTCTGGATCCGGCTTCCGCTTTGAGTTCTGAGTACGGACAATTTCTATAAGGTCATCCAGTGTCTTTTTGTCTGCAAGTTTTTTGAGATATACATCATTTACCGCACAGATTGTGGTTTCTTCATTATAAAGCACATCTTTACCGTCAAAAGCCTGGTCAACAGGAGTCTTATCAAGATTTCTGATGTAAACCCGGCGGCCTGGAACACAGGTATAAACATTCTGAGCCGAGAAGATATGTTTCTGAACAGTATATTCTGTATCTTCAAATCTTTCTGACTTGATTATGGCTTCAAGATCCGGGTCAAAATCCATTTTGCTTTTCCAGTAACGGAGTTTATACATATCACCTGTTTCAGAATCAATGAACCAGGACCAGAGATTTTCGTTTTCCACCTGGTTTGAAACCAGGATACCTTCCGAAACAGCGTTTCCGGCCCAAAATCCAGGATGTTCTGCATCGGAAATCCAGAATTTCAGGAACATCTGGTCGTTTATTACAGCAAAAGGAACATAAGCCACATCATGCTTGCCATATTCAAGTTTCAGCTCATAGGCCGAAGAATCATCTGAATTGCCCTCAGAAATCCAAAGAGGTTTTGAGTCTGTAATCACATAAACTGATTTTTTTGTTGTGGCAGTATTTCTGTCTCTTTTGTATTTTTCAGAAACTGAAGGATCTTCCACTACCCGGTCCAGATACCAGCCGTAATAGGTTTTCAGCACAATGACAATCTGGTTTTCCTCAAAAAAGACATAGCGGTCTTTTCCTTCCCAGATTCCGTACAACTGATCAGGAACATCCGCAAAAAGCAGGCTTTGAGAGAACAATAAAACTGAAAATAAAAGGATTTTTAACGATTTCCTAAAACTCATTTCAATACACTTAGAGTTTCGGCAACTGTTGTCTCCCAGTTGAATATAGAAGCTCTTTCAATGCCTTTTTTTATCATTTCAGAGCGCAAGTCTTCTTCAGAAACCACTCTCTCAAGAACTGATGCAATTTCTTCTATATTTTTAGGATCAAAATAAACAGGAACATCTCCACCCATTTCAGGAAGAGCTCCGCTTTTGGCACACACAACAGGAACTCCGGAAGCCATGGCTTCAAGAAGAGGAAGTCCAACCCCTTCATTTTCCGCAGGAATTACACAGGCGTCACTTCCGGCATAAAGTTTTGCAAGACTTTCAAAAGGGAAATATCCTGTGACGAAAATATCTTCCGCACATTCAGAATCGTAGGCAGCTTTGTGAACAGGTTCTGAATAAGCACCGTCATTTCCCGCAATTACGAGCCGCTGTGGCAAACCGGTATTCTTTTTGAAAAGCTCAAAGGCTTTGATAAGCTCTATGTGATTTTTATCGGCGCCTGAAAGACTTGAGCAGTAAATGAAATATGGTCTTTTGATTGCAAAAGGTTTGATATCCAGAATATCGGAATCAAGATCAAGAACCGGGTAAAAAACTTTGTGATCAATTCCGTTATGAATTACATGAATTGAATCTGAAGAAACTCCGTTATTGCATAAATCCTTCTTGATTTCCTCACTGGCAGCAACCACAAAATCAGCTTTTTTAAGATTCTTTTTAAGAAGTTTCTTCTGTTTTTTTTCAGGAAGAGCTGAATAAAGGCAGTTTACAACAACGATACTTTTTGCATTTCCTGAAGACACAGGAATTGTTTCCGGAGACGGAAAAAGAACAGCATCATACTGATTTTTTGAAATAAACTTGGCAGCACGGTGTTTGTGCCAGGATGCCTGAGCCTTAAGAGATTTCTGAGCCGGAATAGCCGAATAAGCAATTTCAGTTCCTGAAGTATATGTAAAACGGTCCTCTTCAAGACCGAAAAGTTCAAAAGAATATTCTTTTGTTCGGGGAAGGTTTGTTACAAATGAAAGAAGATATGATCCAACCCCACTTCTGGCATGATTACAGCCACAAGTATCTATTCCTATGCGCATACTTCAATTTTCTTAGACTAAAGGGACTTTGTCAAGGAAGCATATTAGTGTAAGATAAAGCCATGACAGATAATGCATTTGATATCCTTTCAGAAACAATCCGCGAAAAACTGACCGCCCAGAACATCACTGTTCCAACAGCAGTCCAGAACAAACTGATTCCAATGATTTTTGAACACAAGAACATGCTTTTTCAGAGCGAAACAGGAACAGGAAAAACTTTCGCATATCTTCTTCCTCTTATCGAAAGACTTGAAAGAGATACAGACAAAACCTCTGTAAAAATCATTATTACGGCACCAACTTTTGAACTGGCCTCCCAGATAAACCTGGCCGCAAAATCTGTCACAGACCGTAAAACCGCCCTTTTTATAGGCGGTGCACCGCTGAAGCGTCAGATTGAAACTCTTAAAGAAAAACCACAGATTGTCATCGGAACACCTGCCCGTCTTGTGGAACTTATAAACCTTAAAAAGATGAAGGTCTCAAATGCCTCTGCAATCATTTTTGATGAAACAGACCGCATGGTAAAAAAGGAACTGATTGAACCAACAACCGCACTCAGAGATTCCATGCCTGAAAACATTCAGGTCATTGCCTGCTCTGCCACAATAAATCCTCAGGTTTCAAAATTCTTTACAGAAACAGAAAGTGTTGTAATGCCTCAGGAAGATGTTCTTCAAAAGCGCATTACCCACTGGGCTATTTATGCCGAATACCGTGACAAAATTGATACTCTCAGAAAATTCCTTGCCGCAGAAAATCCAGGCAAAGCATTGATTTTTACAAGCCGTGCCGACCAGGTTGAAAACATTTATCAGAAACTCCGCTTCAAAAAAGTAGACTGTATGGCTCTTCACGCAAAAGCCGACAAACAGATCCGTAAAGCCGCTATCGACAAATTCCGAAGCGGAAAATGCCGCATTCTGGTAACAAGCGACCTTTCTGCCCGTGGTCTTGATATCGCAAACGTTACCCACGTAATCCAGATGGATCTTCCACATGACGAAGACTTCTTCGTTCACCGTTCTGGCCGTACAGCCCGCGCAGGCAAAAGCGGCATCAACGTCCTTATCGGAGATGAATACGAAATGCACAAGTTCGCTTTACTCGAAAAGAAGCTGGGCATCTGCGTATATCCGAAAGAAATAGTTAACGGAAAAGTTGTAGCTCCAGAATAATTATTCCTCTCAGAAAAAGCGGATCCCAGCAACGCAAGCTTTTTCTAAAATGCAGTTATCTCGCAGCTACAGTTTTCCGATCCCCCACAAAAAAAAATCCTCGACAGAGAACTTTCATTCTCCACCGAGGATCTCTTACACAAGGAATAATTATTCTTTATTCCCTATTACTTATTCCTTATTATTTAACTTAGCGTTTCAGGCTCAGCACAGTTTCAAGCAGTGTATCTGCAGTCTGAATTGTTTTGGCGTTAGACTGGAAACCACGCTGTGTTACAATCATATCTGTCATCTGTTCAGAAAGGTCAACGTTGGACATTTCAAGAGCACCTGCCAGGAGTGAACCGCGACCTGCTGTTCCTGATTCACCGATACGAGCCATACCAGAGTTGATTGATTCCATGTATGTGTTGTCACCGGCTTTTTCAAGCCCCTGGTTGTTTGTGAATGTTGCAAGAGCAACCTGACCGATTGTGCGGTTTGTTCCGTTAGAGTAAACTCCAGTGATTACACCGTTTGAATCGATTTTGAATGTATCCAGGTAACCGAGTGTGTATCCGTCCTGGTAGTAACCTTTAGTTGTTGATTTTGAAGCAGACTGTGTAATTGTATCTACTGCGGAACCGATTGTACCAAGGTTGATGTTCATTGTCTGACGGTAAGGATTTCCGTTTTCATCAGCATTTGAGTTAGGCACTGTGTAAGAAGCCTGGAGGATAGCCTGTCCTGTTGGGTTTGTTACGTTGCCAGCTGTATCAGTCACGCTTTCAAGAAGACCGTAGTTGTCGAAGTTTACGAGGAATGTATTTTCCATTCCGTCTGTTGAACCAAGACCGATGCGAGTCTGTGTGAAGTCAGCGTTGTCAACATCAACGTTTACTGTTGCTTCCCACTGGTTTGGATTTCCAACAACGCGGCGGAAAGAAATTGTAAGAAGATGTTCGTTTCCGAAGCTGTCGTAGATCTTCTGTTCTGTATTCCATGTACCTTTAGCGATGTCAGCTTCATTTGCACCTTCGAGGATTTCAGGTGTATTTTTGTTCAGGTTACAGGCATAGTTGATATTTGATGTTTCTTTTGCAGGATCTTTTGATCCAACAGGGATTACCAGGTCAGTTGGTGTAGCAGCTGTCTGAACAACCATTTCACCGTCCATTTCACGGGCCATCCATCCCTGAACACGCATACCGTTTGCAGGATTAACAAGAGTTCCGTTCATATCGAGAGAGAAAGCACCATTACGTGTGTAGAAAGATTCTTCACCGTTTTTCAGAATAAAGAAACCGTTTCCCTGAATTGCCAGGTCAGTTGTAACACCAGTTGACTGAAGATTACCCTGTGTAAAGATGTTGTCAATTGAAGCTACAGTCATACCAAGACCAACTTCTTTAGGGTTTACACCACCTACTTCATCAGTAGGACGTGCAGCACCACTCATCTGCTGGCTGATCATATCCTGGAAGTTTACGCGTCCGCGTTTGAAACCTACAGTGTTTACGTTCGAAATGTTGTTTCCGATTACATCCATGCGTGTCTGGTGATTCTGAAGTCCTGAAACGCCTGAATAAAGTGATCTCATCATATTAGTATACCTCTCGTTATTTATTACCTGTTTAATTAGTTGTAAATGGCGGCAATTTTTTCCATGTCGTAATACATGCCGTTTACAAGAATCTGCGGATGTTCACCGCGGGTTGCGCCTTCTACAACTCCGGAAACATTTGCATCTCCAACGTTAAGCTCTACTGTCTTTCCAAGAGTTGAAAAAGCTTCCTGGCTGTTCATAAGAGCTGCGAGTTTTGAAAATGATGTAGACATGTTTGTCATCTGTTCCAGAGAACTGAACTGAGCCATCTGAGAGATGAACTGTGTGTCTTCCATCGGGCTTGTAGGATCCTGATTCTGAAGCTGTGTAATAAGCAGTTTAAGAAAATCATCTTTTCCAAGTTCGCTTGTTTTAACACGGCCATCTGGCTGATTCTGCTTGTTGAAAGTATTGACTGCATTTTCTACAGCAAACTTTTCACCTGCGTTCATTGTTGTATTTATATCCATACACACCCCTTATATGCCGGTCCCACTCTTCCGGCTGCTTTTTTACTATCGGCTATTAAGCAACGATGTTTATTCCAAATTTTGAAATTTCAGAAAAATCTTCTGAATTTGTTTCCGCTGCAGGGTTTCCTGCAACCATATTCAGCGAATCATACTCTCTTCTTCCAAAGAAAGTGTTCTGTTCCTGCTGGTTGTTTTCTGCAAAATGCTGTGAACCCGATGAAGAACTGTTGTAAGAAACATCAAATGATGCGCTTTCAAATCCGTTTTTCATGAAAGCTTCACGAAGACTTTCAGCATTGTTCTTGAATACTTCCAGTGCTTCCTTTGTATTTACAGCAATATGTCCTGTGATTTTGTCCCCATCCAGAGAAAGGGTAAGTTTTACATTACCAATATCATCCGGGTGAAGAACAAGGTTGATTGTTCCTTTGTTGTTGTCCTTAAGAACAATATTTCCGGCTTTTACGATTTCAGCGGCATTTGCCTGAATCTGATTATTCAGCATTGCCTGGAAATTTGAACCGTCGCTGGCTGCCACCTGCCCGTTGGTTGAAAGAACATCATTATTGACAAGATTCTGTGCCTGAGACTGATTCAGATTCATCTCAATTGTGGCACTGTCATTGCCTGTCATTGTGACTTTCAATTTTGGTTCAGCAGGATCTGAAGTGATTTTTTCCGGAGCCTGCTTTTCTGTTCTTAAATCTGTTACGTTTATTTTTGTCTTAAGCTTGTCTAAAGGTGATTTATCGCCTTTTTCCCCGGCTGCCAGTTCATCCGCACCTGCATTTTCATAAGCTGCAAGGAAATCCAAAGGATTTTCCACAGACAAATTCTGGGCTCGTTCAAGGGCAAGAATATCATCGGAAACAATTTCAAACTCAAAATCTGGAGATACTTCCAGTTTGTTTCCGTTGGTCAGAGTTTTAATCCGTTCAGAATCTTCAGCCTGAGCAATTTTTTCAAGGAGGCCTTCTTTTACTTCTGCAATTCCTCTGACAGAATCATCATTTTCGGTCTGACGGATTGCGTTTTTGTTCTCTTCTTTTACAAGATTCAAAGCTGCATAAGCGTAAGGATCCTGAGTTCTAGATTTATCTTCCTCTTTTACTTCTTCTGTAGAGGCAGATTCTTCGTTTTTCTCAACTTTCTCTTCAAACTTTTTAGGCTCTGATTCTTTTCTGGAAGAGACCTCATCTTTGTTTTCAACCTGTCCGGCATTTTTCACTTCTTCTTTTGGGGAAGGAGCAGTTTCTTCAGCGGAAATTCCTTTCAGGAGGTCACTGAAGGACTGTCCGTTACGGGAATATTCGCGTACCGGTTCCTGAAGAGAAGGTTTCTGAATGTCTGCCGGCTTTACAGCCACAAGGATTTCAGTTAGTTCCATACTGAAATCATCGGAATAAAAAAAAGTAAGTTTAGAAAAAAAAAGAGGCATCTTTGACGCCTCTTTTTATATAGAAATCAGTCTGATTTAGTTCAGACTTTCAGGTTTTGAAAGCATTTTTCTCTGGATTTCAGCTGCACGATCTGCAGGCATAAGGCTGAGCCAGTAAGCACCCATAGATGCGGCACCCTTTTCTTCGGCAATTTCTTCGACACGACGAAGAACATCAATACAGGTCTGGTCATCAAGAGCTTCAAGAATGGCAACAGCATTTTCAGGACGCATACCGTTCAGGTTTTCTGCGATCTGTGTAATATTGATGTTCTTTTCATTGTATTTGTTTACAGTCTGATCAAAAGTTTTTTCCCGTTCTTCCTGGTTCTTTTCACGTTCCAGAAGTTCAGTTGCAACCTTTTCGTTCTGTTTTTCAATTTCTACGATGTCAGTTTCGCGTTTATCAAGTTCTTCCTTGAAGATATCAAGAGCTTCACGCTGCTTTGCAAGTCTGTCGGCATCAAGGTCCCCGGTTACTGGATGTGATTTTGTTGTTGTCACAGAAACCTGAGGTTCTTTTCCGAAAAGTTTGTATACAGGTGAAAAAAGAGTATTTACGTGAATGAGTCCCAGGAAATTGAACCACAAAAGTCCGCCCAGAACCAGAATAACAATAATAATGAGTAAAACTATTGATTTTCCTATGTTCTTTCCAGCCATAATCTTCCCCTGTTCAATTTCCCGCTATTTATTAAATAAGACCGCTGATTGCAGCGCCAAGAGTAATATCATTTTCGCACGAAACAATCTTCCAGTAAATACCCGACTGACGAGTCAGAATTTCATCAAGCTGTGCGTAAACACGTTCACGAATCATCGGTGTCTTGAAGAAAGTTGATCCGTTGCAGAGAATACATACCGGTTTTGCGGCACTTGTTCCCATTCCTGTCTGAAGAACACAGGCAACGAGGATTGCAGCCCCGTAACGAGCGGAACGTTCGAATACGGCATCAATCATCTGAAGAACCATATTGTAGTCTTCTTCAGTTGCATTTTCTGCAAGAAGTTTTCCAAGAACCAGATTTTTGTTATAAGGACTTTCTACAAAGTTGCTTGCTTCAATAAGTGTCAATTCTGTCAGCTTAAGAAGAGCTTCATTGAGTTTTGCAGAGAAAAGTCCTTCTTTTGCGGCTGTTGTAAGTGCATAGAAACTGATTGGTCCAAGATATGCCCCGGAACAAGATTTTTCCAGAAGGAATGAACCTGGTTTTACAGTTTTTGCATCTGCCATAAGGTCAAAGTCCGAACGGTTTACAGAAGTGAACTTTCCTGATTCACAAACGATAATCTGTCTTTTTACCTTGCAGATATCGCAGGCTTCCTGAATGTAAGCGGCATTAAGACCTGTTCCAAGAATCATACCGATGTATGATGAAACTTCGTTTGAAGGCATAATTGAAGCCCCGGCCAGAAGAGCGGCAACAGTGTCGTTACAGAGTGTAATGCGTTCAATTTTATTCCAGCCTTTTTCTTCAAGAGTCTTAACAAGACATTCACCAACTTTTGCACCAACTACTTCAGGAGCCTTTACTTCCTTAGAGAATCCAAGAAGAATTCCGTCTCCGTCTTCTGTAATTGTCATTGGATAAGAAAAGCAAAAACCGATGCGGTTTGCCTTATTTTTAAGGTGTTCAAGATTTGCCGCAATCTGATCAAAAAATTCCTTACGTGAAAGTTCGCGGTCAATACCAGGCATGCTTGTCTTTTCCATTTCAGAAATAGAAGCTTCGCCATTGGCATCAAAAGTAACAAGGCATGAACGGAAATTAGTTCCACCGGCATCAATTACAATAACGCTCTCATTACAGGCTTTTTTCTCTGGTGGCAGACAGAATGTGCGGATCATGTCTTCATCGGCTTTTTCGCCTTTAAGACCGGCTCTCATATCGGCAAGAAGCCCTTCTGCTACTGTTTTTACATCAAGATGATTTACGAAATTGTGTTTTGCAAGAAATGCTGCAACTTTTGTGTTCATATTATATGACTCCGAAGATAAATTTTTGTTTTCCGTCTATTTTTAAAAATTATATCACATTACGGGATAAAATAAAATCTGATATTAAGGATTTTACCTTATCTTTATCCTCTTCTGAACCTGTATAACTGATAGTTGTACAGGATGGAAGATCTCTTATATAAGTGTACTGTTTCTTTGCATACTTACAGGAATTGTGAATAATCATCTTTTTAATTTCTTCCGGATCCTCGCTCATAAAGAACTCCCGGTACCCTATGGCCTGCATTCCAGGATCTTCACTTCGGGCACCTTTATCCATAAAGCCCCGGACTTCGTTTTCAAGCCCCTGTTCAAACATAAGTTCCACCCGCTTTGCTATGCGCTCAAAAAGGATTTCCCGCGGCGGTTCCAGGATGATTGGACAGAAATCGTAGCCTTCCCGGTATTTTTCACTCAAAAGATAGGAAGAACGTGGTTTCCCTGTCAGATAGAATACTTCCAGGGCCCTTAAAATGCGGTATTCATCATTAGGATGTATTTTCTGTGCACTAAGGGGATCTTTTTCACATAATTCCCGGTACATAACCTCTTTCCCTTCCAGGGAACATCTCTTTTTAAGTTCATTTCGTAATTCAGGATCACTTTCTGGAGTTTCCGGCAGACCTAAAAGAAAAGAACGAATATAAAAGCCAGTTCCTCCCGCAACTACTGGAATCTTTCCGCGGGAATAAATATCCTTGCAGGCTCTGTCGGCTTCATTGACAAAATCAGCTACTGAAAACTGGGTTTTCCAGTCTGTCATGTTTATAAGATGATGGGGAATTTCTTTACAGAATGCTTCATCAGGCTTTGCAGTTCCAATATCCATTTCTTTGTATACAGCCATGGAATCGGCACTGACAACTTCTGCTCTGCCCTGAAGCATAAAAGGGGTTAAATTAAAATGACTGCCCGACAGCGAGAATAAATCCCGCATCAAGGCAGTCTTTCCTGATGCTGTTGGAGCAAATATAACGATAACAGGAATAGTTGAAGTCATTATTCCTTATTTATCAGAATCTTCTACTCTGTATGTTACTTTTTCTCCGAAAAGCTGCTGTGCGGCAACACAAACATCTTTTCCGTCATTCTTTTCGATTTCTGGGTCACTTACTTTTGCCATCTGGAAAGCACGGCGGCTTGCGGCAGCTGTAATTTCGTAAACATTACCATCAAATTTAACAAGTTCTTCCAAAGGGAAAATCATCCGAAAAACCTCCGAATAGCGATAAAAAAAGCCTCCTGATTCTGGAGGCTTAATGAGCGACCGGAGGATCGAACTCCGGACCCACAGATTAAGAGTCTGTTGCTCTACCAGCTGAGCTAGTCGCCCGTAAAAATATTGTATTAACTATATATGTTATGACTGTTTTAGTCAACATCCTTTACCGTTTTACATCGGTAAAAATAGTAATTTTTTCGCCTTTTACGACAATTTCCGCCTCTGCAGAAACAATATCAAAATCGGTTGCCGTAATCTGGAACTTTTCTTCCTCGTGTTCCATAAGGACAGTTCGGGTTTCTTCCACAGCAACCATCTTGTTCACATCATATAAACGGACAAGTACTTCCGCCTTTACAGGTTCCTTATCCTGGGCGGCAACCGCTTTTTTTTCCCCTATCTTAAGGGATGTATAGATTCTCTCTTCAAAGGCAAAACTTGTAAGTTCCGCATTGTAACCTGCAACGCTTCCCTTATAGCCTGAGCTGTACATTCTGGAATAAATAAGGGCAAAGACAGTCATTACTACAAGGGCAATGAGCATAACCCGGTTTGCCTTATTGCTGAAAAGGACGCGGATACCTTTCTGCATACGGAAATTACCGTTGTAATATTCCTTTACGTTATCCGGGGCGTTCTTGAGCCTTCTTTCCCTTGAATAGCGGAAAACCTGAGAATCTTCGTTTTCGTAGCGGGTTTCCCTGCCGAATTCATCATTAAACATACTGGTCGTCGTTTCTTCCCAAGATTTTAAGATTTCCGTTTTCGTAGGCACGTCTCAAATCACTTACAAAGCTGTTTGTGGCCTTGTCTACGTCCGTCTTTCTGAAAGGTTTGAGCATATCTTCATCGGACAGGATCTGTGCCTTACGGTTTACAGACACATTAGAAAGGATTTTTTCACGGAAGGCGTCAGGTTTTCCCGCAATAAGGAAAACAACTTCTGCATCTGCCATATCCCTAAGTTTTTCCTGGATATATCTGTCATCGGAGCGGATAACGTCATCGATAGTGAAGAGTCTCTGACGAAGGTCTTCCCCAAGATTTGGGTCTCCTTCTGTAAGCTGATTCAAAATATCCTTTTCGGCGCCTGAATCCATGCGTTTAAGGATTTCTGCCAAGGCATTGCGTCCGTCCATGTTCTCTGACTTTTCCGAAGTCTGCAGAAGGGATTTTTCATGAAGAGATTTGTCTATTCTGTGAATAATCTCAGGCGAAACAGGTTCCATCTTTGCCAGGCGCAAAACGACAGCTTTCTTTTCATCGGCAGACATGGAATTGATTACAGCGGCGGCCTTCTTAGGCTCAAGGTGAGAAAGAACTATAGACTGGACTCCTAGACTTTCGTCTTTCAAAAGGAAATAGATCCTTTCGTTGTCTGCATCCTTAAGATAATCAAAAGGTTTTCCGCTTCCATAAGGAACCGCCTTTTTGAGCATTTCTTCGGCACGGCGCTTTCCATAAGCCTTTTCAAGCATTTCACGGGCAGTATTCATGCCACCCGATTCCCTGGACTGTTCAAGGAGTTCGTTAAATTCAGCAAGGATTACGGACCGTTCTTCAGGGCTTACATTACGGACAGAAGCGATTTCAGGAACAATCTTCATTATCTGTTCTTCAGACAGATGCGGAAGGATCTTTGCAGCCTCATTTTCGCCGATCATGACCAGGAACTTTGCTACCCTGCGGTATACAGATTCCTTGTCTTTTGGAAGTTCTGTTCTCTGTTCTGGTATTTTTGAAGTCTGCTTTGAAAATCCGTTATCAGGAATGGCATCGGAAAACTTCTTGAAACCTTCCCCATCCTTCAATTCAGGCTTGCTTTCCTGAGCAGATTTATAGGCATTCTGATACATTTCTTCCCGTGTCATAAACTATTCTCCCTGACTGTTTTTCCATGCATCAATGAATTCAAGCATATACTGCTGAACATCACAGAAATATTTTTTCTGAAGACGGCAGGCTGGAACTCCAATATAGCGGAAATGCCAGCTTTCCCAGCGGTAACCGGTAATATCCTCATAGTTCTTTGGGAAAGAAAGAGACCAGCCGTAATCTGCGGCATTCTGGTACATCCATCTGCCCATTTTTGTTTCCGCAAAAGAGTCATCGATTGAACCGAAGTCTACTGCAACGCCAAGCTGATGCTGGCTTGTTCCAGGGCGAGCAGATTCCCGCTCCGCTTCCTCAAGGCCGTCAACATCAACCCAGTGCTGGAAGAGTCTGTCCTGGTATGCATAAGAACGATATGTGGAACTTACAAGCAAAGTGATTCCGTCATTTTTTGCGGCCCGGCCCATAACCGAAAGACTTTCCTCAACATCAGGTCTAAGTGAAAGATCGTTTCTTGAAAAGTTATAATTTGTCTTGTCTGTGAGTTTCACAACCTTTGGCTCATAATCTTTTCCAACGTTGTGCTTTTTATCGATCAGATAAAACAAAGGAAGGTCATCCTGAGTGTAAGTTTTTTCATCCAGAAGGACTTTTTCCAGATCGGCAAAGAAAGCCTTTTTGTCAACAATCTGAACTTCTTCCCGGAAACGGAAACTCATAGAGGCGAAAACCTTATCAAATCTGAGACAGTTATTTTCCCAGGCAATTTCTTCAGGTGATTTTTCGATTATCTGGACAGGAGCTTCAGAAACAGAGCCCTGGGCATAAGCCTTCTTTGAACAGCCTGAAAAGGACACAGCCATCAAGACTGCAATAAAAATGATTTTTGATTTAGTCATAGGTCCCCACCTGATTTCATTGTAACACAGAACAGAGCAAAAAAAAAGGCAGATGACTGTTACATCACCTGCCCTTTATACGGCATCAATTATGCCTTAAAATCTTAGTTGTCTTTTTCGATAGCGTTAGCAGCTGTACGTCCAGAAACGAAGATTTCAACGATAGCGTTACCACCAAGACGGTTACCACCATGGATACCACCAGTAACTTCACCGGCTGCGTAAAGACCCTTAACAGGATTTCCCTTAGCATCCAGAACACGGCGGTCAGTATCAACTGAAAGACCACCCATTGTGTGGTGTGTAGATGGAGCCATAAGACGAACCTTAAGTTTAACTCCGTCCAGTGTGTAAGAAGATACATCGTAACGTCCGTTTTCATCACGGTTAGCATTACCGATAAGGCGTGACCAACCTGTCTTTTCAACAGCCATCTTGTCTTCTGTACCTGTCATACAAGCCATATCGTATGCTTTGATTTCTTCAATAACTGTGTTTGGATCAGCTTTGATACCAAGCTGTTTGAAGAGATCTGCAAACTGGTCGATTGTACGTGTGTACTGACGGTTTTCTACATCAGCTTCCCAAGTTTCAGGAGTTTTTGGAGTACCGTATGGGTAAGGTCCAGGGATGGCCTGAGCTGTGTTTGCAATTTCGAGGAATACACCTGAAACACCGTTCTTTTCAATACCGTTTGCAAATTCTGCAAGTGAAAGAACGTCACGTTCTGATGTTTCATTTACGAAACGTTTACCAGTTGTTGGGTTGATGTAAACAGCATAGTTTCCGCCACCGAATGCCAGCTGACCGTTGTCGATCCAAGAGATTGGCATAAGCTGTGTGAATTCCATACCTGTTGAAGCAGCACCTGCTTTGTTACCCATTGTAATACCGTCACCCATAAGAGAGTTGCGGTTTGTTGTCTGAGTTTTTTCTGTAATTGCAGATTCAACCCAGTATTTGTTTGTTTTACGAACCAGGTCGATATTAGCTGCGAAACCACCAGTTGCAAGAACAACACCTGATTTTGCGTGTGCTGTTACTGGAGTTCCGTCGTACATTACAGCCTTAACACCTGTAACACGTCCGTTTTCAACGATAAGTTCTTTTGCGTCTGTACGAGTCATGATCTTGTTCTGTGCAGCTGTTGAACTTGTCTTAAGGAGTGTGCGTTTTGGAGGAGCAAAATATGCACCCCAGCGACCTGCTTCATTTTTACCGTCGCCATCTTCATCGAATGTAGCACCGATGTATTCGTTTTCACGGTTCCACAGAGCACCGATAAGAGTTGGCTGTG
>JAKSTG010000040.1 GCA_024402695.1 Treponema sp. | reverse complement strand
AAATCTGTAAATGGTGTAACGCTGCTCTGAAAAATCAGGCTAGACGTGCCGCACCTGTAGCTGCTCCAGCAGCAGAAGCTCCAGCTGAATCAGCTGAATAATAAGTAGCTTCACAAATATCGTCCTCTTTGGACAACAAATCCGCTGGTATACCCGGCGGATTTTTTTTGTTAACACTGAGTTCCGAGAAGAAAAGAAATAGATTTAGAGAGTTTTTTATTTTGCGAAAATAGTTTTAATCAGGGATTTAATGTCTGTAACGGCGGTCACACCTTCAGATTTTTCAGGTGCAAAAACATTGGAAAATCCCAGGTTTCGGGCGGTTTTTACTCTTTGCGGTGTTTTAGAAACAGGACGAACTTCCCCTGCAAGAGAAACTTCTCCGAATACAGCTGTCCCTGTTGGAACCGGAATGTCTGTACGGGCAGAGTAGAGGGCTGCTGCAAGGGCGGCATCAATGGAACTTTCGGAAAGTCTTACACCACCTCCTACATTTACATAAATATCCTGGTCAGAAAAGCGGAGTCCGCATCTTTTTTCAAGGACTGCGGAAACACGGGCAACTCTTCCTGAATCGATTTTTTCAGAATAAATACGGCTTATGCTTGATTTTGCAGGTATTGTTAAGGCCTGGATTTCCACCAGGAAAACACGGGTCCCTTCAAAAACTGCTGTGCAGGCAACTCCTGCCGGCTGTTTGTCAGTTCTTTTTATGATGAAAAGAGAATTCGGATCTGTTACAGGAGAAAGTCCCTTTTCTCCCATTGTAAAGATTCCAAGTTCATCGATGGAACCAAAACGGTTTTTCTGAGCGTGGAGGAAACGGATATCTTCATCATTACGCTCAAAGGAGATGACAGTATCAACCATGTGTTCCATGGATTTAGGACCCGCAATGCTGCCTTCTTTTGTTACATGAGCAGTCATAATAAGGACAGAATCCCTTTCTTTTACCCAGGAAATAAATTCATTGGCACAGAATTTCAGCTGGTTTATAGTTCCAGGAATAAGGCCGGCTTCTGCAGAATAAATCGTCTGGATTGAGTCTATGATGACAAAAAGCGGATTGATGGAATCAAGAGCATCAAGACAGTCCTCAAGACGCATGGTGCAAAGAAGCTGAATTCCGCTTACATCAAGGCCGAGCCTGTTTGCTCTTTCCTTGATCTGTCCGGCAGATTCTTCACCGGAAACGTAAAGGACCTTTCCGCCTTTACCGAACCCTTTTGAAACACTGGCTGCAGTTTGAAGAAGGAGAGTGGATTTTCCAATTCCTGGTTCACCTCCCAAAAGAACTGCGGACCTTTTAGTTGCGCCACCTCCAAGAACCCGGTCAAATTCTTCGATTCCAGTCTGAAATCTGGTATTATCCTGAGCATTTACTGAAGAAAGATCAACAGGTTTCACTTTTTCCTGAGTGGCATTTCCATGACCGGCAGAATTCACTTTTGAGTTGTCGATAATGCATTCTTCCATGGTATTCCATTCGCCGCATTCGGGACATTTTCCAAGCCAGCGGGGCTGGGAGTAGCCACAGTTTGAACATTTGTAGAGAATTGTGCCGTTTTTCTTTGCCATAAATTAAAAATTCCTTGTATCTATATTATGTCTTTTATTTCATAAAAAGTGCAAATAGAATCAAAAAAAGTTAAAAAAATAATCTAAAAGTGTTATACTGATTTATTATGAAAACAGGATTTGATAACGATAAATATCTGAAAATTCAGTCAGAACACATTAAAGAACGCATTTCGAAATTTGGTGACAAGCTTTATCTGGAATTCGGAGGAAAGCTCTTCGATGACTTCCACGCATCCAGAGTTCTTCCAGGCTTCCAGCCAGACTCAAAACTTCAGATGCTCATGCAGCTTTCTGACGTGGCAGAAATTGTCATGGTAATCAGCGCCGTAGATATTGAAAAGAACAAAGTACGCGGCGATCTTGGAATCACATACGACATGGATGTTCTCCGCCTTCGTGATGAATTCCAGAAACGTGGCCTTTTTGTAGGAAGCGTTTGTATTACACATTACAACGGACAGCCTGCAGCAGATATCTTCAGAAAGAAACTGAAGAAAATGAAGATCAAATCTTATGTTCATTATCTTATCCCTGGATATCCTTCAAATGTAAATACAATCTGTAGTGATAACGGATTCGGTAAAAACGACTACATCGAAACAAGCCGCCCTCTGGTTGTTATTACAGCTCCAGGACCAGGAAGCGGAAAGATGGCAACCTGTCTTTCACAGCTTTACCAGGAAAACAAACGTGGAATCAAAGCAGGTTATGCAAAATTCGAAACATTCCCAATCTGGAATATTCCTCTGAAGCATCCTGTTAATATGGCTTACGAAGCTGCAACTGCAGACCTGGCCGATATTAATATGATTGACCCATTCCACCTGGAAGCCTACGGAAAAACAACTGTAAACTATAACCGCGATATCGAAATCTTCCCTGTTCTTAAAGCAATTTTCGAAGGTATCTTTGGAGACTGCCCTTATAAATCACCTACAGACATGGGTGTAAACATGGCAGGTCTTTGTATTTTCGATGATGCTGCCTGTTGTGAAGCTTCAAAACAGGAAATCATCCGTCGTTATTACAATACTCTGAACCGCTTTGCAGAAAATGACTGTGATGAAAGAGAAGTATTCACAATCGAAATGCTTATGAAGCAGGCCGGTATTACAACAGACAACCGCAAGGTTACTTTGGCCTGTAAAGAACGCGCAGAAAAAACAAAGGTTCCTTGTGCTGCCATTGAACTCGATGACGGAACAATTCTTACAGCAGGAACTTCAGAACTCTTCGGTGCCTGTGCAGCTCTTATTCTGAAAGCTCTTAAATATCTTGCCGGAATCGATACAAAAATCCACATCATCCCAACAAGTGCTGTTGAGCCAATTCAGGATATGAAAGTTCACGGATTGAAAGGTCACAATCCTCGTCTTCATTCAGATGAACTTCTGGTAGCTCTTGCAATTATCAGCCGTGATTCAAATGAATGCCGTCGTGCAATCGATCAGCTGCCACGTCTTAAAGGGGCTCAGGTTCATACTTCAATTATGCTCAGTGAAGTTGACCGCAAGATTCTTAAAAAGCTGGGAATCGATTTCACAAGCGAACCGGTTGCAAAGAAAAGTCAGATTTAATGCCTGACAAATTTTCAAGGAAAACAAAATGGAATTAACTAGTAAACAGAGAAAATATCTTGAAAAACTGGCCCACGACCTTAACCCTGTAGTTATTGTCGGTGGGGCAGGTATGACAGAAGGAGTTGAGCAGATGATCGCTACAACTCTGGCTTCTCACGAACTTATTAAAGTAAAATTCAATGAATACAAGGATGATAAACACGAACTGACAAATGAAGTTTGTGAAAAGACCGGTGCTACTCTTGTTCGCATTATCGGAAACGTTGCCATCCTGTACAAAGAAAAAGACGAAGACCCGGTTATCAAAATTCCGGAATAATTTCTTCAGACAATAACAAATCTTTTATGTTACTCAGCAAAATTTGATTACTTTTATATATATACCCAAATTGTATAAAAAGTAAAAAGTGGAGGAATCTCTATGATTGAAGTTACCCACGTTTCCAGAAATTTTGGAACCTTTCGTGCGGTTAATGACGTTAGTTTTTCAATTCCTACTGGACAGATTGTAGGACTCCTTGGACCTAACGGTGCCGGGAAAACTACAACAATGAGAATGATTACAGGTTTTCTGTCTCCTTCTGACGGAAAGATTCTTATAGACGGAACTGATATTTCAGAAAACCCTGTAGAAGCAAAAAAGAAAATCGGTTACATGCCAGAATCTGCACCTTTGTACAGCGACATGATTGTTGAAGATTATCTTCGCTATATTGCAGAAATCCACGGAGAAAATCCTGAAGAAAAACTTCCAGCCCTTTGTGAAGAATGTGGTCTGAAAGAAGTAATGAATAAAAATATCAGCGATCTTTCTCGCGGTAACCGTCAGCGTGTTGCTCTGGCTCACAGCCTTATGCATGATCCTGAAATCCTTATTCTTGATGAACCAACTTCAGGACTGGACCCTAACCAGGTTGAAGATGTTCGCGCAATTATCCGCGAAATCGGAAAGACCCGTACAGTTATTATTTCAACTCATATCCTGAGTGAAGTGGAGACAATCTGTTCCCGCGCAATTATTATTTCCGGCGGAAAAGTTGTAGCAGACAGTCCTATTGATGAACTGCGCGCCCGATTCGGAAACGAAAGTGCTGTTAAACTTGTTCTTGGCGGTGCCGATGCCCTGCAGGCGGAAGAAGCCTTCAAAAAGATTTCCGGTGCAGCAGACGTTAAGTCTTCTGACAGCGAGATTCCGGGAACTGTAGCAGTAGTAGTTTCTGTAAAAGGTTCCGAAGAAATCAGACCTGAGATCTTTAAAACAGTTGTTGAAAAAGGCTGGGTGCTTTACGAAATGTCTGTTCAGAAAAACAGTCTGGAAGACATTTTCCATGTACTGACAGCAAAGGGGGAAAAAGATGGCAAATAAAAAAGCAAAAAGCGCTGCAGGAATCATTTTCAAGCGCGAGCTTAAGGCATATTTTTCAAGTGCCGCAGCCTACATCGTTACTGGACTTTATCTTCTGGCAACAGGTCTGTTTTTCTTCAGTTCCTTTTATATTTACAACCGTGCAGAACTCCGCCAGTTCTTTGGATTGATGCCGGTTATTCTTTCCTTCATTATTCCGGCTCTTACAATGCGTGTTTTCAGCGAAGAACGCAGAAGCGGTTCCATTGAAACTCTTATGACTCTTCCTGTAAGCGAAACAAGTGTTGTAACAGGAAAGTATCTTGCTTCGTTTGTAAGTACCCTTATTATGATTGCACCGACACTTTTTTATCTGATTCCGCTCTGCGTTTTCGGAAAACCTGATTTCGGTCCTATCTTCGGAGGTTATGCAGGAGCAATTTTCCTTTGCGCCAGTTTTACAGCAATTGGAGTGTTTGCTTCAAGTGTTACAAAAAATCAGATCATTGCTTTTATTCTTTCTGCAGTAATCTGTATTGTTCTGACTCTTATTGATTCGTTCCTTGTGTTCTTCCCGGCTCCGGTTGTTAATTTCTTCGGATACATTTCGGCAAATGCACATTTCAATTCAATTGCCCGTGGTATTGTTGATACCCGTGACATTCTTTATTTCCTTTCAGTCACATCACTTTTCTTTGTGATGACAGTTCGTGCTGAACAGAAGGCAAAGGCATAGGGGGGGACAGAAATGAAAAAGTTTATTGAATGGATAAAGAGTCCTAAAAGCGATTTTGCGCTGTTTATTCTGCTTCTGATTCTGGCAAATGTCGTAGGACATAATGCATATCTTCGTTTTGATCTTACAGCACCAAAATCTTATTCGATTTCTAAATCAAGTAAGCAGATTGTAAAAACCCTGGAAGAACCTCTTTCGATCAAAGTTTTCTTTGATGAAAATCTTCCGGCTCCTTACAACAACTATGCTCAGTACATTAAGGACCTTCTTGAAGAATACAAAGGTGCCGCAGGAGAAAACTTCTCTGTTTCATACATGGATATGAAAAAAGAAGAAAATGCTGCTCTGGCATCTGACTTCGGTCTTCGCCAGATTCAGATTCAGGAAGTAAAGAAAACTGAAGTTGGATTCAAACAGGTTTATATGGGCATGGTATTCACTTATGGTGATGCCGTAGAAAAACTGGACAGCGTGACCACAATCGATGGTCTTGAATATAAAATCACTTCAACCATTTCGAAAATGGTAAGTACTGTAGATACCTTAAGTGGACTTGGCAAAGGAAATAAAATCAAGCTGACACTTTACATGAGTTCTGCTCTGAAAACTCTCAGAATCAGCGGAATGGATCAGGTTGAAGCTTATGTAAAAGAAGCTTACAGAAACGTAAACAAGAAAAATATGGATCGCATCGACTTTGAAGTGGTAAGTCCGGACAGCAGTGAAGTAGAGTCTGTTGCCGAACGTTACGGACTTCAGGTTATTTCTTACCGTGATGAAAAACAGGTGTTCGGTCTTGTGCTTTCTCTGGATGACAAGTTCTCTGTTCTTCCTCTTCAGGTAGAACGTTCTTTCTTTGGAAATATGGTTGCAGGGCTTGAAGATCTGGAAGACGGTCTTGATTCAGGACTTCAGACACTGCTTTCAAAATCAACTAAAGTCGGTTTTGTCGTAGGCCATTACGAACACAAACTGGAAGACGCAAATGATTCTGCAAACTATGTTTCGATTATCTCGAATGCAGGTTACGAACCGGTTCAGCTGGATCTTATGAGCGAAGACATTCCTGTTGGTATGAGCACAATTATTCTTGATGGTCCTCAGCAGGATTACATGGAAGAAGAACTTTACAAAATTGACCAGTTCCTTATGAAAGGTGGAAACGTTCTGTTCTTTGTAGACCCTCTCTTTGCACAGGGCGGTGGTCAGTACCAGATGCCAACTTATCTTCCTCTGAATCTTAACCTGGATACTCTGCTGAACGCTTATGGTGTAAAACGTGAGTTCAATTATGTAATGGACAAAAACTGTCACCACCAGGCAACTCAGAGAGACGGAAAAATGGCTTTCCACTGGGTTCCTGTTGTTCAGAAAAAAGACCTGGCAAAACATCATCCTGTTACAAATAACCTGGGTTATGTATACATGCTCTCAAACGGTGTAATTGATGCTTCGGAAGCAAAAGAAAACAAGGATCTTAAGACAACTGTTCTGGTTCGTTCTTCAAGCGAATCTTGGATAGAAGACAATCAGATTATGCTGAATCCTCAGTTCATTGCACCTCCAAAAAATGCTGAGTTCAAATCTTACGACCTGGCTGTAATGCTTGAAGGTAAATTCAAGAGTGCTTTTGACGCACCGGTAATGAAAACTGTTTATGACGAAGAAGGCAACGAGGTTGATACATCTAATGATGAAATGACAGCCGCAAGCTACGCTTCAGAAAGCAAGCTTCCTGGAAAAGTTTTCGTTGTAGGTTCTTCTCAGATTACTACAGCACAGCTTCTGGATGCAAACTCAACAAGTCCTATCGCCATGTTCCTTGTAAACGTTCTGGATTATGTAAACGGACGTGAAGAACTTTGTATCATGCGTACAAAGGGACTTTCCCTTAATACTCTTGAAATCAAGTCTCAGGCACTGGCACAGGCTCTTAAATACTTCTGTATATACGGAATTGTTGTTCTGGTTGTTATTGCCGGTCTTGTGGCTCTGCGGGTTCGTGCAAAGCACCGTAACGCAATCAGAAAGCGTTACAATCCTAATGATGAACGTGAGATTACAAAAGAAACTTCAAAGAAGGATGGTGAATAATGAAAACTAGAAAAATAATTCTGGCCTCAAGCTGTCTTGTGCTTCTGGTAATTGCTGTTATTCAGTCGGTTGCCGGCCGTGTAAATCCTGTAAAAACTGTAACTGTAAAAGAAGCAGTTGATGAAATCAAAATTGATCGTCCTGAAGGTCTTCTGACAATGAAAAAGGTTGGAGATGACTGGTTCATCGGCGATAAAAACTATACAGGCAACTTCAATCTCTGTGAGGATCTGGTGGATAATTTCAAAGAAGTAAAACTTCTTGGGAAAGTAACAAAATCAGACAACGAAGCAGTTCTTGCAAAATATGACCTTAATGAAGGCAAAGCCTGCAATGTAACTCTTTATGCCGCTGGCAAAGAAGTTAAGTCTTATAAAGTAGGTAAGGCCTCATCTACAGGTTCCCAGTATTATCTTATGATGAATGGATCAAATGACGTTTACATGGCTTCTGGTTCTGTTGATGATGATTGTCACAAATCTGTAAACGAATTCAGATCGAAGGCTGTAATCCAGATTTCAAAAGATGATATTCAGGCTGTTACTGTAACACCTGCCGAAAACGCTGCAGGTTACTACGAAAAATCAGGTGTAGAAGCCGAATGGACAATGGTTCGTGACGGGGATTCTTTCAGCATGGTTGGTGAAACTGTTCCGGTAGACATTGATCTGGACCCTGAAAAATGTTCCAACTGGATTTTCGGCTGTGCTTCTTACGCCGCTTTAGACTGGCTTGATGATTCTGCTGTAATCACAGATGAAAAAATCCTGGATATCAAAATCCGTGGAAAGAAGACCATCAGGCTGGAACTGTTCCAGGGAGCCGATAATGATGGCACAGAAGTCTACTTTGGAAAATGTTCTGAAACTCCTTACGCCTTCAAAGTTGCAAAATATTCTGTTCAAAAATATCAGAAGAATCCTGGGGATTTTTCAAAATAATAAATAACTGAAAGGGTTGCAGAGATGCAGCCCTTTTTTTATATTAAGAAACTATGATTAAACTGATTGCATATCTTGGAAATTACGGGGCTGAATATAACCTTACCCGTCACAATGTGGCCTGGTTCTTTGCTGATTCAATGCCATGGGCCGGAAAACTTTACTGGCAGAGTAAATTCAAGGGACAGTTCGCTTCCTGCACCCCAGCAGAGCTTGCCCAGTGGGCCTGTGATGCCGGTGTTGCGGCCAAGAAGGACGGAAGTCCTGTTCACGTGCCTGAAGAGGCTCCTGATCACATATATTTCATTAAGCCTGAAACTTACATGAATCTTTCCGGTGAAAGTATCATTGAAGTGGCAAATTTTTATAAAATCAAACCGGAAGAAATTCTTGTAATCCATGATGAACTGGAACTTACTCCAGGTTTCTATAGCTTCAAGTGGAGCGGGGGGCTTGGTGGACATAACGGTCTTCGCAGTATGAAAACCTGCTTCGGAACAGCAGATTTCTTCCGCATGCGTTTTGGAATCGGAAGACCTAACCACAACGATATTGCAGGTTACGTTCTTTCCCGTTTTACCGAAGATGAACAGATTCATCTTTCGCAGGTTTTTGTTGCCGCTACACAGAAACTGATTAAAGTTCTTTTCTCGAAAAAGCCAGAAGATTTTGTAGGTAAGTGGGAAATCTAAAACAGATGGAAAATCAGGAAATAGATAAAACAGTTGAAGCTTACAGACGGCTCCTTGAAGTTATCATTACCTTGCGGGGCGAAAAAGGATGCCCCTGGGACAGGGAACAGACCCCACTTTCCATGCGGGGCGATCTTGTTGAGGAAACTTTCGAGGCCGTAGATGCAATTTCTTCCCAGGACCCTGAACATGCAAAGGAAGAGCTGGGAGATGTTCTTCTTAATGACACAATGATTTCCTACATGTATCAGCAGCAGGGAGACTTTACAATTGCTGAATCTATAAATGAACTTTCAGATAAACTGATCCGCCGCCATCCTCATGTGTTCAAAGAAAGCTCCGGGGCTGTGGAAGCTCAGGGAACTGCAGATACTTCAGACAAAGTTCTTTCTCAGTGGGAACGAATCAAGCAGAATGTTGAAGGTCGTAAAACGGAATCGGTTCTTGATTCAGTTCCGGAAGGTTTTCCACCTCTTTTGAAAGCATACAAATATGCCAAGAAGGCCATAAAGAAAGGTTTCGATTGGCCTGACAACGCAGGGTGCCGCGCCAAAGTGGAAGAAGAATGGGGCGAAGTATGCGAAGCGGAAGCTGAAGGAAACCAGATGCATCTGGAAGAGGAAATAGGTGATCTGTTTTTCTCTATTGCCGCCTATTGTGTAAGAACCGGGGTGAATCCGGAAAATGCGCTGCTTCGGGCAAACAGAAAATTCTATGACCGTTTTTCTTATGTAGAAAAGAAAATGGATGAGAATAACTGGCCTATGGAAAAGACCGGTGAAAGCATGGAAAGAATGGGAAAGCTCTGGAAAGAGGCCAAGGCAAATGGAAAATAAGGGAAACGCAGTAAACAGTATAAATGTTCCGAAAGGAATTGCATGGATTGTGTTCTCTTCATTTGGTTTTGCCTGTATGAGCATGTGTGTACGCGCTGCAGGGGACGTTCCCTTCATGCAGAAAGCCCTTTTCAGGAATCTTATTGCCCTTATTATTTCTTCAACATCTTTGATTGCAGCCGGTGTAAAGGATAAATCAGTTTTTGTTGTACCGCGTCCGGCTATCAAATATCTTGTTCTTCGGTGTGCTCTCGGGTGTCTCGGGATTTTCGGAAACTTCTACGCCATCGGGTGCATGAACATTTCGGATGCATCAATGCTGAACAAGATGAGTCCCTTTTTTACGATTCTTGCAAGTTTCCTGATTCTTGGAGAAAGACCAACCTGGGTTTCAATTTTGTCTCTTGTGACTGCATTTACCGGAAGTCTTTTTATCATCAAACCAACGTTTTTCTTTACTGATCCGTCTCAGAGTTTTCCTGCCCTTGTAGGCTTTATCGGTGGATTCGGCGCAGGTTTTGCCTTTGCCTGTATCAGAAAAATGCGCGGTTACAATGTGAACAGCAAAATGATTATTACCGCATTCAGTCTGTTCTCATGTCTTCTGTGTATTCCTAATCTGATTCTCCATTATTATCCAATGACAACAGCACAGACTTTGTGGCTTATCGGAGCGGGGATTTCAGCTGCCTGCGGACAGTTCGGCATTACAAATGCCTACTTCAATGCGCCTTCGAATAAAGTTTCTGTTTATGAGTACTCGAATGTAGTTTTTGCGGCAATTCTAGGATTTATTGCCTTTGGGCAGATTCCCGACTGGTTCAGTGTTATCGGTTATGTACTGATTATCGGGACTGCCATTGTGGTTTTCCTGGTTAATGCCAGAGAAGAGAAGAAAAACTCAGAAGCAGAAAAAACTAGTGGCTCTCGTTGATTTTGTCAGGACTTCTCTTGATGAAGCTTTCAAATTCTTCAAGTTTTTCAGAAAGACTTCGGCGGTTGTAAACAGAGAAGAATTTCTTTCCGCGAAGGCGTTCTTGAATTTTTGCGAAATCCACGGCTGTCTTTTTGTCCAGTTCTTTTGCCTTTTTACTCAGGATTGTTCCCAGATGCATTGAGATTGCAAAATCAATAACAAAAGCACCAAAGAAAACTCCTACTACAAACGAGAAAAGCTGGTGGTCCAGGAACCATAAAATCATTCTGGTAATAGGCGGGTAGAGGAAGAAATAATAAAGAAGACTCAAAACTCCCCAGAAGAACGAAAACTTCGGACAGATGATCCCCTGAATATTTCCTTTTTCATTTGAATAATCCCAGAGCTTAATGTGCATTCCTTTTACGAAAATGATACCGGCAATGTATTCAACCAGTGTCATGGCGGCAGCCATAATGAGGAACATGATTCCGTAGTGAATAACTCCACCTGTATCAAAACGCACAAGGAGCTTTTCAAGGTAACTTAAGGCGTAAAGAACGACGACACCACAGCCGTAAAGAGGAAGATATGGCCCTGTAAGAAAGCCAGGGTTCAGCCATAAGCGGTCGGGATTTGCTTTGGAAATGAAGCGTCTGTAGAAGAGCTCAATAAACCATCCCATTACTGCACCAAAAAAGAATAAGAAGCAAAGAAGAATGAAAATTCTGTAAATCTGTACAAGCATAGTATCTCCTGAAATATTCTTATTTCAATATACTAATTACCGCTGCGTCTCAGCAACTCAAAACAGCATCTTGCGTTGTGATATGCGGTTTTCCAGTTACCGCCTTTTGGTTCTTTCAGGTTTGGCTTTCCGTCAGGAAGAATTTCTGCCCACCAGTCGCCGCCTTCTTTATCTACCTGATGATTCAAAACCCAGTTCCATACTTTTTCTACGGCATCCGAGTATTTGGCCTCACCGGTCATTTCCCATGCGTTGTAGAAGCCGTTTACTGCTTCGGCCTGGTTCCACCAGACACGGGTGCGGTCGCGTTTTCCGTTGTGGAAAAAGTTTTCAAAGGCGCCGGCTTCATTATCCATGCCTTCCTTCAGAGCTACTTCAGCCATGTTTAGTGTAACAGGTTTTGTTTCGGCTTTGATTTCTTCATCTTCAAGTTCGCAGGCTGCTTCCCACAAAAGCCAGGAAGCCTCAATGTCGTGTCCGTAGCTGATTTCTGTGTCCAGACGGCTCCAGTCCATGTTGAAGAACATTCCCAGGTGTTCATCACTCTGACGGATTTTTGTATTTGTTGTGCGGATAAGATTTTTAAGAGCAGTTCCAACTTCAGTACGCTTTGCAGTAGCTTCAGGCTTTACTACAGGGAGTGTTCTGAAAATATTTGTGTAGGCTTCCATAACGTGAAGGTTTGTGTTCATGGATTTGGCACAGTTCATGTCTTTTGAGGAAAGTCTCATATCATCAGTTTCTGTCCAGTCTTCGGCGCAGGCTTCGATGTATCCGCCGTCTTTACGGTCAAGAGCGCATTTTTCCATCAGGTCAAAAAGGTTCAGAGCTTTGTCCATTGCAGTTTCTGCATTCTTTTTGTCCTGGCGTAAATCTACAAGGGCGGCTGCATATTCAGAAAGTCCGTAAGAACAGAAAGCTTCTCCGTAGATCTGTTTCTTCGAAAGATCAGGTGTCCCGTCCGGCATAACTGACCAGTATACACCGCCGTTCTTTTTGTCGAAGAATTTGTTCACGATTGTATCGTAGGCAAAGTCGGCCATTTCAAGGTATGAAGAATCGTTGAAGAATCTTGCAGCGGCAGAGTAGGCCCACAAGAATCTTGATGTCATGACAATCGAGCGGGAAAGTTCATAGTTTTTGCTGTTGTCATTGTCGATTTTTCCAAAGAAACCTGTTTTTCCTTCAGTTGTATCGCGGGAGTGTTTTTCCCAATAGGGGAGAATGTTGTTTTTAAGTTCATTTCTGATTGATTCAAAAAAATTAGCGTCCATGATTTTTTCCTTTTTGAATAAAATCCATATGATTTTTCTGTTTTCCGGTCATACGGGTAGTATTTCCCGAATCACTGCGAACTCTCTCATCATTCTGACGGTGATGGCTGCTTCCGGCATCGGGTTTCAGCCACTGGGCCACTTTTGCGCTTTTTTCTGAAAGAACAAAGTCATTCCATTCTGCCGGTTCCGGAACTTCGAACTTCATGTGTTCTTCTGTATAAGGATGGTCAAACTCCAGAGTTCTTGCGTGAAGACAAAGACGAACAAATGGATCCGATTTTGCGCGGAAATTTTCGTCGCCTGCAAGAGGATATCCCTTGCTTGCCAGGTGTGCGCGAATCTGGTTTTTCTTTCCTGTATCAAGGCTCAGTTCAAAAAGAGTGTAGGCCTTTCCACGGGTAATCACTTTGTAATGAGTTCTGGCAGGAACAGTTTTAAATTCCTGTTTAGAGCCTTTTCCACCAAGGTGTTTTTCGTAAACTGATTCTTCATGTTTTCCTGCGGCTCGTCCAGGTTTGTCTCCGGCTTTTGGAACAAAACCTACATTGTAGGCGTTGAAGGCTAATGGGGCGTCAATGAGTCCTGAATCAGGCAGGGGAGCCGCCTTTGCAGGATTTTCTGCCATGGCGCGATAAAGACGTTCTGTTACCATCTGGTGCCAGGTATCCATAATCACTTTCTGGGCAGTCTCTGTCAGAGCAAACATCATTACTCCGCTGGTGTCCCGGTCCAGACGATGAACAACGTAAGGTTTGTGGCGGGAATTCAGAGTTCCTTTCTTGCGCATGATTTCTTCAAGAACGCTCTGAGCAGTACGGGAATGGCTTCCTGGATAAGGACAGGAAAGAATTCCGCTTGGCTTATTGATTACGACAATCCACTGGTCTTCGTAAAGGATTTCAATCTTTTCATGACCGAAGTCCTTTTTGTGGGTCATTTTATATTCAGTTGAATTTTTCATTTCACTTTATATTAGCAAGATTGAAGGAAAATTTACACATCCCGTGGTATAATCCTTTTTATGATTCCAAAGCAACTTTTCATAGAATATTCTGTCGGAGACAGTGTTCACTTTTTTGACGGGGATATTTCCCTAAGTAAACCGGAAGATCTGGGAGATGGAAATCTTAAAGTTCGGTATGTATTTAAAGACAACAGATTTTCGCTGGCACTTTTCCCTGAAACAAAAATTACTGTAAAACAGGTGAAAATCTCAGGTCAAATGGAAACTTCTTCCAAGCGCAAGACCCGTTATTTTTTGAACGGCTGGCAGAGCTGGACCGATAGCCGCGAATACACAAATAAAGAGACCGAGAAAACCGTCGGACATATGCCGTCTTTTGTAAACAAAATGTACGGATTTGAATCTTACGGCGATTATACTTTCTGTGGTCCTAAGCTCTCAAAAGGAAACTATCACGGATGGACTTACGCATACGCCCGCCTTGGAGAAGACTTCGAGTTTATCGGGTCCCTTTCGGAAACTGCAGGGAATGGGGAAAGTCTTTTTCCTGAAGCAAAAAAATCTTTTGCCTTCGGGTTGATTAAATTCTTCACAAAAGAAAAACAGTTTGAAGTTTTCGCTGATGCCGACAGACTTGAATATGAAATCTCTGAACCTGTCGTAATGATTGATCTGGCTTTGCTTTCTGGAACAGAAGACGGAGTATTCGACAACTATTTCAAAATTGCGGGAATCTCAGAACCTGACGCAAAACCTGTTATGGGCTGGACCAGCTGGTATGACTATTATCAGAATATTGACGAAGCCTGTCTTATGAAAAATCTGGATGCTCTGGAAGGCGGTGTGTTCCAGATTGATGACGGTTACGAACCTTATGTAGGTGACTGGCTTTCTGTGGATGAAAAGAAATTTCCTGAAGGCCTTGAACCTGTGGTTCGCCGCGCAAAAGAAAAGGGTGTGAAAACTGGAATCTGGTTTGCGCCTTTCAGCGCCGAAAAAAAATCAAGACTTTTCAAGGAACACAAGGACTGGTTCTGTAAAGACGAAAAAGGTAAGCCTGTTCTGTGTGGCTGTAACTGGGGCGGTTTCTACGGACTTGATATTTACAATGATGCAGTCCGAGATCATATCATCCGTTCCTGCAGACACTTCATTGATGACCTGGGCTTCACACTTTTGAAAATTGATTTCCTCTATTCGGTTTGTCTTGTTCCAAGGAAAGACAAAACTCGTGGTCAGGTAATGCATGATGCTTTGGAATTTTTCCGCCAGGCTTCAAAAGGCGCAGAGCTTCTTGGCTGTGGTGTTCCTCTCGGTTCAGCCTTTGGTCTTGTTGATTACTGCCGTATCGGAACAGATGTTTCTTTGAACTGGGACGACAAACTTTACATGCGTCTCTGCCATCGCGAGCGTCCAAGCACAAAAAATACAATCTTGAATTCTCTTTATCGACGTCAGCTGGATGGTCGTGCTTTCTTGAACGATCCTGATGTATTCCTTCTCCGTACATATAACGAGAAACTGGGACCTGTTAGAAAATCACTTCTTTCTGCAGTTAATGCACTGGCAGGAAGTCTTGTGTTTACAAGTGACAATGTTTCTACTTATGACCAGGAGCAGAGAGCCGGACTTGAAAAAGTCAAAGCCCTTATGAATGCAAAAATCCTTTCGGTGGACAATTCGGGACATAAAATTTCTGTTAAATATGACCCGTTAAATGGAGAAAGTGGAGAAAAAATGTTGCGTTTTAACCGCAAAAATGGAAAAATAATTTAAAACACATATAAAAACATAAGGAGTCCAACCAAAATGGAAGAAACAAAAGAATTTATGGCTCATGAAACAGAAGCAATTTCGTCTTTTGTAACATGGTTAAGATCTTTTATTACCTGGGATAATCTGGTGAAACTGATTTTCTCTGTTGTAGTAATTCTGGTTTTATGCATTATCTACAAGCTTGTAATCCGTGCCATCAAAAAGGTACCTGCTGAAAAAGTATCAAAGCACAAGACAATGCTGCTTACAACAATGGTCAAATACATATTCTATGTAATCGTTGTGATGTTTGTTCTGAGCCGATTCGGAGTTAAACTCAGTGCCATTTGGGGCGCTGCAGGAATTGCTGGTGTTGCCATCGGTTTCGCTGCCCAGACTTCTGTCAGCAATATTATCAGTGGTATTTTCGTTCTTACTGAAGGAACAATCAAAATTGGTGACTTCATTTCGGTAGGTGATGTTTCAGGTGTTGTAGACAATGTGAACCTGCTTTCTGTACGTGTTCATACTCTGGATAACCAGATGGTTCGTATTCCAAACTCTACAGTAATCAACTCTAACCTTACAAACTTCTCTTTCCATTCAAAACGCCGTTTCACTTTCAGCGTTTCAATTGCTTATGAAATGGATATGGAAAAAGCACTTGAAGCCCTTAATAAGGCTCCAACACTTTGTCCTACAGTTCTTCAGGATCCTGCTCCTGCTGCATGGTTTGATGGATTCGGTGATTCAGGAATCTGTATGACAGCTGCAGTATGGTTCAATTCTTCTGATCTTGTTGCAACAAAGAACGCAATGTATATCGCAATAAAAAAATGCTTTGATGAAGCCGGAATTGAAATTCCTTACAACAAGATTGTTGTTGATTCAGGAAACCTGACTGTTGAAAACGCAAAGCCTGCTGCAAAAACTGCAAAGGCTCCTGCCGCAAAAGCAGAAAAAGCTCCAGCAAAATCAAAGGCTAAAAAGGCATAATGCCCTCTTCAAATCAGTTTGATGATTTCACATGGGAAAAGATGCTCAATCTTTTTCCCGTGCGGAATTATGATATTTCAGAATATTTTAAAATCCTTTCCCCGGACTTTCCTGACTTCCTCTCAAAGTACCTCCAGTTGCCTGCAATGCAGCGACTAAAGGGGATAGGGTTGTTATGTGGTACTGACTGGACCACTTTGTATAAAAACCGGTTTTATTATTCCCGTTATGATCATTCTCTGGGAGTAGCGCTAATTGTCTGGCACTTTACTCATGACAAAAAACAGTGTCTTGCAGGTTTGTTCCATGATCTTTCAACCCCGCTTTTCAGTCATGTGGCAGATTTTCGGAAAGGGGACGCTCTGACGCAAAGTGCAACAGAGGAACCTAACGAAGCGATCATAAAAAATGATTCGGAGCTTTGCTGTCTTCTTTCGCAGGACGGACTTACTCCTGAACAGGTTTGCGACTACCACATTTATCCTGTCGCAGACAATGAAATCCCTCAACTCAGTGCAGACCGCCTTGAATATATGTTTCCTTCTGGCATGTCTCTGGAAGGCAGCTGGACTCTGGAAGAAATCTCGCGGGTTTATAATGATCTTGCAGTTTTGAAAAATGAAGAGGGAATCGATGAACTTGGTTTCCGTTCTGTGGAATGTGCAGAACTTTATACTTACCGTTTCTGCATGACAGGCCACGTTCTTCAGTTGAATGAAAATAAACTGACTCTTTCTCTTTTGGCAAAAGTAACAAGTCTTGCCATAGATGAAGGGCTCCTTACCGAAGAAGACTGCATGAAGCTTTCTGAAAAGGAAGCCATGGAACGTTTCGAGAAGCAGGGTTCGGAAATCCTTCAGAAGTATTATCGTACTTTCAGGACTATGACAAAGGTTGAGCATCTTCAGGAAAATCCCGGGGAAGGATATTTTGCTGTAAACATCAAAGTAAAGCAGCGTTATATAAATCCTCTTGTTCATTGTGCAGACGGAATTGTTCGTCGTGCCAGAGACGCAAGCCCTGAATGCCGCAGAATTATAGACGATTTCCTTACTTACGAAGATACTCCATGGGGAGCCGTAAAACTCCTGTAAAATCCCCGCTATATCCACGAAAATCCTTATTGTTTTTCGCCCTAAGAGGTTCCAAACTGATTGTATGGAACCAAAAACACTTTCTATTACAATCGACAACTCAAGAACAGTACCTTTCAACAACAACGTTGATTTTTGTGTAGGGACTGGCCGCATGGGACTGGCCCTTCAGGCAGAATATTTAAAACAGCTGGATTTAGTCCAGAAATACATCGGCTTCAAGCACATTCGCGGTCACGGACTTTTCTGTGATGATATGGCAATTTACCAGAAGCGGGCAGACCGTAAAACTGGCGAAGAAACTATTGAATATAATTACACATACATAGATATGGTTATGGATTCTTACCTGGAGCGGGGCCTGGAACCTTTCCTGGAACTGGGATTTATGCCATATAAGATGGCAAGTGGAGACCAGACCATTTTTTACTGGAAGGGTAATGTTACTCCACCTGCTGATTATGAAGAATGGAAAAAGATGGTGCAGAACCTTCTCCGCCATCTTATGAGCCGTTACGGGGCTGATAGGGTAGTAAACTGGCCTGTTGAAGTATGGAATGAGCCAAATCTTAAAGGTTTCTGGAAAGACGCAGACATGCTGGAGTACTTCAAGCTTTTCAAGGAAACTTTCTATGCGGTTAAAGCCGTAGATTCCCGTTTCCGTGTAGGCGGCCCTGCAGTTTGTGGCGGAACAGATGAAGTGTGGATCTCAGCTTTCATGGATTTCTGTGCAAAAGAAAAAATTCCTGTAGATTTTGTTACTCGCCATCACTATACAACCGAGCTGCCTGATCCTGTTGGTCATTACGGATATGCTGAACTTCAGAGTGATGAAGCAGGTTTTGCAAATCTTAAGACAACCCGTGATATTATCGACAGTCACAAAGAATACAAGGGGCTTGAAATCCACATTACAGAGTTTAATACCTCCTATATTCCGAATTGTCCTATTCACGATACAAACCAGAATGCCGCATATATCGCAAAGCAGCTGTCCAGACTTGGAGACGGAAATGAATCCTATTCTTACTGGACTTTCGGTGATATTTTTGAAGAGCAGGGGGTTCCTTTTACACCTTTCCACGGCGGATTCGGCCTTGTGGCAAACGGCTGCATTCCAAAACCAACCTTCTGGACTTTTGCATTTTTTAAAAACCTTAAAGAAAAGGCCTGCAAATGTGTTTACCGCGATGATTTCAGTGTAATCGTAAAAACTGATGACGGAGAATATCGTGGCGTTCTTTTCAACCGTGTAAACCATCGTGGCGACACCGGCACAGTGAATCTGACTCTTTCATTTCCAAAAGATTCTGAAAGTTATTCCCTCATTACAAAACGGGTGGACGAAGAAACCTGTAATCCGCTTAAAATTTGGCATCATATGGGCGAGCCTGCAAATCCTTCTGCCGCCCAGACAGAACTGCTTCGTATGAGCGCCTGGCCACAGCTTGATTCCAATACAGTTTCAGACGGAAAAGTTGAAGTTCTTCTTCCTGAAAACGCCATAGTATACTTTGAACTCAAGCCATGTCAGATTATTTCTGACCGCGGTTACGATTATGACAGAGTAATGCAGAATAAATAGGGCGTTACCCGCAGAAAAATTCTGCGGGTCGGCGGGTTTCGGGTTCCGCTGAACGCTTCAGTCCGGCTTAAAAAGCCGGACCGCCCGTTAAAACGGGCGCCCTTCACGTGCCTAACGCAGTTTATTGTCACAAAAACACCTGTTTTTAACCAGAATTCTGGCCGTAAATGCAACAAAAAATCGAAAAATCAGTACGAATTTTGAAAAATGTGGAATTTTAAAGAAATTCTTTAAAAAAATAGCAAAAATTCGCATTTTTTTTAAAAAAAATTTGAATTCTTGTTGACACGTTTTCGTTATAAGTATATATTCTTATTCACCGTCGCACGACAGAGCGATCGAGTAACTCAAAAAACCGCAAGGTTTTCAACTAAACGGTAAAGTTTGACAGAAAAGGGAAGGAAAGAAAGAACGAGTAAGGTTCAAGTAATATACTTGA
>JAKSTG010000004.1 GCA_024402695.1 Treponema sp. | reverse complement strand
CAGTCCTTAAAATCAGCCTAGTTAAAGTGTCCAATAATTGGGGTGCACTTCATTTCAGGGTCCTTTTCTTTTACTGTTTTACACAGTAAATCTCAACAGTATCACCAAGATTCTTTTTTACGGAACGGTTCATAATCTTTTCCCATTCAGCACTGCCAGCCTTTGCTCCCGATTTTTTTATTTCAGGGAAGCGTTCAGGATGATGGCCTGTAGAAACAGTCTTAATCACCTTGAATCCAAACTTGCGAAGGATTGCGTCAGCCTTTGAAGGCTCCCAGACTGAATAATGATCCGTTGGACTTATCACATAGAAATGATCTTTATCTGTAGTGGCAGACACACCTTCTCCACTTGGTGTTGAAAAAGCAAAGACACCGCCCTTCTTTACAAGGCTGCTGACTTTTTCAAGAACCGATTTCAAATCCTGAAAATGTTCGATTACATACCACATAGTTACAGCATCAAATTCTTTTTTCCCGAATTCTTTTTCTGTATCTATTTCAGGAAAGGCTGATACACAGGCTTCAAAGCCAAGTTCTTTTTTTACGCTTTCTACTGCATCATCACAGATGTCGGTGCCGTAAGCTTTCCATCCGCTTTCTGAAGCTGCCTTAAGAAAAGGTCCGTAGGCACAGCCTATATCCAGCACAGAAGATTCTTTTTCCGGAGCAAAAATGCTGTTCATAACCGAAACTCTTTTTACACAGGAAGCCTTGATGTTTTCAAAATCTTCCTTGTAAGTTTTCCCGTACTGGTTCTTATAGCTTTCGAAGAAATATTCTTTTTCGTATTTTGTTTCAGGAACACAGGAATAAGAAATATAAACCATGCCACAGTCAGGACAACGACGATATGTTCTTGTATCATTTCTTGAAACGATTTTTCCGTTTTTCTCTTTGTCGGTTTTTCCGCATACAGGACAACTATAACTTTTGCCTGATGCAAGAATATTCACAAAACCTGAAAGGCTGTTTTTCTTTTCCGAAGCAGAAAGTTTTCCACCGTTTTCTGAGAAGAAATCAGAATTATAAATCTTTCCGTTTGCCAGAACTTCTTCAAGAAATTTTCTGTTCAGTTTTTTAAGCCTGCAGTTTGCAAAGCCATATTTCTGTGCAAGCTTTTCATGAAGTTTTGTTGTAGGAAGAAGAACAACTCCTGTCCCCGCTGCAAGACTTTCGAAAGCTGTAAGTCCATAGTGGGTAAACACCAGATCGTATTCATGAATATGATTCTTCAAATCCGGAACTGGAGAAGCCTTTGTTACAGTCCTGATTTCTGCCTGAGGAAAAATCTCCTGACAGACGGAAGAAACAGGAAGAGCAAGATTTGCAGGATCTTCGCCGCCAAAGCAGACCAGGACTTTTCTTATTTCCTCAATATTTTTAAGAGGTTTCTTCCCTGAAGATTCAGGAAGATCCAGAAAAGATATGTTCTTAAGATTTTGCTTATAATCGGCCTTGAGAGACGGAATAATGTCAAAAACGTAGTCACATAGGTCACGATACTTTGAACCGTCATCCAAAGCTACCAAAGTTTGAGCAGAAAGATACTCAACTTCCTGCTTTTTTAAGGCAAATGTATCTGCAATGTATGTACAATTAAAGGATTTTTCAGGAAGAGTCTGAATAACCTGTTCAAATTTCAGACCATTATCAATGGCTTCTGAAACCAAAGAGGCTATTTTATTGGCAAAAGCAACTCCTTCCATAGATGTATCTGAAGGACCTGGGACATAAATAAAAGCCCCTGTTTCCCGTGCCAATTTCAGACAGCGGACAAGATGTCCTGTTCCTCTTCCAGGTTTTACTGAAGGAACCAGAATCACAGGCTTCATGATTTTTGGTTTATATGCAGAAGCAAGAACTTCATCTGCTGAATAAGGACCTTCTGATTTTTCTGTGGCTTCACGAAGGTCATTATACAAAAGTTCTGCCCTAAGGAAGTCGCCGAAAGTATCTATTGTGGTTCTAAGGTTTGGTGCCTTGTATTTTTCAGGTGCCGGTTTGAAGTGACAGCGGAAGTTTTCCTGATGTCTGTAAAAGGCAGGTCCTGCATGTTCATGGTCATAGGGATCTTCTGTCATGGCAGCTGCTTTGAGAAGAGAATTGCCGTCAAAGATTTCTACCCCGCTTCCATGAGGCAGACCGGAGTAAGTCAGATAAGCACATTCATTTTCTGTTCCTCTGAGTGCATCGAATTCGTCAGCACTCTCGGAAGCCGCTTCGAAAAAGAGAAAAGGATTGTCCCCTGTGGCGCGGATTACAGTATCAATTTTGTACTGGCGAACAACCATACAGAAACGTTCAAGAACATCTTCGAGAGGTCCTGTAAAACAATCAAAACCCGCCATGTCGCATACGGGTTTTAATTTTGCAGAGGAAGCTTCGTCTGTAGCAACAATATAAAAATCAGCAGACACTTTTTTCATTGCTTCAAGAGTCCACTGAATAAGAGGCTTCCCTCCAAGGATATACAAGGCTTTATTCGGAAGTCTTGTTGAAGAAAGTCTGCACTGAACAACTACAGCACGGACCGGCTTTTTATTTTCAGTCATATAACTATACCCATGTTTCAATCAAGGTCTGCAAATCCATCTTGAATTTATACTGGTTCAGTTCCACCCAGGATCTTGCATCATTGAACTGTTTTTTTGCTTCCATAAGGCCACAGCCTGAATGTCGCCAGAAACGACCGAAAGCAGATTTACGGATCATGGCGTGATCCAGTTTATATTTAGGAAGTTCGTTTTTAAGATAAAAACGCAGAGAATCCAGATTTGGAGTTGCATCTTCGATTGGTGGTTCGCTTACATTGTACGAGAGCTGAAGAGCTGTTGTGATTGTAATCTTTTCACCCCAAAGCCAGGCGCGGAGACCAAAGTCCAGCAGCTGCCAGTAAGGAGATTTCATGGAATAATCGAAACCTCCAAGTTCAATGAATTTCTGTCTGTTGTAAAGTCCAACATAATCAAATGGGAAAACAGTACTGATTCCATCCTGAACCTGTGTAAGGGAATCCAGAACGAAATGCATTTTTTCCGATGAAGGAGATTTTCTTATTGGCAGAGAATTACGCTTCATGTCTACAAGACGTGGAGCAATACAGATACTGTTTTTAGCTGTAAGCTTTTCTGCCAGGTGTGGAAGAAGCACTCCAGACGGAATGTAGAGGTCATCCTTAAGTACAAGTGCATATTCACTTGTGATTTCTGCCATAGCAATGTTGATTATTTCTCCGTCAGAAACATTTTCATGAGGAATAATGAATTTCACTGCAGGATACCGTCTTGCGATTTCTTCTATATTGTAATTTCCAGTATCTGGTTCAATAGAAACGATGGATGCAAAATTACACTTTATCAGTTCCTCAAAAATTTTTACCTTAAACTGGCTTCCTGTTCTGTTCAAAAGAATTACAGAAACGTTCATTGCATTTTCTGGAACTGCTGTTTTGCCACCAAGAATTGTTCTGTTTATCTGATGTTCATTAAAAGTTAAAGGTATAGTATTCATCACAATCTCCGCATTTTGAACAGTATTGATTTTCTGACTGATTTTTTACTTCATCGTCATTTGCTTTCCAGATTTCAGAAAGAGGTTTTTCAAAAACATTTCCCACAACCTTTCCATATACACAATGGCAGAAAAGGACATCTCCATTAGAAAGGATGTTCATGTCTCTGCGCAGATGCCAGCAGACATTTCTTTCCACTGGAGAAAGATCTGCCGGTTTACGTTCCGGAAGACTTTTACAGTAGCTGTTGTATTTCTGGATAATCAGATTTCCTTTTGAAGGATTTGTCTTTTCATTCCAGTATCTGTAGAAAGATTCCAGTTCGGATTCATTCTCATTCATACGGGTAAACTGAGGATAAGTAGAATCCGGGAAAAGATTTGCACAAAGGGCAACTGATTCCAGAGCCTTTGTAAAATCCCCTTCACTTCTGCCTCTGAGTTTTGCATAGGTTCCGGCAGAGGCACCATCAAGATTTACCGAAATCATAATCTTATCGTTGCCATTGGTTCTTGCAGGAGCCGCATCCGAAACTTTCTTAAGAGCTTCTGCAGTTTCCGAAGAAATCATATCTGTTTCGATGAAAACCGAAAGTCCTTCGTAGGAAAGAATTTTTTCGACTACAGGAACAAGATCAGGATGATTTACAGGATCTCCGAAAAGGCTCAGGTCTATGACGGCAGTTTCAGAGAAAGCGGCAATATCATCAATAAGTTTGAAAACCTTTTCTTTTGGCATATTCTCCCCTTTGTTGCAGGGTGAATCTTCAGGAACTGATACTGGCTTTGAAGCAGTAACAGAAGAAAGCTGGATATTATAGAAACCAGGTACTGTTTTTAATATACCTGTATTTTGGCAGCTGCGGGATGAAAGGTTTTCAACATCCAGAACAGAAAGATCCTTTTTCTCTTCTTCAGAAAGGCTTTCAAAAAGTGCCTGACACTGAAGAAAGTGTTCTTTACGGGCGCAGTCAAAACTGTATCTGAAAAGCCGGTAATCATCGTCTGCAAGAACAGTTTCAATTTCAAAGGCATTTATATCTGTTTTGAGAAAATCGTAAATTGCAGTGCGGGTAACAGGTGCGTCCCCTGCAGACTTCTGTGTACTTTCTGAAAGCTGTTTCAGGATTTTCAAAGTTCCTGCATCAATCATTTCTGGTGCAAATCCAGAAGAATAACCTTCTGCAAAGGTATATTCAGCAAGATACTCAGTATGTGTCTGGAAAATTTCCTTTGTAAGGGCTCTGTTCAGGAAAGGACAGTCCCCAAAGGCAAAAATAACGGCACCGGCCTGGTTTTCAGACACGACTTTTTCCATTTCTGCAAAAAGTGCAGCTGTATTCCATGAAGGAAGAGCCGAAATTTCAGCTTTTTTACCTGATTCAGCCAGTTTTTCAGCCAGAAGCCCTTTATTTCCTTCAGAAACAAAGAGAACTGTCTTTTCACTTTCGTTTTCTCCGGCCCATTGAAGGGATTTTTCAAAGGCAGAAAAGCCTCCAAAAGAAGGCTCAAACATGTATTTTGAGTCAGAATCTGCAAATAAAATAGTTACGGTTTTCATCTTTTCTATCATCGGCACAAAAAATCATCTGTTTAAGACATTATTTTAGGTAATATCCATTAGTTAAACGTTTTACGAAACCACAACTGTAGGATATAATTACTATGTAAAATCACCTGTTTTGGGTGTAAAATAAAGAAAAACCTTGGTGAGGAATATATGAATATAGAAGAAAACAAAAAACTGATCGAAAGCGGAAACGCTGTTCTTGGAATCGAATTCGGATCTACCCGTATCAAAGCCGTTCTTATCAACGATGCTTTTGAACCAATCGCTTCAGGCGGATTCACATGGGAAAACCAGCTTGTAGACGGAATCTGGACTTATGATATCAATCTTATCCACAAAGGACTGCAGGACTGTTATGCAGACCTGAAAAAAGACGTTTCAGAAAAATACGGCATTACCCTCAAGAAATTCAGATCTGCAGGTATTTCTGCCATGATGCACGGTTACCTGGCTTTTGACAGTGCCGACAATCTTCTGGTTCCTTTCAGAACCTGGCGTAACACAATTACTGGACAGGCTTCGGCAGAACTTTCTGCCCTTTTCAATTTCCCTGTTCCTGAACGATGGTCTATTTCTCACCTTTACCAGGCAATTCTTAATAAGGAAGAACATGTTTCTAAAATCGCCAATGTTTACACACTGGCTGCATACATCCACTACCGCCTTACAGGAAAGAAAGTTCTTGGTGTAGGTGATGCATCAGGTATGTTCCCAATCAACAAAGATGAAATGAATTACAATTCGGCTATGACAGCCAAGTTCGAAAAGCTCATTGCTGAAAAAGGACTGAACTACAAGATCAACGACATCTTCCCTAAAGTTCTTAACGCCGGTGAAGACGCAGGTACTCTTACTGCAGACGGCGCAAAATTCCTGGACCCAGCCGGAGACCTGGAAGCAGGTATTCCTCTCTGCCCTCCTGAAGGAGATGCAGGAACTGGTATGGTTGGGACAAACTCTTGTAAAGTTGGAACAGGTAACATTTCTGCAGGAACATCAATCTTCTCTATGGTTGTTCTGGAAAAAGACCTGGCCAAAGTTTATCCAGGAATCATTGACGTAGTTACAACTCCAGACGGAAGTCCTGTTGCCATGGTTCACTGCAACAACTGTACAGGTGAACACAACAACTGGATCAACCTTTTCCAAGAAGTATGTAACACACTGGGATTCGAACCTTCTATGAACGACCTTTACGACAAGCTTCTTGGAAAATCAATTGAAGGTGACAAAGATGTTGGCGGACTTCTTGCCTACAACTACCTTTCAGGCGAAACAATCACAGGATTCAATTCAGGACGTCCTCTTTTTGTTCGTTCAGAAAACTGTAACTTCAGTCTGGCAAACTTCATGCGCGCACAGATGTTCACATCCCTTGGTGCAAACCGCGCAGGTATGGATATCCTCTTTGATGAAAACGTTAAGATCACAAGCATGACAGGTGCCGGCGGATACTTCAAAACTGAAGCTGGGCTTAAATTCATGGCAGCTTCTATCCATACACCGGTTTCTGCTATGGAAACTGCAGGTGAAGGCGGACCTTGGGGAATGGCAATCCTTGCTTCTTACCTTGGTGCCGGTTGTACTCTTGATGAATACCTGGAAAAGAAAGTATTCGTAACTTGCAAGAAGACTACAGCCGCTGTTGAAAAAGACCTGGAAGAAAGCTTCAATATTTTCTACGAACGCTACAAGAAAGGTCTTGCAGTAGAAAGAGCCGCCGTGGAAAATCTCTAATACGAGAAATTAAACTATTAAAATTTGTTGTAAAAAGTCCTTTGTTGAGCGAAAAAAACGTTTCAACAGAGGACTTTTTTTATGAACAGCGAAAATGACACTTTTTCCGATAATGTAAAAGTCCAAAAACTCAAGTGAAAAAAGTTGGTTATTGTAAATCTCCAATTTTCAGATTAGAGAAAATCCCCTATATTATATAAAAAAATCCAATTCGTTTTAATTTTACAACATAACAAATCTCTATTATCTCTAAACAAAATAATAGTAAAAAACTACTAGACACTATACATGACGTTTAACTACATTAAGACATCCAGCTAATTCCATTCAGTTTATTTTATAAGGAAGCAATACAATGAAAAAAGTATTACCTTTGGTATTTCTTTTTACAGCTCTTGTGGCAATAGGCTGTAAAAACCTGGTTGTTACCGATCCGGGAAGCAATGATCCAACAAACAATGGTCCGTCAAAAATTGAACTGACCCAGTCTGAAAAAGAAGAAATCTTCAACCAGCTTCTTACAGACGAAAAGAAAATTGAGATTTTCCTTTCTCTTCTTACAGATGAAAAGAAGGCCGAAATCTTCAATGAAATCCTTCAGTCAAAACATGACGACGCCACATTCCTCTCTCTCCTTACAGAAGAAGAAAAAAATCTTCTTAAACTTGAATTCGAATCAAATCTCTCTGATTCGAAAAAACAGGAAATCATTTCTGCATATCTGACAGATGAAAGAAAAGCAGAAATCTTTGATGAAATCCTTGGAATCAAACGTTCCACAAAAACTTTCCTTTCCATTCTGACTTCGGAAGAAGAAGAAGCTATTTACAACAAGCTTCTTACACAGGATGAAAAAGACAAGATTATCGCAGAATACTTAACAGAAGATACAAAAACTGAAATCTTCAATAAAATTGTAAAAGACAGAAATTACGTTGCCCTTCTTACAGCTGAAGAAAAAACAGCAATGGAAGCAGCAGCAGTAGAAAACGCAAAAGCTGAAATCATCAGCGACTATCTGGACAATAACACTCAAGAAA
This sequence comes from Treponema sp., assembly GCA_024402695.1. Taxonomy (GTDB): domain Bacteria; phylum Spirochaetota; class Spirochaetia; order Treponematales; family Treponemataceae; genus Treponema_D. Next base: position 120,549 of record JAKSTG010000004.1, on the reverse strand, counting down.
TTTTTAATTCAATTGTTGCAGAAAAACATGATGACAACACTTTCGTAAATCTCCTTACTGATAGCGAAAAAGCAGAACTTAAAGTTCTCTTCGAAGAAGAAGGTGTAAGCGGAAACACAAAAGATAAGATCATCAACGAATATCTTTCAGACGCAACAAAAACTGCAATCGCAACTGAAGTTCTGAAAAACACAGCAGCAAGCTTCACTTCATATTTAAGCTCAGAAGAAATTCAGGTTCTTCTCAAAAACAACCTTTCTGACGAAACAAAAAACGAAATCTTCTCTGCCCTCCTTACTCAGGAAGAAAAAGACAAGATTATCACTGATTACCTGACAGATGAAAAGAAAGCAGAAATCTACGAAGAAAAACTTTCTGGAACAAAAACAGGAATCGAACAGGCCGCAATCGAAGCTTATGTGATTGCTGCAAACAAAGAAGAAATCTTTGCAAAGCTTATGACTGAAGATGACAAAAAAGAAATCTTCAATGAAATGCTTACACAGGAAGAAAAAGACAAGATCATCAATGCTCTTTCTGCCGAAAAACTTCAGGCTCTTCTTGACGGAAAAGATGTAGTTCCTCCACAGAATGTAACTGACCTTACAGCAACTAACAAAGACAAAAGCGTTCTTCTTTCATGGACACCTTCTGAAGACGAAGATCTTCTCTGTTACGAAGTTACTTATGAAATCGCAACTGGTGCCCGCGCAGTTTCTTTCGCAGAAGGAAGCATCATTGTTCCAGCAGGAACAAACTGCACTCTGATTTCAAACCTGACAAACGGAAAGACATATACCTTTGTAGTTAAATCTATGGACAGAACAGGAAACAAAAGTGAAGGAACAAAAGTTTCTTGTGATGTAAAAGAAATCTACAAATCAATTTCAATGACAACTTCCCTTTCTGACACTGATCTTGTTATTCACGGATTAACAGTTAATGTAAATGCGGTTTCAGATACAGGAAAAGAAATTACAAAAATCACATGGAAAGAATACAATTCTTCAGTTGCAGATGTTACAACTGACACCCTGAAAAACGGAACAGACATTACTGAAACAAAATCTTTCTTTGTTACAGAAAACGGTGTGTATGTTGTGGCATGTGAAAGTGAAGACGGTATCCGTACTTCCCATTTCGTAAACATTACAAACAGCGTTATTACTACAACAGGAAACACAACTGTATTCGATGGAAAGAACAATAAATTCATCACCAGACGCAACGGTTACCCAAGAAACAATCCAGCTGCCGTAAGTAAAAACACATTCCCTCTGGATACTGCAAACATTGTTATCAAAGACCTTACACTCGAAGGTGATGACGGTTCTTCAAGCAGCAAAATGAATTACAATGTATTCAACATGTCTTGCGGAGCTGAAAAAACTCCAATCCAGAGCATTTATGTTGAAAACCTGAAAACTACAGGAAACATCGAACACACCACCCTGGCAGCTTACAACTTTGCCGACAATGCAGTAATGACTGTAAAAAACAGCTCATTTACAAGAAACGATGACGATCCTTTCATCCGCCTTTCAAACTGGACTTTCGCAAAAAATGTTACAATCAAACTGGAAAATGTTGACCTAAACTACACTTGTCCTGATTCTGAATGGAACGGATTCATTATCTACCAGACACCATTTACATCCCGCGCCGACATTGCAAAAGAAATTGAAGCTGTAAAAACATGGCACTTCATTTTTGAAAACTGTACATACAACGGAAAGCTCATTAACGACAACCATTCCGGAAATGACTGCCTCATGTATTCATACAATACAGACTTCGACAATCCGGAAACAAAGAACAATACTCGTTTTGATTTCCCTGGATGTGACATCGTAATAAACGGAAAAAAACTTTATAACTCTAGTGAAGTTTCAGAAGTTGTAAAAATTTCTGGCAGCACTGCAACAGTAAAAGACATTGTAATCAAGACTCCTAAAAAGGATTCTTCCAACGGAGCTGTATTATTAAATGCCCAGAACATCGAAATCGACAATGTCCTAATTACCGGTGCAGAAGCAAGTCCTGCCTATAACATTTTTGAACAGCCATGCAGCACTTCTGCAGAAAAAATCAAAACCGTAAATGTTTCAAATCTGGACATTGACGGAACAAACATTACACATAACTTCCTGAATTTCTATAATCTAGATGATAATGCCACAATTACAGTAAAAGACAGTACTTTTGACATTAAAGCTGACAACAATATACTTCGTCTGTCTAACCTTTCAAATGCAAAAAACGTTACTGTAACATTTGAAAACATTGAATGGAAATATGATGAAACAAATGCAGAAAACGGTGAATGGGCATCAATCATTCTTTATCAGAGTCTTGCAAAAACTCTGGACGGATTAAAGGCTGAAATTGAAGCTTTAAATACATGGAATTTCAACTTTGTAAACTGCCGTTATAACGGAGAACTTGTTACTTCAAATTCAGAAAACCTGAACAGTTTCAGAAAGCTTTTAATTCTTTATGTAAATAATGGAAGCAAATATGTCATAAAAACAAAAGCATCTGACTGGAAAATTGAATACTCTGACAGCACTTTAACTAAAGCTGTAACAGAATCAGAAGACACATTCAAAATCAGTAATGCTTTACTTTCTGTTCCAAAAACTGAAGGTTCAAATGCGGCAATCCTTACAAACAAAAGCAACATTGTAATTACAAATGTTTCTCTAAAAGGATCTGATTCTAAACCTGCTTACAATGTCTTTGAACAGCCTTGCAGCACTTCTGCAGAAAAAATTAAATCTGTAGAAATCACAGACTTGAATGTAACCGGAACAAACATTACACATAACTTCCTGAACTTCTACAATTTTGAAGACAATGCAGAAATTACAGTAAAAAACAGTAACTTCGATATCAAATCGGACAACAATATTCTGCGTCTTTCAAACCTGTCTTACGCAGAAAACGTAACAGTAAAATTTGAAAACATTGACTGGAAATATGATGAAACAAATGCAGGAAACGGCGAATGGGCTGCAGTTGTTCTTTACCAGAGCACATCTAATTCTATAGCTGGAATTCACAAAGAAATTGAAGCTCTGAAAACATGGAATTTTGTTTTTGAAAACTGCCGTTACAACGGAGAAGTTATTTCAGAAAATCCATTTTCCATGAACAGCTTTAATAAACTTAAGCTTTTCTATCTCTTTGATGAAGTGATCCTCAAGAATGGAAAAGCAACAGTCGGTAGTAATAGTTACCTTGAACCTGATTACTGGAGAATAACATACCCTGCTGAATACGCAAGTCTTTCAATCCGTAAAACAGATGATACTACTATTATTTCAGATTCAAATATTACCGTCCCGGCAAAAACTGCTTCAAGCAATGCAGCCATTTCTGTAAACAGCCGTAATGTTATTATCAGCGATATTCTTGTTTCAGGAACAGAAACCGAAGACGGAAAGAAGACCTACAATCTTTTTGAACAGCCTTATTCTGTAACCAGTGAAAAGGTAAAAAACATCGAAGTTTCAAATATTTATGTAGATGGAAGAAACATGACACACAATGCGCTGAACTTCTACAACCTGGATGACAATGCAACCATTACAGTAAAAGACAGTAATTTCTATCTTTACCATAATTCAAATGCACTTCGTCTTTCTAACCTTTCTAACGCAAAAAATGTTACAGTCCGTTTTGAAAATGTTGATGTAACATATTTTGAAGAAAACCTGACAAGCGAAAACAAAGAGTGGCTCGGTTTTGTTTTATACCAGGGAACAAACGAGGATTATGAAAGCGAACTTGAAGCCGCAAAAACCTGGAAATTCGAATTCGTTAATTGTAGTCTGAACTATTATCCAATGGATTCAAACAGAAGTGAAGAAGGATTCCTTCTCTGCCATTACTGGAACAAAACCGGAAAAACAGACAATGATTTATCAGCATCAATCTCTTCTGTAGAAAACCAGTATTAGAAAAATAACAAAGGCGGTTCGAAAGAACCGCCTTTGTTTATTCAATAAGTATTTTTGAAAAAACTATTCGATTACGATATTCTGAACGGCATCAAAGCTCTCGCCTGGAGCCAATTCTATTAGCCCTGCTTTGTTTTCCCAAATGTGATCTGTGTTTTCGGCATCCGGAAGTCCGTACCATGGTTCAATACATACAAAATGAGGATCCCCTGCAGTGTTCTGCCAGAGCATAATATAAGGGAAACCTTTTGTTCCGATCTTAAGAATCTTTCCGGTCTTTTTATTTTTAAGACCAACCCAATCGCTTCCTGTATTCATGAAAAGGTGTCCATTAGCAAATCCTGCAGCAGTAAGTGGAACAACGCCTGTTTCTTTTTCTCCGTATGGAGCAGTCAAAGGACTTGTTCCTTCTTCATCACATTTAAGGAATCCTTCCGGTGTACAAAGCACGGCTGTAAGAGGTTCCTTCTTTTCAAATACAACTTCGTAGTCTTCGATCTTTGTTCCGGCAGCATCTGTATTTCTTGGGGAAGTAAAAGCGGCATGAGTTCCTGTTGAGAAACTGAATGGTTTTGAATCCTTGTTTGTTACAGTGATTTTCCAGTCCAGTCCTTTTTCTGTTACTTCATAAGTTGTCTTCAGACTGAACTTATAAGGATAACGGTCCAAAGTCTTTTCTGATTCAGTCAGTTCAAAAACCACTTTAGAATCATTCTTTTCGATTACTTTTGTTTCCAGGTCTCTTGCAAAACCGTGGTTCTTTGTCCAGGTAGTTTCTTTTCCTTCAATGATGAAAGTATTTTCAAGACAACGAGCTACGAATGGAAAAAGAATCGGTGCATGGTTGTGCCATATTGCAGGATCTCCGTCGTGAATGTACTGAGTTCCGTCTTCAAGACTTTCCAGCGAATAGATTTCGGCGCCCAGAGTAGAAATTGTTGCTTTGTATTTTGTATTTTTGATTTCAATGATTTCGCTCATTATTTTCTCCTTTATGAACATTGTAATGCAACAATAGAAAAATTACACTTCACGGAAATAAGAAAAATCTAACTTCATAAAACGATTTACTTACTATATAATGAACATATAAAAAAGGAGATTTAATCATGTACAGTGATATCAAACAGGCTGCTTACGAAGCCAATATGCTTATTCCTGCCAACAATCTGGCACTTTACACATGGGGAAACGTTTCTGCCTTTGACAAAGACAAGGGAGTTTTCGCCATCAAACCTAGTGGAGTTCCTTATCCTGAACTTACACCGGATTCTATGGTGATTGTAGACGTTGACGGAAACAAGGTTGAAGGAAAACTGAATCCTTCTTCTGATACTCCAACTCACGCAGTTCTTTACAAAGTTTTCGGACTTGAACGTGGTGCTGAAATCGGAGGAATCATCCATACTCACTCAACTTTCGCAGTAAGCTGGGCACAGGCCTGCAAATCAGTTCCACTTTACGGAACAACTCACGCTGACCACCTTCAGAAAGACATTCCTTGTACTCCATACCTTTCAAAAGAAGCTGTACAGAAAGCCTACGAACTGGAAACAGGTCTTCAGATCATCAAATACTTCGAAGAAAAAGGTCTGAACCCAAGTGAAGTAAACATGGTTCTCTGCGGTGGACACGGTCCTTTTGCCTGGGGCAAAAATGCAGACAAAGCTGTTTACAACGGAACAGTTCTTGAAGAAATCTGTAAAATGGCTACTTTCACCCGCCTGAACGGAGCTTCAATGGATGACCGCCTTCCAGAATACATCATCAACAAACACTACGAAAGAAAACACGGTCCAAACTCATACTACGGACAGGGTAAATAAACTGAACCGTAACTATCAGACCGAAGCCGTCGTACTTTCAATTTCTTCTCTCGGTGAAAACAATTCCCTGGTCACTCTTTTAACAAAGGACCGCGGAATTGTGAAAGCCTGTCTTTATGGAGGACCAAAATCCAAACTGAAAAGTCTGTGTGCCCAGTGGAATGCAGGAAATATCTGGATTTATGAAACTCCCGAGAAAAATCAGAATAAAATCAGCGATTTTGAAGTGAAGAAGTACCACGGCACTTTCGGTGAAAATCTTTTCAAAAGTTACGCTGCCCTTCTTGCGGCAGAACTGGTAATAAAAACCGAATGTGCAGGTGGCGGAGACAATATTCCAAACTGCTGGACTCTTCTGAACGGATTCTTTGATGGTCTGGAACTATCCAACGAAGAACAGGGGAAAACAGGACTTATCCGTTTCCTTTGGAGATTCATCCACCTTTCAGGTCTTATGCCGGATACAGAAGAATGCGAAATCTGCGGAAGACCGCTCTTTTCCAGAAGTGAAACAAAAGAAGATCTGTTGAAAGAAAAAATCCGGCTTCTGGAAGAAATGTTCGGAACCCCTTCTGAGAATAACGAACCGGCATCTCCATCTGCTCAGGCATTTTACAGTTACAACAACAGTTCCTTTATTTGCGAAGAATGTGCCCGAGGCATTCAGGGACAGAAACTTCAGGTATCTCCTATAGGAATCAACTATCTTTCTTCTATTATAAATCTTCCGGCTTCGGCATCCAGAAACATGCCCTTAGATGAAGAATCCTATTTACAGATCAAGCAGATTGTTTTTGACATGGCCGAAAAAGCTGCCAACGGTTCCTTAAATACTTTGAAATCCGGAATTGGAATCCTTTAGTTTTCAAAATCTCTTAAACCTCATTTTTAAATCCCATTTTCCACTTTTCCGTTATATAATTATGTTAATCAAATGGTAAGGGGGAAAACCATGCGCGCCACAGACATCATTGCTAAAAAACGGGGAATCTTCATTACAGACTCAGAAGGAAAAAGAGTCCTTTCCGGAAACACCACTCTTTCAAAAGAAGAAATTGAATTTATGGTAAAAGGATGCACGGATAAATCCATTCCTGACTACCAGATGAGTTCGTTTCTTATGGCCGTTTTCTTTAACGGCATGACTCCGGAAGAAACTGCCCACCTTACAAACGCAATGCTTTATTCCGGTGACGTTATGGATTTCTATGCAAAAAAGAATCCCAAGCTTCACGGACCATTTGTGGATAAGCACTCTACAGGCGGCGTAGGCGACAAAATCTCCCTGCCCCTTGCTCCAATTGTTGCAGCCTGCGGACTTCAGGATCCTATGATGAGCGGACGTGCTCTTGGCCACACCGGCGGAACTTTGGACAAGCTGGAATCCATTAAAGGATACCGAACAAATCTTACAGAAACTGAATTCTCAGATTTTATTGCCCGGAACAATTTTGCCATGACAGGCCAGACTGAAAAAATCGCACCTGCCGACAAGATTCTTTACGCCCTCAGGGATGTTACGGGAACAGTTGAATCAATTCCACTTATCACTGCATCAATTCTTTCAAAAAAAGTTGCCGAAGGCAGTGACGGACTGGTTTTTGACGTAAAATATGGAAGCGGAGCCTTCATGAAATCCACAAAAGATGCTGAACTTCTGGCCTCTTCCCTTGTAGACACAGTAAAAGCCATGGGCAAAAAAGCCTCTGCCTTCATCACAAACATGAATACACCTCTGGGACTGAAAATCGGAAACTTCCTTGAAATTGAAGAGACAATAGACTGTCTTAAAGGAAACGGACCGGCCGATGTAATGGAACTGACTTATGCCCTTGGAGCCGAAATGCTGGTTCTTGGAAACCTGGCAGAAACTCCGGAAAAAGGCCTTGAAAAGTGCCGCAAAGCCGTTGAATCAGGCGAAGCTTATAAATATTTCCTTAAAAATGTGGAAATGCAGGGCGGCGACGTAAATCAGCTGGAAAAAGACTACAAAAACCGCCGAAGTCCTTTCAAAACCGAAATCTATGCCGAAAAAGACGGTTTCATTTCAATTGATGCTTACGGAATGGGAATTGCGGGAGTCGAACTTGGAGTTGGAAGAAGTAAAACTACCGACGCAGTTTGCCCTGACGCCGGAATGATTCTCTACAAAACTGAAGGCGAAAAAGTTTCAAAAGGCGACTTAATAATGGAAGTTTTCGGAAAAAATGAAGAATGTCTGGCACCAGCCGCAGAAAAAATAAAAAAAGCCCTTACATACAACACAAATTCCGTAGAATGTGGTAAACTAATATACAAGAAAATATAAAATAAACAAAACGGTTATTTTCCATGAGAACGGGTCTTTCCATAAGCCCTTCTTCATTTTAGGCGATTTATTTTTGTTTTCTGTTTGATTTAGGGAACTATAGAAATGACATATACAAAAACTCCTGTGACTCTGGCGGAGGTGACCCCTCTTTGCCAGAAATTCGGCATGGACCAGCTTCTTGCGTCCATTTTCGTACGCCGTGGCATCACAAAGAGCGAAGATCTTTTGTATTACATGGAAGATGATATCCGCTTTGAACACAATCCTTTCCTTTTTAACGGAATGGAAGATGCCGTTGACCGTATTCTTTCTGCTGTAGAAGAAGGTGAAAAAGTCCTTATCTTCGGTGACCGCGATGTAGACGGAATCACCAGTACAGCAATTCTTTTTTACCAGCTTAAAGCTATGGGTCTTGATGTTTCCTGGCGACTTCCCCTTGCGGAAGAAGCCTACGGACTATCAATGGAAGCCGTAGATGATTTTGCCAGAGAAAACGGAACCCTTATCATCACTGTAGACTGTGGAATTTCAAATGCTCCGGAAGTGGAACATGCCGCAGAACTTGGAATTGATGTAATCGTAACAGACCATCACAATCCTCCGGAAGTGACTCCTGATGCAGTTGCAGTAATCGATCCTAAATGTTCCGATTCAGGCTACCCTTTTGACGGCATTTCAGGCGCCGCTGTAACTTACAAACTGGTAAGTGCCCTCCGCTTCTCTTCAAGTGATTTCTACAAAAGCGAAATCTGTCTTCTTGATATTCAGGAAGGAGTTGATGACGGCGGAAAAGAATGCTGCTACATCACCTGTACAAAAATCAGAAACCTTACCCGCTACAGGGAAATAACAGAAAAGATTATTCCGGGCGTAACTGCCATTTCGGAAACCAGACTCCCTTCTTTCCTTTCGGGACAGTACATTTATGTCTGGGACAACAAACGCATCACCACCCTTTTCCACCAGCTTTTCGGTAATGGAATCGAAATCGGATTCATGGACCTTCGTGAAGAAGTTAAGCAGTTCTGGCCGGCCTTTGCTGGAAAGAACGCAAAGGATCTTCCCGCTGTTTCAAAAAGCGCAAAATATGCAGACGACGAAAACCAGCAGTCTGTATCGGACAGCCTTTTCAATCTTTTCTGCACTTACGTAAACGCACTTTCTTCAAGAAAAAACAAGAACCTGGATTCCTTAAGAGAACGGGACCTTCAGCTTGTAGGTATAGCCGCCCTTGCAGACATTATGCCTATGAAAAATGAAAACCGACTTTTCGTAAATTCCTGTCTCAAATCAATCAAAAACCGTGGTCCGATTCCAGGCCTTGCAGAACTTTTCCGAAGACTGTCCCTGGACTTCAACTACGTAACTTCAAAAGATCTTGGATGGACTGTAATCCCTGCCCTCAACGCTTCGGGCCGCATGGGACAGTCAAATCTTTCACTGGAAGTTCTTATTTCGGAAGATCCTAAAGAACGGGATGACCTTGCTTCAAAAATCATTGACCTGAATGAAATGAGAAAGAACCTGGTAAATGAAGCCGCCATCAAGACTTCTGCCCAGGCAAAAGAAAACCTTGAAGCAATGAACGGAAAAATCTGTATCGTTATGAACGAAGAAATTCATAAAGGCGTAACAGGAATCCTGGCAAACAAAATCATGAACACCTACAATGTTCCGTCTCTTGCAATTACAGAAACAGACGGAATCTATGCAGGAAGCATGAGAAGCTGCCGCGGCATCGTTGCCACAGACTTCCTCAAGGACTTCGGTGATTTCTTCATCGCCTTCGGAGGTCATAACGCCGCTGCCGGATTCAGTTTTACAAAAGACAAACTGCCGGCCTTCATGGAAAAAGCAAAAGAGCTTTCATCAGCCTTTGTGCTTTCTGAACAAAATGCAGACAACATAATCGACGCCGAAATCCCGGCAGAATACATCACTCCTGACCTTCTGAAAATCATCGAGCTTTTCGAACCATACGGAAACGAAAATGATGAACTGCTCTTTGTTTCAAAAGATCTTCCGGTCTGTGATGCAATGGTTGTGGGCAAAAAAGAACCTTTCCACCTGAAACTGACCTTTGACTGCGGAAAATACAAATTCCCTGCCATGTTCTGGTCTCAGGGCGACAGGTACAACAAAGACATAAAAATCGGAACAAGAGCAGATGTTCTTTTTTCCGTGAACAAAAACATATATAATGGGAATATAACTCCCCAGATGATTCTGAAAGATCTGGAAGTAAAGAACTAAGCTTACTTACGGTCAAAATTATCTGAAAAAAGGAAAATTGTATGAAAAATAGAATGATTTACAAAAAGATCGTGGTCTCTGTGCTGTTCCTTATGCTCAGTTCCCTTCTCTTTGCAAAGGCTGCTGTTTATAACGGTGAAGAATATACTCTGAAAGTTAACTACAATAATACAGTTGTTCCGGGAGATGCTGTTTTTGTAAGAATGAATTTCCAGTACGGCAAGAACCTTAAAAAATTTCTTACCGAATCGGAAAAAAGTGCTGTTCTTCAGCTTTACAAAAATAAAAAGCTGGTAGATAAAGCCGTTTTCTATACACTTAACAAACCTTCAAAAAAGAATATTCCTTTTGATTTTCTTGCAGGTGTTCCTCTTTCCAGCTGGCTTACAGACGGAGATTATAACCTTAAAGTTATCTTCTACCTTGATGACAAAGCAAAGGAATTCGAACTTCCACTGGTTTTCCAGGACAGAGAATTTGATTCTGAAACCATAGAACTGAATGATGCAAATACTGCAATCAAAACAGACAACAGTCCTGAACGCACTGCCCAGATTGAAAAACTGAACAACATCCTTGAAACAGCCATGACCCAGGACATTTTCTGTCTGAAGCCTTTTGTTTCACCAACTACATCAACCCGTTACACAGCACACTTCGGTGACCGCCGCGTTTATGCCTACTCAAACGGAAAGTCTTCTACAAGTCTCCATTACGGAAACGACTACGGCATTCCTACAGGCAGCGAAGTTCGCGCCTGCGGAGACGGGAAAGTTGTAATGGCTGAATCACGTATTTCTACAGGCTGGAGCATTGTTATCGAACATCTTCCGGGACTTTACAGTCTTTACTATCACCTGGACTCAATGGACGTAAAAGAAGGTGATATGGTCAAAGCCGGAGAACTTATTGGAAAATCAGGATGCACAGGACTTGCAACAGGACCTCACCTTCACTGGGAAGTTCGTCTGAACATGTGTGCAGTACGCCCTGAATTCTTCTTCAGTAATTTTGCATTCAGCGAATAGGATAAAAATGACAGGCGAAGAAAAACAGACTATTTACAATCTTCTCAGAACAGCATCGAGAAATGTTTACGGCTACACCACTCCAGCCTTTGCAGATGAAAAGGTAAAACTGAATGTTACTGACCCACAGACACAGGAACAGACTCAGATTCCTACACAGGCACCTCTTCAGCAGGCAGCTCCTGCCGTTTCAAGACCGCAGAATGCTGCGCCTGTTTCTCAGAACATTTCTGTTCAGACTCCAACCTCTGCCTCAAACGTAAATCCTGTTTCAAATCCTGTACAGACACCAGAGCAGGTTCCTGTATCTTCTTCTGGCGGAATCTCTATGGGTGAGCTGATTGTAAAGATTGCCCGTTGTACCAGATGTTCCCTTGCCCGTACAAGAAACAATGTTGTTCCGGGCGTTGGTTCAAGAACTCCGGAAGTTCTTGTCATCGGCGATGCTCCGGGAGCAGAAGAAAATGCTTCGGGACTTTCTTTCACAGGAAGCGCCGGTACTCTTATGGACAAAATGCTTGGCGCAATCAAGCTGGACCGCAACACAAACTGCTTCCTTACAAACTGTGTAAAATGTGCAGTTCCTCAGAACCGGGATCCTTATCCTGAAGAAACCGACGCCTGTTCAGGCTTCCTTGAAGCACAGATCAAATGTCTTAAACCAAAAGCAATTCTTTGCGCAGGACGTGTACCTTCGGTTTCTCTTCTTAAGAACAACCAGAATGTAAATCTTTCTCTTTCTATAGACCAGCTCCACGGACAGTGGTTCGACTACAACGGTATTCCGGTATTCATTACCTGGAATCCTTCGGAAGTTCTTAAAAACCAGAACCTTAAGAAACCGGTATGGGATGACCTCCGTGCATTTGCCGCCAAACTGAAAGAACTTTCTCCATCCTACGCCGCTCTTTTTAACCAGTAGAAGGATTCTCCATGACTTACCTGGACGTAATTCTGAACCTGCCGGTTGACCAGCCTTTTACCTATTCTTTTATTCCTCACAAAGATCCCAAAAAGGCTGAAACTGAACCAAAGCCACAGATTGGCTGCAGAGCAGAAATCATGTTCGGGAACAAAAAGACCACAGGTTTCATTACAGCCGTATACGACTCGGTTCCCGAAACCTGTGCCGTTGGTCCTGAAAAAATACGCCCCGTAAAAAAAATCCTTGATACAGAACCTCTCTTTGGACCAGAACTTATTGAAACCGCCAGATGGATTGCAAGATATTATCTCTGCACTTTCGGCGAAGCGGTTTTCACAATGATTCCTTCCGGAAGACGTGAAACTTCTGCAGGCGGTTTTGCCTTTGAAACTGATCTTGGAGACAGCTTCAAAAAGAACGATCTTTCCGAAGAACAGCAGAAGGCTGTAGATGAGATTCTTTCAGGCGCCTTCGACTGCGAAAATGCTCCGGCAAAATCACAGTTCCATTATCTTTACGGACCTACAGGTTCGGGAAAAACCGAAGTATTTCTTTCTGTCGCCGAAAAAATGCTGGCCGCAGGAAAAGGCGTAATCTACCTGGTTCCTGAAATCGGACTTACAAGCCAGGTTTGCCAGGATATAGTGAACCGTTTCGGGGACACAGCGGCGATCCTTCATTCAGGGCTTACTCCAAGCAGGCGCCTTAATGAATGGCACAGAATCCAAAATCGTCAGGCAAGAGTTGTAGTCGGAGCCAGAAGTGCGGTTTTCGCTCCTGTTCCGGATCTGGGGCTTATCATCATCGACGAAGAACACGACGGTTCCTACAAGTCGGGGACCACACCCCGGTACCACGCCCGCCAGGTTGCCATGCACCGATCTGTTACAGAACACTTTCCCCTTGTTATGGGAAGCGCCACTCCAAGCGTAGAAGCCTGGCATGGAATGCAGACAAAAACCATCAAGGCCCATACCCTTTCCGTGCGCCTTGCCGGTGGTGCCATGCCGCACATCAATACAATCAACCTGAACCAGTTCAAGACTGCCAACGGTGGATGCATTTCAGCTCCTTTGGAAAATGAAATCAACAAAACTCTGGAACAGAAAAAACAGGCAATTCTCTTTCTGAATCGCCGCGGCTTTACCCATTACTTTACCTGTCGCACCTGTGGAAACGAAATAACCTGTAAAAACTGTTCCGTTCAGATGACATACCACAAAGGTGAAAACCGTCTTAAATGCCATTACTGCGGATGGTCCATCCAGCCGCCTCAGAGCTGTCCTAAATGCGGTTCTATGGATACAGGAACTTCCGGCTTCGGAACTGAGTTCATCGAAGCGGAAACAAGGGCAAAATTCCCCAATGCAAGAATCCTGCGTCTGGATACTGACGTAATCACTAAAAAGGAAGAACTTGTGGAAAAACTGGATCAGTTCAGATCAGGCGAATATGACATTCTTCTTGGAACACAGATGGTCGCAAAAGGACTGAACTTCCCGAAACTTCAGCTGGTTGGGGTAATTCTTGCAGACACCGGACTTCATATGCCTGATTTCAGAGCCGGAGAACGTACCTTCAGCCTTATTACCCAGGTTGCAGGCCGTGCCGGACGTTATTTCCCTGACGGCAAGGTATTTGTCCAGACTTACAATCCTTATCAGGAACCAATTGCCTTTGCCGCCGCCGGTAAAGTCCGTGAATTCTACAATCTGGAACTGCAGAACCGGGAAATCCTGGATTTTCCTCCATTCTGCCGCATGGTACGCCTGGTTTTCAGAAGCGCCGACCAGAATCTTGCATACTCTGCCTGCGCCCAGGCAACCCAGATCCTTAATGAAAATCTTCAGAAAGGTATCCTGGTCATGGGACCTGCTGAATGTCCTATAAACAAAATCTCCCAGAATTACCGTTTCCAGATACTCCTGAAAGCTTCTTCCATTGTGCCTCTTCAGGCTATGGCCCGTAATCTACAGAAAAACTACCGTCTGAACCAGAATGTCTACGTTGAATACGACGTAGACCCTGTAAATCTGCTTTAACCTTCCCTAAAAAGGATTAAAGAACAGGTATACTTTTCTTTTACCCTGATTCTTATTATTATTAATATATGTATACTTTCAGCATTTGTTTACTGCCTCTGGTTCTGGGGCTTTATTTTCTTCAGTCAAAGAAAAAAGTTAATATCATAATGATTATCACAGGCTGCGTTACAGCCTTCCTGGTATTTGCACTCAAAGAGTTCTTTACTCTTTCCCACAGAAACATTCCTCTTTCTTTCGCTCCGAATTTTCTGTACCTTTTCTTCAGAGAAGCCTTCCTTCCAATTGTTCTTCTCTACGCAGTATTCTTCCTGCTCTCGAAAGATGACCTGGATTTCAAACTGGAAGCTTTCTTCCCTCTTGTAACCTCCTTCTACGTTGTATTCCTTCCATATATTGTAATCACTTCACCGGAAACAAAGACTGCTTTTGAAGTTCTTGCAAAACCGGTTCTTTTCACAAGTCTTCTGGTTTCCCTGAGTCAGGGAGTTTCTTATATCCAGAATGGTCTTAAAGGTAAAAAAGGACTCATTGCAGTAGGAATCATCCTTATTCTGGTTTCTTTTTGCATCCCTGCCGCCGCAGAAAGCTTTTTCCTTATGGACAGCCCTGCAATCTATGTAATTCTTCTGATTCTTTTTTCAGTAATTCTTACATCTTTAAATCTTTTTATCCGTATCCTCAGAAAATAAATTTTGTTTAGTTATTATACAATAAATATGGAGAAACTATGTCAGTCGTAAAATTGAACAGCGTTGAAAAAACTTATCCACTCGGGAAACAGGAAGTTCACGCAGTAAAAGGAATTTCCCTTGATATCGAAAAAGGTGAATTTGCCAGTATTTCAGGCCCATCAGGATCAGGAAAATCTACACTTCTTAACATGATCGGTCTTATAGACACACCTACCGCCGGGGAAATCATTATTGATGGAAAAAACATCTACGAAGGAATCGACCTTGGTGCAAAGAACTTCGGGTCAGGACGCAAAGGAAAAGCTGTGGACAAAAAAATCACAGCACTTCGCCGTTCACACCTGGGATTCATCTTCCAGACCTTCAACCTTATTCCGGTTCTTAATGTCTATGAGAACATTGAATTCCCACTCCTTCTTACTTCAAAAGAAAAAGACTGTGAATGTGCAGTTGATTCTTTCACAAAAGCCCAGAAAGAAGAATGGATTTCTTTCCTTATGGAAAAAGTCGGACTTTCTGACTGGCGCGACCACAAACCGGGAGAACTTTCCGGCGGACAGCGCCAGCGCGTAGCCATCGCAAGAGCCCTTGTTACTAAGGCACCTGTAATCCTGGCCGATGAACCTACAGCCAACCTGGACAGTGAAAACTCAAAACAGATTCTTTCCCTTATGAAAGAACTGAACAAAGATCCTGGCCTTCAGACAACCTTCATCTTCTCTACTCATGACAAGCGTATCGTAAACATGTGTGACCACGTAATCCACATTTTCGACGGTCTTGTAAAAAATGATGAACACAAAGAAGGTTCGGACATTTACGAAAACATCTAAATCTATCTTGAATTGCATAACAAAGAGACAAACATTATGGGCGTAATATTCAGAATGGCTCTCCGCAATTTAAGAGAGCATAAACGTAAAACTACAATCATCGGACTTTTCATTGCCTTCGGTGTATGTATCATTGAACTGGGAAACGGTTTTATTGAGGCAACCAGCCGCGGTATGGAAAGAGACTTCCGAGCCAACTATTCAGGCGATGTCATGATTTCCGACCCGGTTCCGGAAGGATGCCAGATGGACCTTTTCGGAATCTCTTCGCTTCAGTCAATTACAGAAATGCCTTCCATTCCTGCCATGGCAGAACTGGATAAAGTTGAGCAGGTTCTGGCCGAAACAAAGGGAATCAAGAAACAGACCAAAGTGATTTCATCAAAAGTCCTCCTTATGAACAAGGACTATGCCGACTTCCAGATGGAAGACCAGAACATCATCAATGCTCCGGTAGGCTTCCTTTTTGCGGGTGAAGACGGAACTTATTTTGACATGTTCCCTGGCCAGAAAATCACAGAAGGCCGCAGACCCGCTCCAGGAACAAATGAGATTCTTGTTGATGAAAGACTTAAAACCAAATACAAGGAATTCTTCAAGGAAGAACTGACTCTGAACCAGACAATTCTGGTTGCTGGTGCCAGCGCAGGAAACATTCTTCGTGACGGTGTCATTACCGGATTCTTCCGCCAGGAAAACGAAGACACCTGTATGTTCACCATCATCTATGCAGATCCTTCATTCTCAAGAAGTTTCGCAGAACTCACTTACGGTGCCAGTTTCGCCCAGGACCTTCCAGAAGAAATCGACACTACTCTTTCTGCCTTCTCGGAAGAAGACCTTTTCGGCGGCGATTTCTTTGACTTTGACGAAGATATTGACCTTACATCAGCAGGCACAGACTTCGACACCATTCTTGGTGACACAAGCCTCAGAGATGAACTCAACAAGACAGATGACGGTGCCTGGCACTTCGTCCTGCTTAAATTGAATAATCCTTCAAAAACCGACGACTTTGTCCGCGACCTGGACGCTGTTTTCAAAGACAAAGGAATAAACGCAAGAGTCTGCAACTGGAAGGAAGCTTCCGGAACCTTCACAAGTTCTGTAGAAGGAATCAACACCCTTTTCGTTGCCCTGGTAATCATTCTTGCCATTGTTGTTTTCATCATCATTATGAACACAATGCTTATTTCTGTTCTTGAAAGAACAGGAGAAATCGGAACCATGCGCGCCCTGGGCTCTGACAAAAACTTTGTAAGAAAACTTTTCCTTACAGAATCCATTGTAATTACTATGTTCAGCGCCCTGGCAGGTTCTGTCCTGGCCCTGATCCTCATGGGTATTTTCAACTCAATCGGAATAAAAGTAACAAATGATATTGCAAAAATGATTCTTGGAGGCGGTGCCGTAAACCTGATTCCAACTTTCATCAGTTTCTTCCGAACTATCCTCATTGTTACAATCGGAAGTGTCTTTGCCTGTTTCTATCCGGTTTCAATGGCACTTAAAATCACACCGCTCAAAGCTTTAAGCCAGGGCGACAAATAAGGAGAGATTCATGCAGAAATCAACTATCAGAATGGCAGCCAGAAATCTTTCCCGCCAGAAAAGAAGAAGCTTCATGCTGGCACTGGCCATAGGATTCGGCTTTCTTGTTGTTACTGCCATCGACGGCCTTGCAGGTGGCGCCGTAAAATGTCTTGAGGATCAGATCTCCCAGATGCAGGGCGGAAACGTTTTTGTTCAGGGGGTTGAACACCTTAAAGACGAAGACGGTAACATTACAAAGAAATTCAATGCCATTATCCGTAACCGAAAATACATCGAAAACATCGTTACTGAAAACGTAAAGGACTATGAATATTATTCCATGCGTACTCAGGGATCAGGTACCCTTATTTTCAACAACAAAAAAGTTGAATCAGTAATCTGGGGTGTAGACTTCACAAAAGAAGATCACCTTCTGGATTCCCTGGTTCTGGTTAGCGGAAACCTGGAAGAACTTTCCCGTCCAAACTCACTTATTCTTTCTGAAAAAACAGCAAAGGCTCTTAAGGTTGAAGCTGGCGACACACTTCTCTTTTCTTCATACACCCTTACAATGCAGAAGAACGTAGGTGAACTTTACGTTGCCGCAATCAGCAAGGATCCTTCCCTGCTTTCTTCCGCCATGTGCTATGCCGCCATCGACTACATCAACGAAATCATGGAGCTTCCGGAAGATTCCTACACAATGTTCTCAATCAGCCTGAAAGAAAAAAACAAGCAGAATGCTGTGGCACAGGTTCTGGAAAACAAGATTCGCGAAGACGGAAACATTGTTACAAGCAGAGCCGATGCCTACAAAGCCGCACCTACAAATCCTGCAGGAAACTTCAGAAAACAGCTGAACAACACTCTGGAAGAAGGAACTCTTTACAGCGCCTTCTCCCTGACAGATGCAATTCCACAGCTGGGAACTGTGGTTCAGGTTGTTCACATTGTAACAACAATCATTCTTCTGGTGATTCTGCTGATCGTAATGGTTGGTATTTCAAACACTTACAGAATGATTCTCTACGAACGCATCAAAGAAATCGGAACCATGCGTGCTATTGGCATGACAGGTAAACAGAGCGGACAGCTTTTCACCACAGAAGCAGTAATTCTTTCTCTTCTGGGCGCCGTAGGCGGATGCATCTGTGCCATCCTCATTATGGTAGTGGTTTCCTTTTTCCATATAGAAAACGAAAGCCTTTCATTTTTCCTTCACAACGGAAGACTTACATGGACACTGTCTGTAGGTTCAGTTCTGGCAAAATATGTGATTATGATTATTCTGACAATTCTTGCAGTTCGCGGAACCAGCAGCAAAGTTTCCAAAATGTGGCCGGCACAGGCACTTCGTTAATAAACTGATTTTCAACAGGAGTACTTATGAAAAAACTGATTTTAATTCTTGCCGCTATGGCACTTACTGCTTCTCTTTTTGCAGAAGTTTCTGCCGCTGATTCAGACAAGGCATTCTCGGTAATGGAAGCAATGGACAAACAGATGGCCTACAAGGGAGATTATTCCTGCACAGTTTCTCTGGTTGTAGAAAAACCTGGAAAACCAAAAGAAAATCTTCAGTTCAAAATGTTTGAACGTATCGGAAAAGAAGTTTTCACAATGGTTCAGCTTTTCCCTGAAGCAGACAAAGGTAACGGTTACCTTCGTGACGGCGACAACATCTGGAGCTACGACCCTATTGGCCGCAAATTCTCCCACTCTTCCCTGAAAGATGCCCTTGCCGACTCAGACCTGAAAGTTGATGACATGTCAAAAGAAGACAACAAATGGCGCAAGAACTATAAAGTTGCAGAATTCAAGGAAGAAACTTTAGGTAAATACGAAGTTTATGTGATTACCCTGGAAGCCATTACAAACAAACCTTCCTATGAAAAATCTACATACTACGTAAGAAAGGATGTTCCTCTTCTTCTGAAAACTTCAGACTTCAGTGCTTCTGGACGCCTTATGAGAACTATCCTGGTTCCAAAATATACAAAGACAGACAAAGGATATGTTGGCTACCACACAATCATGCGTGACGAGCTGAATCCCGGCGAACAGACACAGCAGATTATTTCTGAACTGAGTTTCGACCCTCTTCCGGATAGAATCTTCACAAAGGCTTATTTGGAAGGACTTAATTAAGGAATAGGTAAGATTTTCCGAAAGTGCAAGCTTTCTGTAAATGTTGGGAATTCTGTATGTGAGAGTTAAGAGTTAAGACTTTCTGAAAGTGCAGGCTTTCTGCGAAATGTAAAGAGTTCTGTATGTGTAAGCGAGCTGTATGTGAGAGTTAAGTGTTAAGAGTTAAGAATTGTGAATTATGAGTTGTGAATTGTGAATTGGAGGATTGAGATGAAAAAGTTTTTGATGGCTGTAATGGCAGTTTTTTGTGCCGGGATAATGTTCGCCCAGAGCGATGATGAGCTTTTTGGTGGAGACGACGATTTCTTCTTTGGAGATGATGACGGCATTATCGAAATGGAAGCTGTTGCCGCTCCAAAAACTGATCTGGCAAAAGGCGTTCTTTTTGAAACCGGCAGCGTAAAAATCGGAGGAAACTTCGAACTTTCCCTTACTTCCCTCACCGCTTTCAGCGAAGGAAAAAGCTTTGCTGATTCCTTAAAGCAAACAAGCCTTTCGCCGGTGGCAGATGCACAGATTACTCTTGATGCCCGTCCTTCTGACAATCTCAGAATGTTCATGAAGACCGGCATTTCTTATCCTTATGTCACAAAGAACAATGCATCCCTTATGGGATATTCCAACCCTATGACTCCGGGCTACAGTCTTCTTATTACTTCCGATGATTCCCTCAGAAACCTGTTCTACATCAAGGAACTTTTCTCGGACTTCAACCTGGGCGAAAATGTAGCTTTCCGCTTTGGAAAACAGACTGTTACCTGGGGCGTTGGCTATTTCTTTTCTCCGGCAGACGTAATCAACTCTGCAATTGACCCAGAAAATCCTACTGCACAGGTAGAAGGCCCTCTCTGTCTCAGAACTCAGATTGTTTTCCCTGGCACACAGAATGCTCTCTGGGCATATCTTATTCCGGACTCTGACCTGATTTACGGATCCGCAGAAGCCCGCGACACCGCCCTTGCAGCTAAAGCCGAATTTGTTCTTGGTGGCTGGGAACTGGGGCTCGGTGGCTACTACAAATATGACACTACTCCACGTGCCTGCCTTACCGCTTCAGGCACCCTTTTCAACAAATTGAGCGTGTTCACAGAAGCTGTTGCCGCCTACGGACAGACTGAAGAATGGGCTTCTGGAAAAGACAAGACCTTCTTCGGTCAGGCCACAGCGGGTTTCATGTATAACTGGAAAACTCCAAAAATCACCCTTTTAGGGCAGTATTTTTACAACGGTCAGAAGGATTATGAGATCGAAAACCTCCAGAAAACTTATGCCACAACCTCTCCGGCAATGGTATCCCAGCTCGAATTCCTGAAAAGAGAGGGCCATAATGCCGCTCTGGCAGTAAATTTCGGCAAAGTATTCACAAACAGCCTGTCTGCCAGTGTTTACGCCGTTGCAAACTTCACAAACGAATCAACAATTGCTTCCGCAATGCTTACTTATAGCCCTGTAAATGAAATAAAAGTGTCTTTCGGACCTTATTTAACCTGGCTTAAGTATGATGAAACCCCTGTTACAGCAGCAAAAATCACATTTACCCTTGGTGGAGGCAAATTTTAACAAAAAATAATGCTTGACAGAAACTAACATTCATTGTATAAACTTTACCCTCAAATTTGCTTTTTTATAATTGACGTTTGATTTTCATTCTCGTATAATGAATTTACTGCCGTATGAATATTCAGACTGAAAAAGGATTAAAAGAAGCTCTCGTGTACCTGGAATCCGGAAACCCGGAAAAGGCTCACAGAATTATTGATACTTTATTCGATTCAGATCTTGAAAGTCCGGAACTTATGTACACCACTCAAATCTGTACATTCTGGACAGGCCCAATCCGTAACTTAAGTAACATGGAAGATCCTTATGAACGCGGAGAATCCCTTCTTAACGAATGGAAGCTCTTCGTTCCACACATGTCAAAGTTCGGTGAATACCTGCCTGCTTTCTACGCTATCCAAAAAGGTATTTTTACCCTTGCGCTGGACAATTACCTTAAACTTTTTGACCAGCCTGTAGCCTCTAAAATCAAAGCCGAAATTTACCGCAAAGCCGGCATGTGCTACAAGAAGCTTGGGTCCTTTGAAAATGCATGCCGCTGCCTTACAGAAGCAAACAACCTCAATCCCCTGCAAGCACCTATTCTTGCAGAACTTGCGGACTGTTTCTCTCTCTGCGGCGATGATAAACGATCAAAAGTTATGTTCCGCGAAGCTTTTTTTGTAGCTCCGGACCAGATTGATACGGATTTCCTGGATTCAGGACTTATCCGCAGCCTGATTGATCAGGTAAAAGAAAAAAACTACCACGGAAGACTGCTCAACGAATGGATTCCTGTTTTCGGCATTCTCTGCGGTATTTTCAGCATCAAGCGTGTAATGACATCGCAAGAAATTGCAAAACTCAAGCAGGATATCTATTCCATGGAAATGGAATACAAGAATCCTTCAAGCGATTCAGAAGTCCTCATTCCACGCCTGTTAAACAGTTATTTTTGGCTCATTGACCAGTATGTCATGTTGCAGAACATGGAAGCACAGGTAAATGAGATTTTACTTAAAATCAAAGTACTGGATATTAATATATACAGTTTGTACATTAAATAATTTTCCAGATATATAAGGAGCACTGCAATGGCAGAAACATTAATCGAATCTATTCAGGAAAAACTGAAAGAAGAAACTTGGACCCGCGCAACTATCTCTAACTTTACCTCTACAAGTTTGAGTGAACTGGAAGCCTTTGTTGAAAAAGCAAAAAATGAAGGCGTAGCAGATGAAGTAATTGCCGCATGTTACGAACACCAGGCTCACACAAAAGACAGTGTAAGCGCCCTTTACCTTGCAGGTATGCTTTCTCTCTACAAAGGTAATACAGATGACAACAGCCTTGAACAGCTGACAGACATCCTTCTTAAGAACCACAAAGAACAGATTGTTCACTCACTCTGTGCTTCAATTCTTGATTCAGATCCAAAAAACAGATTCGCTCTGCGCACACTGGCAGACATCAAGAAAGCTGAAGGTGATGAATCTTACTGGGACGATTACATTGACCTGGCAAAAAATGACATCACAGAATGTGAACTTGCAAAACAGGTTGCTGAACACTTTGAAGAAAAAGGCGACAGAGACAATGCCATTGAATTCTACAAAAAGGCCCTCCACCGCTATGTAAACGCAAAGAACCTTACAGCTATCAAAGAAATCTGGGCAAAACTGGTATCTGAAATCCCTGAAGAATTCGACTTCTTCCAGTTGGTTCGCCGCAAGATTGCAAAAACAATGGGAGACAACAAAACAACAACTCTCATGCAGGAACTTTACGGATGGTACAAAGACAACCAGAAATATGATGTTGCCATCGAAATCCTGAAACAGAATCTTGAAATCGATCCTAAAGATACTTGGGCTCGCAAAGAAATCGTAGACTGCTACAGAGGCAAATACGCTGAACACAGCCACCTGGAAGACTACATCAGACAGTCTAACCTTACAGCTTCATACCGTGATGTTCACGAAGCTATCAACGACTTCGAAAAACACATCGCTTTCGAAACAGGAAGCTACGTATTCCACAAATCTTGGGGCGTTGGTAAAATCATCAGCCTGGAAAACGACATCCTGAAAATTACATTCGGAAAGAAAGTTGGAGAACGCGAAATGTCTCTGAAAATGGCCGTTTCTGCTCTCAAACCACTTTCAAAGAAACACATCTGGGTTCTTAAAGCAACAAAGAAACCAGAAGTTCTTAAAGCAAACATCAAAGAAAATGTAAAAGCAACTCTTAAAATCATCATCCAGAGTTTTGACAACTCTTGTGATTTCAAGACAATCAAAGCAGAACTTGTACCTTCTATCCTTTCACCAACAGAATGGACTTCTTGGAACTCAAAGGCAAAGAAGATTCTTGAAACAAATTCTATCTTCGGTGTAGACCCTAACGACATCAACTCATACGTAGTTCGCGACCACGAACTTACAGCAGAAGAAAAACTTTCTAACGAATTCAAAGCTCAGAAACAGTTCTTCTCTCGCGTTGATATCCTTATGCGCTTCTTCAAGAACGAAGCCTGCGACATTGATTCTGACCTCTTCAAGGAAATGGTAGGATACTTCACAGGATTCCTTAAGAACATCCAGACTGTAAATGAACAGGTTGTTGCTTCTTACCTCATTACAAGAACACTTTCAAAAGACGGTTACAATGTAGATTTCAACTGTCCTGATACATTCGAATCAATCTATAGAAGAATCGACGATCCACGCGACATGTACGATTCTCTCAAAGATACAAAAGCAACAAGTCTTAAAGCAGAATTCATCGAAAGCGTAAAACTTCTCCCAGACTGGGTAAAAGAATACATCCGCCTCTTCCCTAGAGTTCTTGACCTTGCTATGATCGACACTCTCCTTAACGCAGGCGAAAAAGACGAAGTTCAGAAACTTGTTCGCAATGCTTTCGAAAACTTCCGCGACTTCCGCGAAACAGCAATCTTCTTCTTCAAAGAATGCCAGGAAAAAGAATGGTTCAAAGAAGCTGGTGTTTCAGATGAAAAACAGCTCATCACACTCATCAACATCATTGAACTTGCATTCCGTGAAATCAACAGCCACGTTAATACAACAGAAAACAAGAAAACCCAGAAGAACGCACAGATCCTTCTTTTCGAAAAAGGTTCTATCTATGAATACATGTTCTCTAACGGCGAAGCTGCTGTAAAGAAAATGTATACTCTGGTTAATGACATTGCTGACCTTGATCCTTCAATCAAAGCTCAGATGCGTACACAGATTCTTGAAAAATACCCAGACTTCAAGTTCCAGGTATCTGAAGAAAAAGCAGCTTCAACTTCTGCAAAGGGAATGGTTGTTACAAAGGCAAAACTTGATGAAAAGAAAGCTTACCTTAAAGACCTCCAGGAAGTTCAGATTCCTGCCAACGCAAAAGATGTTTCTGATGCCCGTGAAAAGGGAGACTTGAAAGAAAACCAGGAATACAAATCAGCAAAAGAAAAACAGCACATGCTCGGTCTTGAAGTATCACGTCTCCAGGGTGAGCTGAACCGTGCAGTTATCTTCGACCCAACAACAAGAACAACATCTATGGTTTCTTTCGGAACTGTAGTAGTTCTTACAGACAATGCAACAGGAAAAGACGAATCCTTCACAATCCTCGGACCATGGGAATCAAATCCTGATGCAGGTGTTATCTCTTACATGTCACCATTCGGAAGCAACCTTATGGATAAAAAAGTTGGAGACAAACTCAACTTCACTATCAACGAACACGCTTACGATTACACTGTAAAAGAAATCAAAGAAGCTGATATCTAATCCTTTTTGACCTAAAGAAAGCACGCCGAATTCTGGCGTGCTTTTTTTTCTTAACCTTAAATTTGCGGTAAAATATATTAAGGAGAAAATCATGACCAAAAACGAAATAGCCTCAATCATCGACCACACAGTTCTGGCCCCAAATGCCCGAACTTCCCATATTGAACAACTCTGTGCTGAAGCCGTAAACAATCACTTTGCATCTGTATGTGTAAATCCAAACTTTGTTTCCCTCTGCGCTTCCCTCCTTAAGGGAACAGGAGTAAAAACCTGTACAGTAATCGGTTTCCCACTGGGAGCTATTCCTTCTGAAGACAAAGCTTCTGAAACAACAACAGCCATCAAAAACGGTGCCAAAGAAGTAGACATGGTAATTGATATTACCGCAGCCCTGGACGGTCGTTTTGATTATGTTGAAGAAGACATCAAGGCTGTCGTAAAAGCTGCCCGCTCTTCAGAAAAAGAAATTACAGTAAAAGTTATTCTTGAAACCTGTTTCCTTGATGATGAGACAATAAGAAAATGCTGTCTCTGCGCAAAATCTGCAGGAGCAGACTTCGTAAAGACCTCTACAGGTTTCGCTCATCCAGTTGATAACGATGGAAATGCCCTTCCTAACGGAGCCACAGTACATCATGTACGTCTTATGAGAGAAACTGTAGGACCAGACATGGGTGTTAAAGCTTCTGGAGGCATCCGTAATGCAGAACAGGCAAAAGCCATGGTAGAAGCCGGTGCAAACAGAATCGGAACTTCAGGCGGAATCAAGATCCTCTCTACCTGGGAATAAAACCCGTAATATTATTGCTTTTTGACTGTTTTTCAATTATATTGAAGATATCAAGGTTATAAGGAGTCCATTATGGCATACAAAATTTCTGACGCTTGTGTAAACTGTGGTGCATGTGAACCAGAATGCCCAGTTTCAGCTATTTCTGAAAAAGACGGAGCACGTGTAATCGATGCTGGTACATGTATCGACTGTGGAACATGTGCTTCTACATGCCCAACAGAAGCTATTTCTGCTGAGTAATTTATTACCAATAGAAATGCAGACTAAAGGGGATGTCTTTTAAGGCTTCCCCTTATTTTTTTATTTCCGGAACAAATCATGAACAGATTCAAATCTTTTTTCATTTCACTTTTCCGCTTTTTAGTGATCATTCTTCTGTGTTTTGCCGCAGCCTTCCTGATCGTATGGCCTTTATGGAAATTCGCTACGACAAATGCAAAAGGTTACACCTGGACTGTTCTTGTGCTTATTGCCCTCTGCATTATTTTTGCAGTTGTCCGTTCCATCAGGAACAAAATACGGAACAAAAATGAAGAATAAGAGAAATGTATTCTTCTGCTTTTTAATTATTTTCGTATCTTCCTTCTCTCCGGTCTTTTCCGGAGAAAAAAACATAAACAAAGACAAACTACCTTTCATACCTTACCTTTCTTCCCGTGATGACATTTTCAAGGAATACTCGGCTGTAGTCGATGAAAATTACCAGCTTCTTTCTGCCGGCGAAGAACCTCTCATGATTTTTTTCAAATGCAAGGTTCCAGAGGACACCTCCCTTATTTCCCTGGCCGCCAGATGCAACATACCCTACGAAACTCTGGCAACCCTCAACCACATAGAAAGCAATGCCCGAAATCTTTCCGGAAAAGAAATGATTCTTCCAACAGTTCCGGGACTATTTATAGAAACAGGATCCCAAGATGCACTTCAGGTAATTCTTCGGACCCGTTGTTTTGAAATTTTACAAAATGATAATATGTGCTATAATTTTGGTACGCAAAAGTTTGTCTTTCTGACTAATCAAAGGTTCACGCCTACAGAAAGAGCATATTTCCTTGATACATCCCTTGGACTCCCCATCGATACAGCTTTGTCATGGATTTCTTCAAGCTTTGGTCGAAGAAAGAATCCTTTCTCCGGTGAATGGAAAACCCACAAAGGGGTCGATTTTGCGGCAGAAACAGGGACTCCGGTCATGGCCGTCCAGTCCGGAACGGTTTCTTTAATAAAAAATGACCCGACCTTTGGAAATTATATTATTATTAAACATAGGAACGGTGATGCCACAAGCGTTTATGCCCACCTTTCAAGCTTCAAGGTTAAAAACGGACAGCAGGTAAACCGTGGCGATGTAATCGGATATGTGGGTGAAACGGGAATGGTAACAGGCCCTCACCTTCATTTTGAAATAAGATTCGGAGGAATAGCAGAAGATCCTGAAAAACTTCTGCCGGTAAAAAAACGCCAGTGAAAAATAAGTTAGCAGCTGTCAGCATTTTGATTCTTCTCTCCCAGTTTCTCACAGCAGAATCTTTCCGTGTCCGAAAAACTCATGTAATCAAACTTGAAAACGAAAACACCGAAGTAAACGCCGGTGACTGCAATATTTATGATGCTGCTGCAATTTTCCTTCCAAGCGACAGAACCTTCCTGGAAGGCATAGAAATCAAGCTGGTCATTCCGGAAGCCATAGCCTCATGGCCTAACTGCGTTGCAGGAACCATTTATGACAGAATCTCACCTGAACCTACTCCTAACCAGATAGATTATTCGGGAACAAGGCTTTATGTAAGCGCGCTGCCAGGAAAACTTTCATGGGTAATTCAGGTGCCTCTTAAGGCGGGCACATCCATTACAAATCAGAAAGGAAACAAATATTCTTCCGTAATCGACACAATCCCGTCTTCTCAGGCCACAAATATCTTCCTGAAGTTCCAGCCAGTAATGAAAGGCATTCCTGAAGAAGTTCTGAATTCACTTATTTCTGTGTCTGCCAAACCAGTTCTTTCGAACAAAGGAAGACTTAAGCTGAACCTTACTTCCCTTTCAGAAACCCCGGGTCCAGCCGGATATTCAGTCTTCATTGATGATATTGCTACTGATATAAACAAAGACATAATCCTGGATACAGGGGTCCACAATCTTTCGATTATTTCCGAAAACTTCAGAAATGAAGTGCGTACTTTCTACATTGAACAGGCAAAAACCACTAATCTGGACATTGAACTGAAAGGGGTTGAACCTTCTGTCCTTATTACAGCCCCTGAAGGCGTAAAAGCCCTTCTGGACGGCGAAGACTGCACAGACAAGGTTGGAAAAGAGTTCATAATCACCGAAGGCGAACACACAATCCGCTTCGAAATCGGCAGTTATGAAGTTGTACGCTCTCTGACAGCCATTAAAGGGAAAACCTACGACGTTTCCCTGGATGTAGACCTCTCAATCTCTGAAAACTAAAAAAGTTGCATTTTTCTACCCAAAAAAACAAAAAATTATCACTTTTTTCATTTTTTTTTTGCAAACCATTAAAGATTTCCGCCCTCAGTGACGATATTTAAAGTACCAAGGGCATTTTCCCCTCCCACCCATGCCCTTGGCTGCCTGATGGGCATGGGCACGGTACCCGCCGTGCCTTTTTTTTTTTAACAAAACTCGTTATAATTAGGGTAAATTGTTATATTTGGGATAAATATGTCTGATAAAAAAGCATTAAATAAAAAAATCCTGAAAACCGTATTTGTGGTTCTTTTCCTCTTTTGTATTTTCATGGGAACCATTCTTACCGGTGCAGGCTTGGGTATGGGAATTGCCCAGACAAGAAACTTAAAAAATACAGAATACTTTACGGAATTTGATACAGCCCTTCCTACCCGGCTTCTTGATATCAACGGAGAACTCATCACAGAATTCTCATCTGACGAAAAACGTGAACTTATCAGCTACCAGGATCTTCCACAGCATCTGATTGATGCCCTTATTACCCGTGAAGACCGCATCTTCTTTGCCCACAAGGGATACTCTCTCAAAGCTCTTTTCCGTGCCGTAATCGGACAGGTTCTTCACCTTTCACTTGGTGGTGGTTCTACACTTACACAGCAGATCGCAGGAACCATGTACTGTGACCGTACAGAAATGTCATATATGCGTAAGCTCAAGGAACTCTGGTGGGCCATCCAGATGGAACGCCGTTACTCAAAAAATGAAATCCTTGAACTTTACCTGAACAAGATTTATTTCGGTGGCGGAACCTACGGGGTTAACGCTGCTTCAAAATATTACTTCGGACACGATGCCACACAGATCACTCCGGCAGAATGTGCCCTTCTTGTAGTTCAGCTTTCAAACCCGGCTTTCTACAATCCATTTGATCATCCTAACCGTGCCATGGACCGCCAGAAATACATTCTGGCATCAATGGTAAGCGCAAACTATATTACCCAGGAAGAAGCCGACGAATCTTTCGAAAACTACTGGGCAAACTTTGACTACACCCGTACAAGTTCATCAGCATACATGATGCGCGATGACAAGGCTCCATGGTTCAGTGAATATGTTCGCCGCGAACTGGGTAACATGATTTATGGTTCAGATGATATTTTCACTTCGGGCTTTACTGTAAACACAACCCTGAACCTGGAACACCAGGCTGTTGCAGACAAGACAATGTCAAAATGGATTTCTACTGCAAACACCCGTTACCAGGCTGAACACTCAAGAAAATCGGGAGTGGCTGTAGACACTTACGTTCCTCTTACAGAACTTATGTCTCTCCTTTTTGACATTCCTGAACTTAAAGTTTCAGAACAACGCGCAGAAATTGTTGCTCACTCTACTTTCATGAACGAAGTAAACCCTGTTCTTGATATCATGGCTCTTCTTACCGGTTCAGAAAGTCTTAAGATGAACATCGTAAACAAAGCCAACGCAGTTTCAAAATCAGACAGCGCAAAGACCACTATCGAAGGCACAATGATTGCCCTTGAAAGTGATACAGGTTACATCGATGCAATTGTTGGAGGAAGCAAATACGATTCCGAAAACCAGTTCATCCGTGCAGTTCAGGCTAAACTCCAGCCAGGTTCTACTTTCAAACCTTTGTATTATTCAGCAGCCATTGATTCACGCAAGTTTACCCCTGCTACAGAAATCTCAGACTCCCCTGTTGTATTCCATACAGCAGATGGAAAACCATATATTCCTCAGAACTTCCTTGGTGTATGGGAAGGAAACGTTCAGCTCTGGTATGCTCTCTGTACCTCTATGAACGTTCCTTCATTGAAAGTTCTGGACGGCATCGGATTTGAAGCCGCAATCAACCGTGCAGTCTCTCTCCTCGGTATTTCCGAAGATGAACTTCCAACCCGCGGATTTGTTCCGGGCTATCCAATCGGTCTTGGTGTTTGTTCTGTACGCCCTATTGAAATGGTTCGCGCCTACTCTATCTTTGCCAACGGTGGTAAAGACGTAACTCCAATGGCAATCCGTACAGTTGAAGACAAGAACGGAAACGTAATCCTGAACCCTGAACTGGATCTTAGAAAGAAACAGTCTTCTAAGGGAGAACGTATCCAGGTTATTTCACCACAGACTTCTTTCGTAATGACAAAACTTCTTGAACAGACTGTTCAGCGCGGTACCCTGTGGCGCCAGAAAGAAAAGTTCTGGTACAAGAATGATGCAGGACAGACTTACGTTATGCCTGCTGCAGGAAAAACGGGTACAACCCAGAACTGGGCCGATGCATGGAGTTGTGGTTACACACCATACTACACAGCTGCTTTCTGGTTCGGATTTGACAAACCGGGACAGTCTCTTGGTCTTAACATTACAGGTGCTACCCTCGCCGGTATGGCTTGGGGTGACTACATGAGCACAATCCATAAAGATATGCTTGTAAAAGACTTCCCTAAACCTCTGGAAGGCGTTATTGAATGTACCGTTTGTTCAGAGTCAGGACAGATTCTTACAGAAGACTGTGGCAACCACAAAACCACACAGTGGTTCCTTGAAGGAACTCAACCTACACAGGTTTGTCCTCTCCACTCAAACAAGACAGGTTCCGCTCTTGGTGAATACCGCCTGCGCAAGGAAATGTACCGCTCAGGTCAGCACTTCACAACAGAGTTTGACACAACACCGCTTACCTTCAGTCTTGATTTTTTGGATGACAATTACGTGTTTGTTGATTATAGTAATAACGAAGACGAATACTACGAAGAAAATTCTGAAGAGGATAAACCTTCAAAACAGGTTGTAAACAAAATTGAAGATCTTGATTACAACTTCCTTATGGAATAGATAGGAGACCGGCACAATAGATGCTTATACCAATTTCACAAATTAAAATCAAAAAACGTGTTCGCAAAGATCTTGGAAATCTTAATGACCTTAAAGAAAGCCTTAAGCTTTATGGTCTTATGAATCCAATCACTGTGAACAAAAGATATGAACTGATTGCCGGTGAAAGACGCCTTCAGGCTGCAATCCAGCTTGGCTGGACAAATATCAATGCCAACATTGTAGACAATCTTTCAGACATTGAAGAACTTGAAATGGAACTGGAAGAAAACAACCAGAGAAAGGAATTCACAGATGAAGAACTTCTTGAAGGCTACAAAAGACTTGAACGCCTGAAGCATCCTAATTTCTTTTATAAGATCTGGCTCTTCTTCAAGCACTTGTTTGAAAAAATCAGAGATCATTTCAGTGAAAGAAGAAACAATCTTCCACAGCAGAAATAACAGCAGTTACTGCTTCAAAAGTCCTTCCAGAACCGGAAGGACTTTTTTCATTGTATCTGGTAAAGTCCACGGCGTATTTACAACAAGCATTCCACTTCCATAAAGTCGT
This sequence comes from Treponema sp., assembly GCA_024402695.1. Taxonomy (GTDB): domain Bacteria; phylum Spirochaetota; class Spirochaetia; order Treponematales; family Treponemataceae; genus Treponema_D. Next base: position 89,017 of record JAKSTG010000004.1, on the reverse strand, counting down.
GGAGATGAGGTTTCAAAAAGACTTGTTTCCTCATGACTTTCTTCATCAAGAACGCAAAGACGGAAATCATTTACATCTGTGTTAGGCGAAACAAGATGAACACCTTCTGTAATCCGTTCGAGCATATTTTCAATAACAGGCATACGGTAACTTAAAAGCGGATACCATACCATGAAAACTCCGCCATTCCATTTTCTGAAAGCTTTAAGAACTCCGTCTGCCACGTCGCTGTAATCGCTAACTTCTTCGTAAGAAGGATCAATAAGAACCGCGCCTCGTTTTGTAGAAGGAGGTGTAAGGCTTTCAAGCATTTCAAAGCCGTTACGTTTGTGAACTCCAATATGGCAGCAGTCGTTTTTTTCTCTGGATTTCCGGTTCATATTTGATTTCAGATTTTCGGCTTCAGCTGGATGCAGTTCCGAAAGAACAAGATAATCTTCTTTTCTTAAAAGATCAGCTTCAAAATAAGGAGACCCTGGATACTCCCCTTTTTCCAGATAGTTTTTTACATAGGAAATATAGTCTTTCACGGCAGGCAGTTCTTCCAGTTCTGTTTTTTCAGTAGCAGAAAGCTTAAGAATGCCTGAATTGATTTCGCCGGTTTTCTGTGCGCGCTCATCTTTTACCTTGTAAAGACCGCTTCCTGAATGGGTATCGAAAAAAGTAAAAGGCTTTTCTTTTTTTTCCATGTAGCGGATAACTTCCGAGAGAACGATATGTTTAAGGATATCAGCGTGATTTCCTGCATGATAGGCGTGAAGATAACTGAGCATGTTTTGATTATATAGAGTTAAGAGTTAAGAGTTAAGAGTTAAGAGTTAAGAGTTAAGAGTTAAGAGTTTCCCGAAGAAGTGGAAACTCTTAACTCTTGGAAGTTTATTCTTCGACTGGAATATTGCGTACAAGACGGAAGCTGAAACTGCTACCATTTGTTTTTGTAGGTTCTCTTGACTGGTAGCTTGTAATATAACTGTCAGTATATTTTCCCCAGGCACTACCACCACACATTTTTCTTGAAGTTGCTCCATAAGAAGATTCCGGATCAAGGTCCCAAATCCATTCCCAGGCGTTACCACTCATATCGTACAAGCCATAACCGTTTGGAGCCAACAACATTACTTCATGTTGAGCACCTCTACTGTTTCCTTCTTTCTGATCAGTAGTTCCGTCTCCATACCAGGATACGTCATCAGGATTATTGCTTCCACTAAAGAGATAGTCTTCTCCGCCTTTTGCAGCCAGCTGCCATTCTTCGATATTTGGAAGTCTGTAACCGTTTGCATAAGGATTGATTGTTACACGTTCTGAATTAGTGTAAGTTTTCAGAACTTCACCTTTATATTCATAACATGGAATCAAACCGGCTTTTTCACTTGCAGCATTACACCACACAATGATATCCTTCCAGCTTACGTTTACAACAGGCAGATTGCTTTCAGAAGTAGAAGTTCTAACAAAGGTATATCCTTTCTCTTCATTTATGGCCCAATTATAAACATCAGTCCACCAGGTATTGGTTGTTTCTATTGAAGAAATATAAAAATGGTAAGTTTCAGATTTTACTTCTGCAAACGTACTCCATGCAGCATTGAAAGTAATATCTGTAACACCATAAGTTGAAGGGACCAAATTCTTTTCATCATCAAGCCATCTGATAAACTGATTTTCTCCTGATGGTTTTGAAGGTATTTCAACACGGGCTCCGTACAGTCCGCTAATTGCACATGTTGATTCTCCGTTTTCAAAACTACCAACCCCTGCATCATAAGTGTAAGTGATTAATTTACGGTTATAGAAAACATATAAATTGTCACCGTGCTGCACAAGGGAAGCTGCATCAAAACCTTCAAAAGACTTTGCAAAATTTTCAAGATCTGCTCCATCAGATACTGTTACTTCTGATTCAGATGATTCCATAGAATACTCGAAAATCGAAATTCCGCCTGAAAGCTTCTGCAGCAAATGGTAAACAGTGTAAGAACCTTCTTTTACAGAAGAAACTTCATGGATTTTATCGCTGCAGCAATTCATTACCTCTTCAAGGGAATCAAATTCTTTTCCGTCAATTGGACAGATGAATTTACATTCAGGGCCACAACATGCACTGGCTTCTTCAGCAGTGTCATATTCAGTTTCACATCTTGGGCAGATAAATTTATTTACAGGACCGCAGCATTCAACTGCTTCTTCTACAGTGTCGTATTCTGTTTCACATCTTGGGCAAATATATTTAGTTACTGTTACTGTATCTGTGATTACTTCAGGTTCACAGCAGTCTGCTGCTTCTTCGGAAGTTTCGTATTCTTTACCACAAGCAACACAGATGTAAACATTTACAATCTTTTCAACTTCTACATCAACATATTCAGTCTGAACGCCACAGCATTCTGCTGCTTCTTCAAGAGAATCGAATTCTTCTTCGCATACAGGACAAACAAATTTGTAGACAGTTTTTTCAACCTCTACAATTTTTTCCTTTTCTACTTCTTTTTCGATTTCAACCGTCTTTTCAATATACTGAACACCACAACATTCCGCTGCTTCTTCAAGAGAATCATGATCTTTCTGATCAACAGGACAAACATATTTTGTTACAGTGTTTGTGATTTCTTTAGGTTCGCAGCAATTTATAGCCAGACCAATCGAATCATAATCTTTTCCACATCCGGAACAAATGAATCTGTTTACAATTTTTTCCATTACATTTACTTTCAGCTTGAAAGAAACCTCATTGGAAATGACTGCGGTACTTTCCATCAGATCAGTATTTACAGCAGTAACGGCAAAAGTGTAAGTTGCACCGTCAGTGAGATTTGTGATTTCATAACGCCCAATCCCGGCACCTACAAGGATTCCGTCTCCAAGGCTAACTGTTCTGGCCTTAACTTCCTCTCCGTTATAAATCTTAATTCCGAAAAGATTTTTACTGGCCGGGTCAGTCCATGTAAGGACGATTTTTCCTTCTTCTGAAACTGCTTCCAGATCAGTTACAGGATCCGGTGCTGAAACTTTTACCGGTTTACTGGTCAAAGAACAACCTGCAAAAACAACAAATAAAACTCCTGCAATCAATAAATCAAAAATTTTACGTTTCATGTTCAAGCCTCCTTTTTGAAGCAAAAAAAAGCATTCCGCCTCCACTCAGGGAACGAAATGCTCTATCACGTTATAAGTTCAAAACCATAATCTCTCAAAAATTACACAAACTTAAAGTAACAGAGCAAATTAGTAATTTTAAACTTTTATATAAAAAAAACGATTATTTATTATCTAATATTTATACCTCAAATATAACATAAAATTCAAAAAAACACCACAAATTTGCAAAATTTCTTCAAAATCTCCAATTTTAGATTATAATATAGATATAGGAGTAGATTATGATCTTATGTTTTACTGGAACCGGAAACAGCCTTCACGTCGCAGACGGCCTTGCTAAGCACCTTGGAGACCAGGTTGTATCCCTCAACAACATCATCAAATGTAATCTTGAAAGAAAATTTGTTTCTGACCTTCCTTTCATTGTAGTAGCACCTATTTATGCCTGGCGCCTTCCACGAATTATCGAAGAACTTCTGCCTGCCTGTACTTTTGAAGGCAGCAAGAAAATGTACTTCGTTCCAACCATGGGTTCTCAGACAGGAAAAGCTGATGAATACTGCGCCGAAATCTGTAAAGAAATCGGTATGGAATTCATGGGTCTGTGCGGAATCCCAATGCCGGACAACTATGTGCTTATGGCAAAAATGCCAGGCGAAGAAGAAACAATGAAAAAGCTTGCTGAAGCCGAAGTAAAAATCAATCATATTGCCCAGGCCATCAAGAACGGCATCTTCATCACAAAGACTGACAAAACACCAATGGCAGGATTCTTATCAGGTCCTGTAAACAACATGTTTATAAAAATGGCCACAAGCGACAAGAAATACAATGTCAATTCCGAATGCATTAAATGTGGATTATGTGAAATGGTCTGCCCTGTAAACAACATCAAACTGGAAGACGGCAAACCGGTATTCACAGGAAACTGCATCGCCTGTTATTCCTGCATCCACCGATGTCCGAAAGCTGCCATTAACATTGGAAACAAAACCCAAAACCACGGCCGCTATCTGTGCCCGGAATCATAAAAAATACTTAAAATAGATAAACCAAAAAACGCAGATATCTTTATCTGCGTTTTTTTTTTGCGAAATATTAAGTAAATTTACTTAAATTTTAATATTATTTAAGTAAATTTACCTTGACAGATTAAATATTGTGAAGTAATCTTAAGTTAACAACAGGATAAATGATCCTGGTAATAAAACATAAAAACTTCTTTATTGAGAGGAAAAAAATGAGCAAAATCATCAATGGCGAATCAATTCCTAACATGCCATGGCAGGACAAACCGGAAGGATGGAATCTTCCAGTATGGCGTTTCAGCGCAAACCCAGTAATCGGACGCAATCCATTCCCTGGAATGGGACGTATCTACAACTCTGCAGTTGTACCTTGGAAAGGAGCTTTCAAAGGTGTTTTCCGCTGCGAAGACTATACAGCACGTCCATTCCTTTATGTAGGTGACTCACCAGACGGAATCAACTGGACATTCCAGAAAGAAAAGATCCACATGAAAGATGAAAACGGAAATCCATGGGATCCTTACTATGCATACGACCCACGCTGTATCAAAATCGATGACACATACTACATCATGTGGTGTGGTGATTTTGACGGTGCTGCAATCTGTATGGCACAGACAAAAGACTTTGTTGAATTCACACGTCTTGAAAACCCAACACTTCCATTCAACAGAAACGGCGTTCTTTTCCCTCGTAAAGTAAACAATAAATACATTATGCTCTCTCGCCCTTCTGATTCTGGACACACTCCTTTCGGTGACGTTCTTCTTTCACAGTCACCTGACCTTAAATACTGGGGAGAACACCGTCTGGTTATGCAGCGTGGCGGTTCAGCCTGGTGGCAGGGAGTAAAAATCGGAACAGGTCCTGCTCCAATCGAAATCGACGAAGGTTGGCTGGTATTCTACCACGGTGTAGCAACAACTTGTGATGGATTCGTATATTCATTCAGTGCTGCAATCCTGGACCGTGACTGCCCATCTAAAGTTCTTTATCGTTCAGGCGCTTACATGCTCACACCAGAAGAACTATACGAAACAACAGGTTTCGTTCCAAACGTAGCCTTCCCTGTTGCAGCCCTTGCAGATCAGGACACTGGCCGCATCGCAATCTACTACGGATGTGCTGACACTGTTGTAGGACTTTGTTTCACAACTGTAGACGAAACAGTTAAATTCATCAAAGAACACAACGAACTTGTTGGAAACGACGGAAACGAAGGAAAATTCTAGTTTGAAGAGTCTTTAGACCGAAAACAATGAATAGCTAAAATTACTTAAAGGGTTGTCAAAGAAGATTTCTGCTTCGCTGACAACCCTTTTTTGTTTCATTTTATAAGGGATTCAGATAAAATATTTTCTATAAATCACCTTTTTTAAGGAAAACAGAATGATTAAATTTAATAAAAAGACATCGATTTTCACTATCGAAACAAAGAACACTTCCTATGCAATAAAAATCGACAACGGATTTCTTCTTCATGCCTATTACGGAAAGAAGATTTCAGGCGACGATTTAACATATCTTACCCGTCACCGGGAGTTCGGCTTTGCCGACATCAAACCTGAACGCGAAAAGCTTTCTTACATGGATTACATTCCCTTCGAAATGCCTGTAGACGGAGTCGGAGACTTCCGCGAAACTGCCCTTGCAGTCACTTCTTCTGAAGGTCACAACGCCCTTGAAGCAAAATATGTAAGCCATACAATTTCAAAAGCTGCTCCACAGTTTGAAGGACTTCCTTGCGTTTTTGGAAAAGGTGCAGAAACTCTTGAAATCAAAAGCCTGGATCCTATTCTGAATGTTGAAGTTACCCTTCTTTACACAATTTTCAGCGACACAGATACAATCATCCGCTCAACAAAAGTAAAGAACCTTTCGACAAAGCCTGTAAAGATCAAGAAATGTTTCTCTCTTTCCATGGACATGGATAACGACAACTACGACATGATTTCCCTTCACGGAAGCTGGGCTCGCGAACGCCACATGGACCGTCATGCAATCAACATGGGGCTTCATCAGATCAAGAGCCACAGAGGCGAATCAAGCCACCAGGAACATCCATTTGTTGCGGTCCTTGAAAAGAAAGCTGACTGGAACTCGGGAAACGTTTACGGCGTAAACTTCATATATTCCGGAAACTTTGTTGCCAACGTACAGAGAAACCAGTTTGACCAGATTAGAGTTCAGATGGGAATCAATCCTGAAAACTTCTGCTGGACACTGAACAAGAACGAGGAATTTGTTTCACCTCAGGCTGTCACAGTATTCAGCGATAAAGGTCTGAACGGCATGAGCCAGAACTTCCACAAACTGTACAGAAATCATCTGGTTCGTTCAAAATACAATCATAAGATGCGTCCAATCCTTATCAATAACTGGGAAGCTACTTACTTTGATTTCAACACCCAGAAGATTCTGGACATTGCCCGTGAAGCTTCAAAAGACGGCATCGAACTTCTGGTTCTGGATGACGGTTGGTTCGGTCACAGAACCTTTGACGATTCTTCCCTGGGGGACTGGTACGTTTTCAAGGACAAGCTTCCGGAAGGACTTGGTTACCTTTCAAAGGAAATCAACAAGCTTGGTATGAAATTCGGACTCTGGTTTGAACCAGAAATGATTTCACCTGATTCTGATCTTTACAGAGCCCATCCAGACTGGGCAATCCAGATTCCTGGCCGCACACCAGGACTTTCCCGCCAGCAGCTGGTTCTGGACATTACCCGTCCTGAAGTCCTGGATTTCCAGTACAACCAGATCAAAAAAATCCTGGCCGCTGCAAACATCGAATACATCAAATGGGATATGAACCGACAGCTCTGCGATATCGGAAGTCTTGCTCTTTCAGGCGATAAAACCGGGGAATTCTTTCACCGTTACGTTCTTGCCGTGTATGAATTCCAGAACAGACTGGTAACAGACTTCCCTAACCTGCTTCTTGAAAACTGTTCAGGCGGTGGAGCCCGTTTTGATCCGGGCATGTTCTACTTCAGTCCTCAGATCTGGTGCTCAGATGATACAGATGCCATTGAACGACTTCAGATTCAGGAAGGAACAGCCCTGATTTACCCTCTTTCTACAATGGGTGCCCATGTTTCCGTATGTCCTAACCATGCTGTAGGCAGAAACACTCCATTTAAGACCCGCGGTTATGTTGCCCTGTCAGGCACCTTCGGCTACGAGCTGGACATTACAAAGCTTCCACCTGAAGAAAGAAGCCTGATTCCGGGCCAAATTGCCCTCTATAAGAAGTTCAATCCTATTATCCGTGAAGGAAACTACTATAAAATCGCATCCTACACAGAAAACAATGAATATGATGCCTGGATGAGCGTTATAGAAGACAAATCTGAGGCACTTTTGACCTTTGTACAGGTTCTGAACCATCCGAACATGAAAACCCGCATGATTAAGCTTGCAGGCCTGGATCCGGACGCTGTTTATACCGTTTCATATCCGGATGAAGACCAGAAAAACTATCCGGTATGTCACATGAAAGGTGAAACTTTGATGAATGCAGGGCTCCCAATCCGCCGTGACTGGGGAGATTTCCAGGCAAAACTGGTATATTTGCAGAAAAAAAACACAAAATAACACAAATTTTTACTTGAATTTGCTAAAGTCAGGCCCCTGTATCCCGATAATATAAATGTACTTGAAATACTCGGGCCTAAACCAACACCAGTTGGTTTGACATCCAGATGTCTGAGCTAGATTGTGTACAATGTGTTTACTTAATAACAGAACGGCGTTGTGAACCGTTCTGTTTTTTTTTGCATTAAAGATTCCCCCTTCAGTTGCCGATAATTAAATAAGGGAAAAAGGATTTTATGAGTAATGTAAATATCGAGACACTTAAAGAAGACCTCACATTTACCGGAGACCTCTATATCGGCAATAACTTTGTTGTTCTGCCACATACAGCTCCAGTTTCAGAAAGCCTCATTAAATCCCTCAAAGCCTGGGAATTCCAAGAATTTGTTTGTGAAGGATCCCTGAGCCTTGGCGGAGATATTGGTGTTTCTATAAGCATTACAGAAGAAAAGAAAAATAAACCTGAAGCTTTCGTAAAAAATGATTCCCTTAAAAAAGCAATTGAAGACGCAAATACTCTGAAGCTTGGAAACAGCGACAAATCCAGAATGGAAGTTGTTCACAGTGTTTACAACGAGTACATGAATTACATCAATTCTGTTTTCACTCATTATGTAACACACCGTAAGATTGACCAGGCTGAACTTTCAGACACTGTAAAAGACCTTATAGTTTTCATTAAAGACAATCGTCGTTATATTCTTCGTGTTACTCCTTCAGTTGAACAGCGTACAAAGAACTTCCTGGTTGCACACTCAATGCGTACAACAGTTCTGGCAATTACAATCGGACTTCAGCAGCACATGCCTCTTTCAAAACTCATTGAACTTGGTGTTGCCTGTATTCTTCACGAAATCGGAATGGTCAGACTGCCTCCACAGCTTTACATGTCTGACAAGAAGTTCACACCTGCAGAAAAATCACAGGTTATGACTCACCCTATCCTTGGCTACAACATTGTTAAGGAACTGGATTTCCCTATGAGCATCCAGCTTGGAGTTCTTGAACACCACGAAAAAGAAAACGGAACCGGTTACCCACGCCAGCTTTCCGGCGACAAGATTATTTCTTACGCAAAAATTATTTCGGTTGCATGTACCTTCGAAGCAATTACAGCACCACGTACATATAAAGATGAACGCTCGACTTTTGACGCAATGGTTGAAATGCTTAAAAACCAGAACCGCCAGTATGATGATGGCGCAATCAAGGCTCTTCTTTACAGCGTTTCCCTCTTCCCTATTGGGGCTTATGTATTCCTGAAAAACGGAAAAGTTGCCGAAGTAACAGATGTTAACCCAGACAATCCTAAACTGCCTATAGTTCAGCTGCTTCTGGAAAAAGACAAAGACGGTTCTCCAAAAACAATTCAGACCAATGAAACAGACCTCGCAATTGTTCGTGTTCTGAACAAAAAGGAAACTGACGATGTTACAGCTTCCGTTGAAAAAATGAATGCATTACAGAAGAAAAATGAACCTGAAGAAAAACCAGCACCAGCTCCTGCAGAAGAAACACAAGTTGAAAAACCTGCAGAGCCTGCAATTCCTCAGGGCAAAAAAAATGCCGATGGCACAGAAGACATCGACATCAGCAATTTCATTTAATTCAAATCTTTCAGCTTATATCAGTTAAAGAACATTCTCTGATTATCAGCATCTTCCTGGAATTTCTCATCGATTACAGGAGGATGTTCATTGAAATACAGAATCTGTTCCAAATGTTCCTGATTTGCTGTTCCCCACAAAGGCACAACGTTCTCATACTGCTGCAAGAACCCCATAGCCAGAGGAACATTTTCTACAACGCCGCCACCAAGAGGCTGCATTGCAATAAATCCCACATCACATTCTTCACAAAGTTTTACGATTTCAAAACTTTCTTCGGTAGAGATTACATTGAAAGGAAACTGAATTGTTTCATAAAGTCCTGATTCAACAGCCTTCTTTGCAGCTTCCGCATCTTTTGTAATAAGCCCGATATGTTTGATTTTTCCCTGCTTTTTCAGATCACGAAGAGTGTCATAGATTTTATCCAGTCCGCCCTCAAGAGGAACAAACTTTTCAGTTTCGTACTGATAAAGGTCTACACAGTCTGTATGAAGAGCCATAAGGCTCTCTTCCAGATCTGCTTTCAGATCTCTTGCAGTTTTTGCAGAAGTTGCAGTGCTAAGACAAACATTTCTTCTGATATCATAAAGAGCATCGCCAAGAAGTTTTTCTGAAGCCGGATAATTACGGGAAGTATCAAAAAGATTTACTCCCGCATCGTATGCCTTACGGATAAGATCTGCAGAACTGTCTGCTGAATCCTCCGAAAGACGCATGCTTCCGATTGCTACGCGGCTAATGAGAAGATTTGATTTACCTAAACGAACGTATTCCATAAAAAAAAGTCCCGCAATTACCGCAGATTCTACTGAAAACCAGAAGAAATCTGCGTTTTTGCGGGAAATAATTAGTTGCGTACTACAGGTTTGTAGTTAGCAATAGCGTTGAAAAGATATCCGTTAAGTTCAGAAACCTTTACGCGTTCCTGTTCCATTGTGTCACGGTTACGAACTGTTACAGTTTCGAAGTTTTCACTTGCGCTGTCCATTGTATCGTAGTCTACTGTTACACAGAATGGAGTACCAACTTCGTCCTGACGGCGGTAACGTTTACCAACTGTACCACTCTGGTCGTAGTCTGTAACAAAGTTTTCTTTAAGAAGATTCTGGATTTCCTTTGCTTTTTCAGCAAGACCGTCTTTCTTCATAAGTGGCAGAACTGCAACTGTGATAGGTGCAAGCTTTGGATGCAGGTGAAGAACTGTACGGTAATCATCTTTTCCGTCTGTTCCAACATTCTGTTCTTCATATGCTTCACAAAGGAACATAAGGAAGTTACGGTTAAGACCAGCAGATGTTTCAACAACGTATGGAACATAGCGGCATTTTGGATCATCAGGATCGATGTAAGACATATCTTTCTTAGAGTATTCCATGTGCTGGCTAAGGTCGAAGTCAGTACGTGAGTGGATACCTTCGATTTCTTCGAAACCGATTGGGAAGTTATATGTGATATCGTAAGCATCTTTAGCATAGTGAGCCAGCTTGTCGTGGTGGTGCCATTTAAGCTGTGCTTCTGGGATACCGTACTTCAGGTAGAACTTCCAGCGGTCATCACGCCATCTCTGGAATGTTTCATCTTCTGTACCTGGTTTACAGAAATATTCCATTTCCATCTGTTCAAATTCAGCTGTACGGAAAATGAAGTTCTTGAAGATAATTTCGTTACGGAATGATTTACCAACCTGTGCAACACCGAAAGGAACTTTCATGCGGTTTGACTGAACGATGTTTTTGAAATCTGTGAAGATTCCCTGACATGTTTCAGGACGAAGGTAAATAAGGTGTGATTCGTCAGCGATTGGTCCCTGGTATGTTTTGAACATAAGGTTGAATTCGCGAACTGCTGTATATTTTCTTTCTTTGCTTCCACAAACAGGACAGTTGATGTTTCCCTTGATGTAGTTTTCCATTTCTTCATGAGACATTGTATCAACAGGTTTTCCAGGATCTTTGTCTGGATTTGCTGCTACATAGTCTTCAATCATTTTATCTGCACGGTGACGAGCCTGACATTCAAGACAGTCAATCATAGGATCAGAGAAGTGATCAGCGTGTCCTGAAGCTTTCCATGTTGTGTGGTGCTGGAAAATTGCGGAATCAAGTCCAACAACATCATCATGAAGCTGAGTCATGTAGTGCCACCATTCATTCTGAATGTTTCTTTTGAATTCAACGCCTAAAGGACCGTAATCCCATGCACCTGCCTGACCACCGTAAATTTCTGATGCCTGATAAACAAAACCGCGTCTTTTACAAAGACTAATGATCTTGTCCAGAGTACATGCGTGCTCATCTTTTTCGTTTGCCATTTTTTATCTCCTTTACCGCTACCGGCTTGCAGCGGAATTTTAATATAATTGCATAATTATACAATATTTTTAGATTTTAATAAATGAGGGGTAAAAAAAAAGCAGTCCCCGAAGGAACCGCTTTTCTCTACAGGCTGCTAAGTCTTTCCTTAGCCGCGTGGTGCTTTAGCAGGATCTATTGCTTTTCCGTTCTGGAAAACCATGAAAGTAATCTGTGGAGTTCCCTTTATTGAGTCTACTCCCGCACTTCCTACGTTACTACCGAAGTTTACATAGTCCCCTTTCTTTACAGAAACGTTACCAAGTCCTGTATAGGCATAAATAAGTCCTGTTTTAGACTGAACAAAAAGTACCTGCCCAAAGCCGCGATACATACCAACATACATTACAGTGCCTTCGCGGACAGCTACTACTGTTTCATTTGAGGCACAGGCCAGCTGAACCCCGCTTACTTTACCGTTTATATAAGTGATTTTTGGATTTTTTACCGGCCATGAAGTTGAACTGTCGGCAGTTGTTGTTGTTCCGTAATTTCTTGTGTCAGGAGCCTTTTCCGGAGTTACGGCAATCTGGATTTCTTCTGCAGGTTTAGGTTCCACAGGTTTGATTGCAATTTCGCCTGATTTTGCGATTTTCAGCTTCTGTCCTACTTTAAGAACCGCATTTGAGTCCAGTTTGTTCAGGGCAAGAAGATCAGCTACAGTCATGCCGTTTTTACGTGCCAGACTGTAGAAAGTATCCCCTTTCTGAACAATGTATACTTCCGAAACTGGCGCAATTTCCTGTTTTACCTTAGAAGGTGTCTTGTTTGAAGAAAGAGCGGCAGCTGTTCCAATATCTGCAGTTGGAATAACAAGTTTCTGTCCCGCTTTAAGAACATCCTTTTCTTTCAGATTGTTGGCGGCACGAAGCTCTGCAACTGTAATCTGGTATTTCCGGCTGATTGAGTAAAGAGTGTCCCCTTTCTGAACTTCATAAGTTTCATCAGCAAAAAGAAACGAAGAGGAAATCAAAAGGATAATTAATGCTTTTCTAAAAATTTTCATACTTCTATTATCGGCAAATTCTGCCGATAATTTAGATATGAATGCAAAAACAAAAAAATCATTTTTTGCCGTTCTTTTCGCTTTTTTCATGGTTTCTGCTTTCTGTCTGGACAGTCCTGTAGTGACAAATATCAACGCAGAATACGCAAACGGCACAAAAATCAACATTATGTGGGTTAATCCTGTGGCCACCGAAAAACCGGTTACAAAATACCTCATTTATAGAAATACTATGCCTTTTCAGGTATTTGATGATATTAACAAGGCAACTTTCCTGGCTCAGCTGGGGCCAACTGCCACCGGATACACAGATACTGTAAAAGATTTCAATGATTATTTTTACGCAGTCATTTCTTTTACTGATGAATGCTGCAACCTGATTCTGCCTTCCATGAACGCAACTGTAACTGGAGTTCACGTAGAAGCAAAAAAGAAAAATCCGGTAACAAAAACAAAGAAAAGCGAGAAAAAAGCTTATCCGGAAGGAACTCCACGAGAAACACCTCTTCCAATTCTGGACCTTATTGAAGGCATAAACGGAACTGAAACTCAGATCTCAAAAGAAGCCTCCGACAAAGCCGCAAGTCTTGGAATCAAATCAAAAAAAGAAGAAACCTGGCTTGAACCATACTTCTTTGAAGAAGACATGATTTCCCCAGAACGCGGAGATGCCTACTATCTTTTCCAGATTCTTACCGGCTATTTTGCACCAAGAGATTACGAAGCTTCAATTGAAATGCTTAAAAAACTGACAGGTACAAACATTACTCTGGCAGTAGAAAACCGTTCTCTTTTCTATCTTGGAGAATCTTATTATTTCACAGGGGATTTTGAAAATGCCGTAAGGGCCTTTGTAAAAGTCCAGGAATATTTCCCGGAAGAAAGCAAACGCTGGCTTGAATCTTCCCTGGATCACCTGGAACTTTAAGAAATTTTTCAGAAACTAGTAAATGCTCTGAATCAGATCAAGAACTGCCGGATGACTTACCGCTCTTCTGATTTCTGCGTTCAAAGGATTTGCTGAATCAGGTTTCTGATTTACAACAACATTTCCCTTTGCATCTGCAACAGGCGCTGTATCAATTGCAGCGTCTGATTTTATTTCAGGCAGACTTATAAGAACTACTTCGTCATCATCGTTTATTTTGTCATAGAAACCATTGATAGAAATGATTCCTTCTGAAATCTCTTCACCGCAGTCAGTAATTTCGATTGTTCCAAGGATATCGTCATCACGGTAAGAAAGACCGGTTCCTGTATCGGCAGTAGAAATCTTTCCTTTGCGAATAATCTGGAAAACAGCCCCATTCAGGATGTGTTCCGATTTTCCAAGGTCCACAATTACAGACTTTGCCTTGCGGCGGATAATTTTTCCGCGGACAGGCAGGTTTTCAAGAACTGCTGTACGGAAACGTCTGAGGACAGTTGTATAGCGGTTGTTGCCTGTAGCGTAAAAAGACATCTTTTCTGTTTCTGTTCCGGTTCTTGCCGAATACATTACAGCATTAAGAGTCATGTCGTCCTTCCCTTCTTCAAGAGAAAGAATCACAAAATAATCGTATCCGTTGGTGCGGGCTTTTCTGAACGCTTCGCCGTAACCAGAAACTGGAGAACCCTGAGTTTTTACTGAAGTCTGGGCAACGCCTGAGAAAATGTCACTGGCGGCAACCGCTGTAAGATAATCCCCTTCTGCATGAACGAAGTTCATTGGACGGTCTTCGTAGAACACGGCAATCTTCCATCTGATTTTATCAAGATAGAAAGACTGGATATCCCACTTCTTAGCAAGAGTTTCCGAAAGAAGAGAGTCGTAAGCTTCGATTGTATCTTTAAGGAAGGTTTCAGATCTTTTTGAAACTTTAACAGAACCTGGTTCTGAAAAATCCTGAACAAATTTCAGCTGTTCCAGATACAGTTCGTGCATTCCGTTCAGTTCAAGCATATTGGCATAAGCCATACGGGCTTTTCTGTTCAACGGATCAATACGCAAAGCCCTCTGGTATTCATAGCTGGCTCCGGTTCCGTCATAGCGTTCTGCGCACTGGTCAGCAATGTTCACGTGATAACCAGCCCATGCCTTTCTGCGGGCATCTTCTAGTTCCAGAGAATCACGAACTTCCAGTTCCATTGTCATGCGCATGATTTCGTCCTGAGGTGCAACCTCAAGCCCTTTTGACCAGGTGGCTACAGCATCGGCAGCTCTGCCCTGCTTTTTCTGTGCAAGCCCTTTAAGATACCAGTTCAAAGGTTCGTTACGGTCTTTTGAAATCTGATAATCACAAAGGTCAATTGCTTCATCATATTTTCCTTCGTAATAAAGGACCTGAGAAAGAAGGCGGTAACCTTCTGTATAATTCTTGTTCAGTTCAACAGCAATGCGAACTTGAGTTTCTGCAGACTGAAGGTCACCTTTCATACAGGCAATGAGAGCCGAAAGATAGTGAACGTTTGCATCGCTTGAATAATAAGCAAGAGCTCTGCGGAGATAATCCTGCGAAGCTGAAAAATCATTTGTATAGGCACAAAGGAGTGCCAGAGAAAGAAGTGCTTTTTTATTATCACCCTGGCGTTTCAAGGCTTCTTCATATTCTTTTTTAGCCCCGGAAAAACGTCCCCCAGCAAGCTGAAGTTCAGCGAGACCGAAATGAGCAGAAACATCATTTGGATAAGCTGTAAGAATCTGTTCAAAAATGGCAGAAGCATTTTCTGTCTGTCCCAAAGAAAGATAAATCAATCCTTTCAGATTCAGAATACGAGAATCAGTTTTTTCGATTTTTTCTGCATTTTCCAGATACTGAAGGGCCAGTTCTGGTTCTCCAAGAAGGTAGGAAACCCGTGAAAGATGAAACCATGCATCAGCAAATGCAGGATTTATTCTTACAGCTTCCATGTAATTCTGGGTTGCTGTGTGCCAGTCTTCAGTACTTTCTGCGTCGAATCCTTTGTCGTAATAAGAACGGGCAGTCTTTGCCTGAGCCGGAAGACATGCCAAAGATGCAAAAACAAGGAAACAGGCTGCAGTTCTTTTCAGGTTATTCCGATTTTTCATCAGCTTCGTCAGTATCCTTTTTGATAACTTTAATAACGTTGATTCTGTGACCTTCCATGTCCTGAACTATGAAATCATAGTTTTTCCATGAAGCTTTTTCGTATTTAACAGGAACCTTTCCGAAAATGTCAAAAACAAATCCACCAAGAGAATCAAATTCTTCGTTAGGGAAATCTGCTTCCATTTTTTCGTTCAGGTCATCCAGATCTACGCGGGCATCACAAAGCCATATATTATTTCCGACTGTAAGAACATCTTCTTTTTCTTTGTCGAATTCGTCCTGAATGTCTCCGACGATTTCTTCAATAATATCTTCCATTGTGATGATTCCGGAAATTCCACCGTATTCATCAATTGCAATGGCAATGTGAAGGTGATGACGTTTGAATTCCCTTAACAGGGAGTCAATTCTTTTTGATTCAGGAACAAAATAGGCTTTACGGATGATTTTTTGTAAATCCAGTTCTTCTTTGTTTGCAAAGAGCTTCAGAAGGTCCTTTACGTAAAGAACCCCAATAACGTTGTCGATTGAATCGGCATAAACCGGAAAACGGGAATGCCCCGAAGTTACAATTTTCTGAAGCAGTTCATCCTGCGGTGTATCTGCAGAAACAAATTCTACATCGATACGAGGAATCATAACTTCTTTTACGGCTGTAGTGGAAAGGTCCTCTACCCCCTGAATCATATCCTGTTTTTCTTCGTTCAGGATTTCCTGTTGCAGGGCTTCCGCGTCGGAAGCCGGTGCCTTTTTCTTTTTTCTTCCAAACATTAGTTTTCCCAAAGATTTTCAGGATAGTAACCTGCTTTAATCTTGTTTGCAATTTCCTGTTTAACCAGTTCACGGTCTTCAGGATATGTCATACCGAACCAGGTTTCACTTGATGTAAAGAATTTGATGATTCCCTTGTTCTGCTGAATGATTTCTGATGCAGAAACAGGAAGAAGACATTCCTTCTTTGGTTCAGTAATGCTGTGTTTCTTGAATTCTTCCCAAGACAGGTTGAACTGTTCAAAAGCTTTTGGTGTGAATCCGAAAAGATTCATGCTTACCCATTCTTTTCCTGTCATAGGTTTCTTTCCGCCGTCAATTTCAGAAACGATTTTGTCTCCTTCGTCGTAGTAAATCTTCAGGTTTTCTACGATTGAAACAAGTTTTTCGTCTGCTACAGTACAAACACCGCGGCTTACAGATCCGTTACGGCTCATTGTGTTTCCAAGAACGTAACCTACCATAGCGTGTTCACCTGAATCGTTTGATACCGATGAAAGGTAGTTTCCAAGATTTACAAAGGCTTCACGTCCGTAATAATCGTCTGAGTTGATTACAGCGAATGGAGTATTGATTGCTTTTTCAGCGCACAGAACAGCGTGAGTTGTTCCCCATGGCTTCTCGCGACCACCAATCAGCTTCTTTTCTTCTTCTGTGAAAAGGCTGTCTTTGTTCTGGAATACATATTCTGCGTCGAAGTTTGCTGCAACACGGTCAAAAAGACGTGTGCGGAAGTCAGCTTCAATATCTTTTCTGATGATAAATACTACTTTTCCGTAACCTGCTTTCTTTGCATCGTAACAGGCAAAGTCCAGGAGACATTCTCCGTTTTTGCCAACTGCATCAATCTGTTTAACTCCGCCATAGCGGCTGCCCATTCCGGCTGCAAGTACGAGTAATGTTGGTTTCATGTTCCCACCTCTTTATATGATTTTTATATTCTACTTTGTTATCGTTTCCAGTGCAAGTTTCATCATGTCCGTGAAAGTCTTCTGTCTTTCTTCGGCCGATGTTGCGTCACCGGTAGCAATATTGTCACTGATTGTAAGGATTGCAAGAGCCTTGCACTTGAATTCAGCGGCCAGAGTATAAAGTTCAGCCGCTTCCATTTCGATGGCCGCAACCCCATATTTTGCCCACATTTTCCAGTCCTGGTTAGGTTCATAGAATCGGTCAGAACTTACACATGGAGCAACAATTGTCTTGATTCCAAGATCCTGTGCCGAATGATATGCAGTATCCAGAAGCTCAAAATCTGGTACCGGAGAATAATGGCGGTATCCGAAACGGGAAGTCTGGAGACTAGAATCTGTACAGGCGCCGTTAGCCAAAACTACACTGCGGCAAGGAACATCAGGACTTACACTTCCTGCAGTTCCCACACGGATTGCCTTTTCTACATCATAAAACTGGAATAATTCCTGTACATAAATGGAAAGTGACGGCTGGCCCATACCGGTTCCCTGAACAGAAACTTTTTTGCCGTTGTAGGTGCCTGTAAAGCCCAGCATTCCGCGGACTTCATTATAGCAGACAGGATTTTCAAGGAAATTTTCGGCAATGAACTTGGCTCTGAGAGGATCACCCGGAAGAAGAACCAGAGGCGCAATATCGCCTTTTTTTGCATTGATATGTGTACTCATTTCACACCCCCCACTGAGAAATTATTCAAGTTCTTCTATTATAACACGATTTTTTTTATTAAACAAAAATAAATAGGACCTGCCCCCTTTGCTGTATCGGGAAGAACATGGAATCCATATTCAGTTTTTTCCGGAACCAGCTCTTCATGACCTTCAACCGGTTCCGGATCAAAATCTACTACCTGAACCTGATCTTTGAACTTTTTCAAAAGCCGTTCTATCATTCCGTCATTTTCTTCCCTGGCAAGAGCACAGGTTGAATAAAGCAGATATCCTTCAGGTCTTAAAAGACGGAAAGCACAGGAAAGAAGCGCCCATTCTTCATTGGCAACGGTTTTTACTCTGGAAGGTGTCCACACATTCAGATATTTAGGATCTTTGTAGACATGCCTTTCTGAAGAACAAGGAGCATCCAGAAGAATACGGTCAAAACATTCCGTCTGCCTTGTACACCAGGTTGCCCCGTCGGAACAGGAAGTCTTTACCCTTTCGGAGATTTGGGCAGGCAGACAGGTCTGGACTACAATAGCAAGACGGTGTTTTCGTTCCGGAGAACGTTCATTGCTGCATAAAACGGCATTTTCTTCCATACGGCTGGCAAGAATTAGGGTTTTGCCTCCCGGAGCCGCACACAAATCAAGGATTTCTTCGGCGCCTTCCAGGGGAAGCTGTTTTGCAGCCAGAACCGAAGCGGAATCCAGAAAATAGGAATCAGAAGCCCCTTCCATTTTGAACTCAAAATAGTCGCTTTCAAGAGAAAAAGAAGATTTCAACGATTCCCAGCGCTGGCCATACTGTTCCGAATAGAAACTTTCAAATGCTTCCAGCCCGATAACTTTTTTCTGTTTACCCATACAAAAATCCCGGTTGATTCTAGTTCAAAGGAAGAATACCTGCTTCCATTTTATACTTTAGTATTCGTCTGCAGCTTTCGTCTATACGTTTTGCCAAGGCAGGATCCGATTCCGCCTTTTTTATAAGAACCTGAGCCGATTTCAGACATCTTTTTTCAGAAATCATTATGCAGTCAATGCCGGCTTCCACCGCTTTTACTGTGGAAACTTCCGGCGGATACCCGTTTTTTATGAGGGCATCCATGTAAATATCATCAGAAAAAATGATTCCGTCAAAACCTTTCTCTTTTCGGAGTTTTTCTGTTACCCACAGAGAAGAAAAACAGGCCGGAACTTCAGAATCAATTGCCGAAGTTCTTGCGTGGCTCATAAGAACCGCCTTAGCTCCAAGGGAAATGCAGCGGTCAAAAGCCGCAAGTGACTCTTCCAGTTCATTTTCAGATAAAGTGATTTCAGGAAGTCCTGTATGAGGGTCTGTGTTTGTATTTCCAGGAAAATGTTTCAGGACACAGCCGATTCCAAGGTTCTGATAGGCATTCATTTCTGCGATGGAATAGGTCACAGATTTTTCCTTGTCTCCGAAGCTGCGGTTTTCAAGGAAGCCCTTATTCTGGTCTGAAAGGATTTCTACAACAGGTGCAAGATTCATATGAAATCCCATGGCTTTCATCTTTTTACCGTGGTCCCTGTACATTTCGTAGGCTTCCGAAACGGACATAGATTCGGCCACTTCCATCTGTGCCGGAATCTTCCCCGCCAGTTTACGAAGTCTCTGGGTCCATCCCCCTTCCTCATCGACCGCAAGGAAAGGCGGAATAATGTTCCGTTC
This sequence comes from Treponema sp., assembly GCA_024402695.1. Lineage (GTDB taxonomy): Bacteria > Spirochaetota > Spirochaetia > Treponematales > Treponemataceae > Treponema_D. The sequence goes on along the minus strand of JAKSTG010000004.1, from coordinate 69,179 downwards.
AAGGCAGTAATCTCTGATGTTGTCTGTAAAGGTTTTTACGCCTTCGGGAGTGTCTGCCAGGTTATATGAAAAGAAAAGGTATCCGCCTGGAACATAAGGCTTTCCTTCGAATTTATCGATAGGATAAAAAGTTTCCTTTCCTTCAGGATTGATGATAAAAAGCTGACTTACTTTTTCGGGCAGAGACATTTCAGAAAGATAACGGTCCAGTGCAGAATCCTTTTTCTTCTGATACTGCTTTAATTCAGCATTAAGGCCTGAAGCGAATTTATGATTATTGATTTCCCGTTTAGTCTGTTTCTTTGAAGGAACTTTGGCTTTACCAAAAACTGATCCCATTAAAGCAACACAAACAAGTGAAAGCATTACTTTTTTATTCATATTGGAAGTATACCTAAAATCGCTATATAATAGAACACATGAAGAAAATAGCTGTAATTACCGGAGCCAGTTCCGGAATGGGCGCAGAATTTGCAAAGCAGATTGCAGCCCTTGAAGAAGAAGATGCTATCTGGATTGTTGCCCGCCGACTTGAAAAACTCGAAGCCCTGGCAGAAGAAATCAACAAAACCCGTAATTTCGCAACAGTTGTTCCTGTGGCTCTGGATATTTCCGGAAAAGAAGGCGTTCACGCTTTCAAAAAGCTTCTTGATGAAGAAAACGAAAAGCTTGCCCTTATGGAAAGCGGAATTGAGATTACAAAACTGGTAAACAATGCAGGTTTCGGAACCTACGGTCCTTTTGAAGAATCTGATGTAGACCGCGAAATGGAAATGACAGATCTGAACTGTACAAGTCTTGTAGGACTGACCGGTGGCTGCCTTCCCTTCATGAAAAAAGGAAGCCTTATCATAAACACAGCAAGTCTTGCTTCTTTCCTTCCACTGGGAGAATTCGCAGTTTACGGAGCAACAAAATCCTACGTACTCAGCTTCAGTATGGCACTTGCCGCCGAACTTAAAGACAAGGGAATCAAAGTATGCGCCCTCTGCCCGGGACCAGTTTCCACAGAATTCGCAAACGTTGCTTCCGGCGGCATCCGCGAAAAAGTAAGACATGGACTTCCAGCCGACAAAGTTGTAGCCCACTGTCTTAAAAAGGCCCTCAAAGGAAAACGTATAGCAATCTATGCTTTCAAATGGAAGTTTAAGGCAGCTGCCAGCCGTTTCATCGGAAGATACATAGGCGCCCGCTTTACTTTCAAATACTGCAAGCGCCCTCATCCGGTGCCACAGAAAAAAGAAATCAGTCCCGACGATTTTCTTAAATAATCATATTTGCTCATAAGCCCTCTTTTCACTAAAATAGGACTTATGAGTGAAGTTATTGAAAACAGTACAATCAATTCGGCTCTTTTTACCGATTTCTATGAACTGACTATGGCCCACGGCTACTGGAAAGCCAATATGGACCATGAAGTAGTATTTGATATGTTCTTCCGAAAGAATCCCTTTGAAGGTGGATTTTCAGTTCTTTCGGGCGTAGAAACATTCCTTGATGTTCTTACATCTTTCCGCTTCTCGGAAGAAGATGTTGCCTATCTTGCATCCCTGAACATGTTTGAACAGGGCTTTCTTGATTATCTTAAAGATTTCAAATTTACAGGTGATGTTTACATGATGGATGAAGGAAAAGTTATTTTCCCTCAGGAACCACTTGTTCGCATCCACGCCCCTCTTATCCAGGCACAGATCATCGAAGGCATGCTCCTGAACCACATCAACTTCCAGAGTCTTATTGCAACAAAAACAGCCCGTATCTGGCTTGCAAGCAAAAAGACTCCAATCATGGAATTCGGACTTCGCCGCGCCCAGGGACCGGACGGTGCCATGAGCGCAACCCGCGCCGCCTACATTGGTGGAGCAGCCGGAACTTCAAATACTCTGGCCGGAAAACTTTACGGCATTCCAGTAATGGGAACAATGGCCCACTCATGGATTATGAGCCATCCTTCTGAACTTGAAGCTTTCCGCCACTATGCAGAAATCTATCCACAGAACGCAGTTTTCCTTATCGACACTTACGACACTCTCAAAAGCGGAATCAAAAACGCCATTATCGCAGGCGGCGAACTGGTAAAGAAAGGGTACGGATTCGGTGTTCGCCTGGATTCTGGAGACATCTCATACCTTACCCGCGAAGTTCGTAAAGAACTGGACCGTGCAGGTTATCCTCAGGCAAAAATCTGCGTTTCAAATGAACTTACAGAAGAAATCATTACAACTCTCGTAGCAAACGGCGCTCCAATTGATTCATGGGGAGTTGGTACCCACATGGTAACAGGTGGAAACGAATCTTCCTTCACAGGGGTTTACAAACTGGCAGCCCGTCACGATGCCGCCACAAACAAACTGGAACCTGCAATGAAGTTCAGCGACAATCCTGCAAAAACAACAAACCCTGGCATCAAGAATTCATACCGTCTTTACGACGACAACGGAATGGCAATCGCCGACATTCTTTCCCTTGAAAACGAAACTGTTGAAGAAGGAAAAGAAAGCCGCTTCTTCCACACAATGGTAGACTACCGCTCTTTCGTTGCAAAGCCTGCTAAAGTGGAACCTCTTCTTAAACTCCGTCTTAAGAAAGGTGAACGCACACAGACAAGACTTCCAGAAAAAGAACAGCTGATTGTTGCTCACCAGAACATGGAAAAAGATCTTGCAGCTTTGGATCCATCATACAAACGTATTCTGAATCCTCACGTTTACAAAGTTTCTGTAACAGAGGGTCTCAAAGAACTTAAACTTAAGTTCATTCAGGCAAACTTAAAATAAATGACAGAAAAGCAAAGTCAGATGGCGCCTTCAAAGGCGCCTGATTTTTTAATACATGCTCTCTACGCAACAGGACGAAACGGGGAAATGGGAATGGCCGACGGTTCCCTTCCCTGGCGTACAAAAGAAAACCGCATTCGCCCTGACCTTCCCCAGAACATAAAACAGCAGTGTGAAGAAGACATGGCCCTGTTCAAGAACCTCACAACAGGAAACATAATTCTTATGGGCTACAACACTTACAAAACTTTCCTTGCCCCTCTGTCGGCCAGAATGAATGTTGTCATTGACCGTAATGCAAAGGAATCTGAAAGTGATATTTCGGAAGAAAAAACAGAATGGATTTTCTTTTCATCTCTGGAAACTGCTCTAAAAAAGTGCCACGAAAGATTTCCAGATAAACAGATTTACATAATCGGCGGAGCAAAACTTCTGAAAGAAGCTTATTCAAAAAAACTGATTACGGGAAACACTTACCACACAGTAATCGACTGGGATTTTCCTGAAGCCACCGTTTTCTACAAATAAGCTTTACAAAACTTCCACAAACTTTTTTTTAAACTTTCTTCCATAAATTCAGTATACTGATGCTATGACAAACGAAGAACTTGAAACACTTATTAACGATTCAAAAAAACTTGTAGAAATATTTGAAAAGCACAACTGCATCGAAGGTGCCACATCGGATCCTGAAAAGCTTAAAGCCTGTGTTACAGAAATGGCCGATGCCTGTATCCGAAACGCAGATGAACAGGAAGACCTTCTTAAATGGATGGATGAACACGAATTCTACACATCCCCTGCTTCCACAAAATTCCACGGAAACTTCAAATGCGGACTTGCAGTTCATTCCCTTATGGTAGCTTACCAGGCACTTAAACTGGCACCTGCAATTTTCTCAGACTGGATAAAATCAAAAACCGGAGCCCAGTTCACCTTCACAGCAGAAGACATCTTCATCTCTGCAATTGCCCACGACTTTTGCAAAGCTGGATTCTATTCCATCAGTTATAGAAATACAAAAGATGTTTTCGGAAACTGGACAAAGACCCCTTACTATCAGGTAAAGGCAAATGTCCGCAATCTGGGACACGGAAACGAATCGGTTCTGCTTCTTCTTGAAACAATGCCGTCTTTCATAAAAAAACGTCCTGTTCTCGAAGCTGTAAGCCGTCACATGGGCTTCTCAGATTTAACAGATACCGAAAAAATGAATTATTCAAACTTCCTGAGCAATCCTCTGGTACTGCTTTTACAGTTTGCAGACCAGAGTGCTTCAGGCTGGTACGATCTGTAATCTATTACTGTGGTCCCAGATAACTTTTCTTGATAAGTTTTTCTGCGTCTGTAGTATACATTACGATTTTTTCAAGAACGAAATTAGGTGTAACGGCAAACACTTCCAGTGTATTCAAACCTTCCTTGCAGTCAAAGTAGGCAGATTTTACACGGATGTTGTTTGTTACATCTGTTCCCCATGGTTCCTGGTTGTCACCAACATGGAAATCCTTATCAACACAATCAACAAGAACTTTCTTTCCGTTTACGGCAGCGCCAAAACGGAAGTAGTTGTCCTGAGTTGCAGGGTTACTTGGATTCATGTAGAAATCCACTTTAAGGATTCCGCTGCCACTAGAAGCCAGGGCAAAATTATATTTAAGGCTTGGTGAGTTTTTCAGGTCTTCTGTAAAGTAAGAAGTTACACTTTCAACTTTTACACCGCTGTTCAGTTTTCCATATTCAGGAAGAACTTCAAAGCCTGTTACTTTTCCTTCAGTATCAATTCCCGACATATTTTCATTGAAACGTTCCGCATCAAATGAAATGAACGGACCTTTCTGAAGAATTGTGTCTTCTGGAAAATCAGCTTTGTTCAAAGTATCTGCATTGATGATAAGAGGAATACGAACACCGCCTGCACTTCTGTCATCGTTTTCAATGAATACAGTAGTACGTTTTTCCGAAGCCTTTGCAAGTTTCTGACGGTCACAGGTAACTGTAATCTTTTCAATTCCGATAACTTCCCCTTCAGACTTGGAAACAGAAATCCAGTCGGCATCAATCTTGAAGCGGAAAGGAACGCTGTCCGGTCTTCCGCTTGCCAGGTTCACTACAAAAGAATCAACATCAGGATTACAGAAGGCAAAGCTCATAATTGGACGACGGTTCCAGTCCAGACCTGAACTTGTCATGTCGTCTCCGTCTACCCAGGCAATGAGACGCTTTTTGTCCGGAGCATGGAAACTGTGGCAAACCGGATACTGGTTTTCTTCTTCGTTCCAGTGCTTGAATCCAACGTGCTGGCTCCATCCCTGTCCGTAGTATTTTCCGCCGTCAACCTCATCCAGTTCTTTTACAAGAGCGCGGTCAAAGGTAATTGTCTTTTCAATTTCAGGAATAAGGTCATGGGCAGCCCAGATTCCTTTTTCTGCATACCAGTGATTTTTACCGGCAAGGAGCTGCATCTTAAGTACGTTCATTGTTCCCATGGCAGGATAATAAACCTGTGCATAGAATCCATTGAAATCTTTTTCACTTACTGATGCCTTAAGCTTTTCACAACGGCTCATGATTTCTTCTGCCATGGCCATAGTCTTGTCGCTTTCACCGTAGTTCACTGCATGGTAAGTTTCAGAAGTCAGAGCTTCTGTTCTGCAGCGGTGAGAAAGTTTTGTGTAGCCGTTCAGAATGAAAAGAACATCATCCTGCTGTTCCTTTGTAAAGCTTGGGAACTGAGCTGCTACCCACTGGCGGGTATATTTTTCTGCAGTCATTTCGATGTCAGAATATTTTTCGTAGTCATAAGCCAGATCAAGGAAATAGCTGAGAGGGAATTCATTTGTAAGGATGTCCCCAACGTTTACAATCCACAAATCCTGGATTCCTGAATCGTAGGCTGCGCACATCTGTTCACGGACTTTTGCAATGTGAGTTGTATTGATCCATTCGTAGCTGAAAGGTGAACCGTGGTAGTCAAAGTGATAGTACATACCATAGCCGCCCTTGTGGCTTCTCATTTCTTTTGTAGGAACTGTACGAAGGTTTCCGTGGTTGTCATCACAGAGCATAAGGATAACATTTTCCAGTTCAGGGTCACCCATAAGCCCCTTTGTTTTTTCATCACCATAGAAGTATGGTTCAACTTCTTTATAAAGAGCCAGCATGCGTGGAACTTCTTCCAGATTCTGGTTAACGTTTTCACGGATCAGGCGGTTCTGAGTCTTAAGAACATTGCGAAGAAGGTCAATATTGTCTTTAAGAGTTGCGTTCTGCATGATGGCAGTATCAGCTTCACCGCGCATACCAACTGTAATTACATTGTCGAATTTTCCGTTGCGTTTAAGACCGTCTTCCCAGAACTTAGTGATTCCCTGTTCGTTCTTGATGAAGTTCCATGCGTCACCGTAAATTGATCCAGGACCGCGAAGGTATTTGTATTCTTCCCCTGCGCGGCAGCAAGGTTCATGGTGAGAAGCACCCATTACAACGCCAAGTTCGTCTGCAAGTTCTGCGTTCAGAAGACCTGGACCGTCATCTGAAAAACGGCTTGCCCACATGGCTGGCCACAGATAGTTTCCTTTAAGGCGCAGAAGCAGTTCAAAAACGTGTTCATAACATTTTGCGTTTACTCCGCCAAAGTTCTTTCCAGACCAGTTACCGAAGGCTGGCCATTCATCGTTGATAAAGAATCCACGGAAACGAACGCTTGGTTCCTTTGAAACCACAGTATCTTCAGAAGTGATTTCTACTTCATCTTTATGAACAGGGGTAATGTTGCACCAATCCACCAGAGGAGAAACTCCAAGCACTTCTGAAAGGTGGAAAAGTCCGTAAATTGTACCGCGTTTGTCTGAGCCGGCAATTACCAGCTGATTTTCAAGGGCAAAGAAGCCGTATACTTCGTTTTTACCGCTAACTTCAGAAAGATTGATTTTTCCTTCGCTTTCCAGGCGGTCAAGTATTGCCGATTTTCCTGCTGTACCAAAAACTACAGTAGAGTCTTCTGCCCCCTTTACAGGTGCCGAACCTGTTACAAGTTCTATATCGTGCATTACTTTTTCGGCAATCTTTTTAACTCCCGAAAAAGCAGAATCTTCAAAATAAAATGATACATTCGAATTAATTTTCATACCTTTTTCCTTCCCGGTTTTCAAACCTTAAGTGGTATTCTAGTATGTTATGTATAGATTTTCCATAACTTATTTCCATTATATCACAATTATTTTATCTTTTTTTTGAATATGGGGTTATAATCATACCAAGGAGAGATTCTATTTGACGGGAGAAATTAGTGGAAACAATTGAAGACCTTGGAAAACTTACTTTTCCGGCCCTGCTTGCCAATTCGGTAAAAAAATTCGGTGACCGACCGGCCCTAGCCTTCGCTCTTACAGATGACAATCCTATTACATACACAGAAATGAACGAAAACTCCATAAAGTTTTCAAAGCTACTTTCGGCTCTGGGACTTGGAAAAAGTTCAAAAATAGCCCTTTACGGCATAGGCTGCCCTGCATGGGGAACTGCCTACTTTGGAATCGTAAACCGTGCAATGATTTCTGTGCCTCTTCTTCCTGATTTTTCATCGGCAGAAGTAAAAGCCATTCTTGAACACTGTCAGGTTGATGCTCTTGTCGTAGATTCAAACCTTTACAAAAAACTTTCCGACATTACAGAAAGTCTTCCACCGGTTATCATCGACCTTGCAAGTTTTTCTGTAATCAAAGCTCCAGGAAAAGTTCCAACCGACGAAGAAATAGCAAAAATCGAACTTCCTGTAATTGATGTTCCGGAAGATGAAATCGCTTCCATCATTTATACATCGGGAACCACAGGACGCAGCAAAGGCGTTGTGCTTACCCACAAAAATCTGGTCTGGACTGCCATTCAGGGACAATACACACACCGAATCAATAAGCTGGACCGTGTTCTTTCTTTCCTGCCAATTTCTCATGTTTATGAATTCACAATCGGATTTTTAATGCAGATTCTAAACGGAGCCTGTATTTATTACCTGGCCAAACCACCTGTAGTAAGTGCCCTGCTTCCGGCCTTTACAAAAGTTAAACCAACAATCATTCTTTCCGTTCCTCTGGTAATGGAAAAAATCTACAAGAATAAAGTCCTTCCAACTTTTGAAAAGAGCAAGATTACAAAAACTCTTTATTCAATTCCTCTTTTCCGCCGAATCCTGAACCGCATTGCAGGAAAATCACTTAAGAAAACTTTCGGCGGACACCTGGTATTCTTTGGAATCGGCGGTGCAAAAGTAGACCCTAAAGTTGAACGCTTCATGAAGGAAGCAAAGTTCCCTTACGCCATCGGTTACGGACTTACAGAAACTTCACCTCTTCTGGCAAGCTCTGGTGTACGCATTACAAAACCTGGCACCATTGGAGTTATTGTTCCTGGTGTTGATATGAAAATTGCAAACCCTAACGAAGAAGGTGTTGGTGAAGTCGTTGCAAAAGCACCGAACGTAATGGTTGGATATTACAAAGACGAAGCCCTTACAAAAGCCGCCTTTACAACAGCAGAAGATTCCTGCGGTGAAGGTTACTTCAAAACAGGTGACCTGGGTATCATCAAAAAGTGGCACGGAGTACCACGCCTTTCTTTGAAAGGCCGTTCAAAAAATATGATTCTTTCAGCCAGCGGAGAAAACATTTATCCTGAAGACATCGAGTTCATTTTAAATCAGCATCCGGTAGTTGCAGAAAGCCTGGTTGTAGAAGACGACAACGGACTAGTTGCCCTCCTTCAGATTGATGAAGAAAAACTTGAAGAAGAAGCAAAAAAAAGACTTTCCCTTTCAGACCTTTCTCTTTCAAAAATCAAGGAAGGACTTTCGGACATTAAAGAAAACCTTTCCGATCTTAAAGAAGATCTTTCTGAAAAAGCCGATCAGAAGAAAGAAGAACTTTCAGATGCAATGGCCTACCAGAAAGAAGTCATCATCAATGAAATAAAATTCTATGTGAACAAACAGGTAAACAAATCTTCCAAGATTGACCGCATCGAAACAATCAAACAGTTCGAAAAGACCGCCAGTCAGAAGATCAAGCGTTATCTGTATGATCTTAGAAGCAAGGTGACAAAAAGGTAATTGCGTCTGATTGCAATTTGCAAGAAGAAATAAAACTAACGCGAGGAAAGAAATCATGCCCGCCAGCAGGACTCGAAGCGCGGCTGGATAGTTTCCTATCCGCGCTTCGAGTCCTGCGACGCTAGCTAGCGTTGCTGGCGGCTGATTTCTGACCGGGAGTTAGTTTTTAAGTTTTTTTTATCTCGTTTTAATTTACTTTTATTCCATCCCCTTCCACACTCAATACAATCGTATCACCTTCCACATAGTTTCCGGAAAGCAGTGCTTTAGCCATAGTATTTTCAACATAATTCTGGACGGCGCGCTTTACAGGACGGGCGCCCATGGCAGGTTCGTAACCTTTATCGCAAAGGAAGTCGATTACCTGGTCATCATACTGAACAGAAATTCTACGGTCTTCAAGACGGCTGCAGACTCTGTCAAGCTGCTGGCGGACAATACTTCTGATGTGGTCTTTTCCAAGTCTATTGAACATGACGATTTCATCAATACGATTCAGGAACTCAGGTCTGAAATGTCTGAACAGAAGTTCCGTTACCTGAGGTTTCAGAGCCCCAAGCTGTTCCGGAGTTTCTGCTTCAAGAATCAAATCACTTCCAAGGTTGCTTGTCATGATGATGATTGTATTCTTGAAGTCCACTACTCTTCCCTGACCGTCGGTCAAACGTCCGTCATCAAGAACCTGAAGAAGAACATTGAAAACATCAGGATGGGCTTTTTCAACCTCATCAAAAAGGATTACAGAATATGGTCTTCTGCGTACTGCTTCTGTAAGCTGACCGCCTTCGTCGTATCCAACGTATCCTGGAGGTGCTCCGATAAGTCGGGTAACACTGAATTTTTCCATGTATTCCGACATGTCGATTCTGGTCAGAGCTTTTTCATCATTGAAAAGGAAATCGGCAAGAGTCTTGGCAAGTTCTGTTTTACCAACCCCAGTTGGTCCTATGAACATGAAGCTTCCCAGAGGTCTGTTAGGATCTGAAAGACCTGAACGGTTACGGCGGATTGCATCACTTACAACCTGAACGGCTTCTTCCTGTCCCACTACTCTTTTGTGAAGAACATTTTCAAGTTCCAGATATTTCTGCTTTTCACCACTGAGCATTTTTGTTACAGGGATTCCGGTCCAGGATGAAACAACCTTTGCGATATCTTCTTCGGTTACAGACTGGCGTAAAAGCTTTTCTCTTGTTTCCCCGCCTTCCTCTGCAGACTGGGCAGCCTTTGCAGCTTCCATTTCTTTTTCAAGATTTGGGATAACCGAGTATTTGATTTCGGCAGCCTTTTCCAGGTTTCCTTCACGGGTGTATTTTTCTTCTTCAAAGCGGGCCTTTTCCAGTTCACTTTTCAGGTCGCGACTTTTATTGATTGTGTTCTTTTCATTCTGCCACTGAAGCTTCATTGCATCTCTTTCGGAAGAAATTTCCGAAAGTTCTTTTTCAAGTTTTTCCAGACGCTGACGGCTTGCGGCATCATCTTCTTTTGAAAGAGACTGTTTTTCAATCTGAAGCTGCAGGATTTTTCTTTCCAGGCGGTCCAGTTCTACAGGCTGGCTTTCAATTTCCATTTTAAGACGGCTTGCGGCTTCATCCACCAGGTCAATGGCTTTGTCAGGCATGTAGCGGTTTGTAATGTAACGGTTACTCAGCGTTGCGGCAGAAACAAGAGCTTCGTCTTCGATCCTTACCCCGTGATGAATTTCATATCTGTCACGAAGTCCACGAAGAATTGCAATTGTGTCCTCAACAGAAGGTTCGGCACAGTAAACCTGCTGGAATCTTCGTTCAAGGGCAGCATCCTTTTCAATATACTTGCGGTATTCATCAAGAGTTGTGGCACCGATTGCACGGAGTTCTCCGCGGGCAAGGGCCGGCTTCAAAAGATTGGAAGCATCTGTTCCTCCCTCACCGGCTCCGGCACCAACCAAAGTATGAAGTTCATCAATAAAAAGGATTATGCGTCCTTCCGATTTTGTTACTTCCGAAATAAGGGCTTTAAGACGTTCCTCAAATTCTCCGCGGAACTTTGCACCGGCAATAAGGGCGCCCAGATCCAGAGAAAGAAGTCGCTTATCCTTAAGGCTTTCAGGAACATCTCCCGAAGCAATACGGCGGGCAAGTCCTTCAACAATAGCAGTTTTACCAACCCCAGGTTCACCGATTATTACAGGATTGTTTTTTGTTCGGCGGCACAGAACCTGCATTACACGACGGATTTCTTCATCCCTTCCGATTACAGGATCAATCTTATCCTGGCGCGCTGCAGCTGTAAGGTCCCTTGTATATTTTTCCAGAGTTCGAGATTTGCTTTCAGGATCATTTGAGTCCACTGTCTGGTTTCCGCGTACAGATTTCAAGGCTTTGAGAACTGCTTCATGAACTACCCCATTTTTTCTAAGGAGTTTTCCGCAGTCGCCATCGCTTTCGCTCATGGCCAGAAGAATATGTTCTGTTGAAATATACTGGTCTTTCAGGAATGCCATTTCCTTTTCTGCTTTTGAAAGGATTTTCTGCATTTCCTGGCTCAGGTAAACGTTTGCTCCTCCCGAAACTTTTGGAAGAGAGCCAAGCAAAGATTTAACATCCGAAACAAGTCTGTTCGGATTCACTCCCACATTTTCTACGATTGGAGAAATAAGGCCGTCTTCCTGTGTAAGAAGTGCCAGAAGCATATGAGCCGAATTGATTTCCGGGCAGTCATTCTGCATGGCAATTGATGAGGCCTCTTGAAGAGCTTCCTGTGATTTGATTGTAAATTTGCTTAAATCCATATCAAAAATTTAATAAGGAAATAAGAAATCGACAAGTTGAATTATTTTTCTTTTACAGAATCGCGGATTACAAGACTTCCGCTGATCAGGTGACGACCCTTAATGTATGGCTGGCCTGTAACCTTGTTGATGATCAGTTCGGCAGCAACACGGGCTGTATCTTCTGTGCGGATAGAAACAGTTGTAAGTGGAACCGGAGTTTTGTTTGTTGCCAGGAAGTTATCGAAACCTGTTACAGAAACATCTTCTGGGACCTTATAACCTTTTTCGATGAGAGCCTGGATCATCAAAGCTGCGGTTTCGTCACAGTTACAGATGAAGGCGTCCGGCATTGGTTCCGGAATAACAAGAGGCACGGCGAAACCACGTTCGTCACGGTCGTTAATGATATCATTCTTTGAAACATCAATTCCGTTTTCCATAAGTGCTTTTGCGAAGCCCATGAAGCGGTCACGGATTGAAGAAGTTGATTCAAAGTTTCCTACAAAGCGCAGGCTTCTGTGTCCTTTGGAGATTACATAACTTGTAAGGAGATATGAACAGTAGAAGTTATCATCTGAAACTCCGTCCAGGTTCATTTTGTTTGTGTAGAAATCCAAAAGGATAAATTTTTCATATGAGTTGTTGATGAAATCAAGATATTCGTTGCTTACCTGTCCCAGAATAATAAGGCCGTCAACCTTGTTGTCCTGGAGCATGCGTGGAAGAGTCAGGTCTGTTTCGTCATCTGCAGAAAGCAGTTCCATGATGGCATAGTAATTGCGGGTAAGAAGTTCAGAAGAAAGTTTATTAAAAAGATCCCAATAGAAAGAAGAACTTGGAGCGAAAAAACGTGAAGGAATAAGAATTCCGATATTTCCGGTGATTGATTTTCCGTTGTCCCCAGATTTTTTTACATGGTAGCCCATTTCTTCGGCAAGGTCTTTGATTTTTTTTCTTAATTCGTCCCCTACACCTTCTTTGTTGGAAAGTGCCTTGGAAACAGTAACTGTACTGATATTGAGTCTTTCGGCAATATCAGAAAGTCTGACTTTTTCTCTTTTTTCCATACTTTAATTATATATAAGTTTAAGTAAAAAACAAGCAAGAAATTAAGTAATTCTTTAAGGGATTATTCGGATTTTTTATGGTATAATAGAAGTATGCTTAAAAAAGGTGATTTATACAAAGATTTCAAAGTAATTGATGTTACTGACGTAATTGATTACAAATGCAAAGGCATCTGGCTCCGCCACAGAACCACCGGACTTGAAGTTTTCCATCTTCAGAACGAAGATCCGGAAAACCTTTTTGCCTTCTGTTTCAGAACTCCGGTTTCAAATTCCAAAGGGGCTCCTCATATTCTTGAACATTCAGTCCTCTGCGGATCTGAAAACTTCCCCCTTAAAGAACCATTTATTACAGCGGAAAGCAGAAGCGTTACTACTTTCTTCAACGCCCTGACTTATCCCGACAAAACCTGCTACCCTGCCGCAAGCCAGATTGAAAAACAGTATTTCATTCTTATGGATTATTACGCAGATGCAGTTTTCTTCCCTAAACTGGCAAAAACAACTTTCATGCAGGAAGCCCACCGCTTCGAACTGGACGAAAACAACAAGACCTCGATCCAGGGGGTTGTTTACAACGAAATGAAAGGTGCTTTCTCAAACTTTTACCGCTCAGTTTACGGACACCTTACAAAGACCATGTTCAAAGGCACAACCTATGAATATGAATCAGGCGGAGATCCTCTGGAAATCCCCACCTTCACTTACGAAGACTTCCTTGATTTCCACAAAAGATACTATTCTCCGGACAACTGTCTTTTCTTCATCTGCGGAAACATTCCGACCGAAAAGCAGCTGGACTACCTGGCCGAAAACTACATTCCTCGCCTGGAAGCAAAATATGGTTTCAAAGGCGATCATCCAAACTTCAATTCTGAAGTTCCTGTAGTCCGACCGGAAATCAGAAAACTTACAAAAATCACACCGGACTACAAATTCTCCGGTGAATATCATTACCTGGGACCAAAATCAGGACCTGACGGTTCCTTTGCGGGGCTCTGTATCTATTCAGGAAAACCTGAAATGGAAAAATATTTCCTTATGGAAACTCTCTACGGTTCTGAATCGGCACCAATCACAAAAGCCCTTAAAGAATCAGGTCTTGGGGAAGATGCTTACTGTGGCGAAATTACAGAAGAACGCATGGGATTCTACTGCCTTGGTCTTATCGGCGTAGAAAAAGAAAACACAAAGAAAGTTCCGGCTTTTATTGAAAAGACTCTTAAGGAAATCTACGAAAGAGGCATTACTCAGGATGAAATTGATGCCGCCGTAATGACAATCGATTTTGCCCTGCGCGAAGAAAACCGTTACAACGGACCTAAAGCCATGGAGCTTATGAACAAGGTAATGGAAGGCTGGAACTATGGCTATCATCCTGCAGACCAGCTTACACCAATCCAGTCTTTCGCAAAGGTAAAGAAAGAGCTTAAGGAAAATCCAAACTACTTCAAATCACTTATGAAAAAATATTTCATAAATGACAACGGAAGGGTTTTCGTTACTGTTGAACCTTCAGAAAAATATCTTGAAGAAAGAATGGGACTAGAAGCTAAGATCATTGAAGAAGCAGAAAAAACTATGGACAAGAAAGCTCTGAAAGAAGAGCTGGATATTCTGCACAAATATCAGGAAACTCCTGATTCAGAAGAAGCCCTTAAATGCCTTAAGCGCCTGGAGATTTCAGAACTGCCTGTAGACTTCAAACCGGTTCTTCCTGAAATCAAGACTGTTGACGGAATCACTTTCCAGAAAGCCGTTCAGCCTACAAACGGAATCCTCTACTTCTCGGTTTACTTCCCTGCCGACAGATTCAATGCAGAGGAACTCATTGACCTGCCTCTCTTCAGCGATTCCCTTCTGGACCTTGGATGGAAAGGCAAAGCCTGGGACAAATGTATTCTCGAAGCAAACAAGATTGCAGGTGATGTTTCAACTGATGGCATGTGCGGAACAGTCCGCGACAATCCTATGGCAAAGGCCTTCATAAAAGAATACGGAAGCCAGAACTTCATCGGACGCGAATGGATTTTCTACACAATGAAAATCCTTGATGACAGACTGGAAGAAGGAATTGATCTCCTTTCCGACATCATTACCGGAGTAAATTTCACCGATAAAGCCCGCATGAAGACTCTTATCCGTGAATGCAACAACGACAGAAAATCAGCTGTAGTTTCAAGCGGAATTAACTTCTGTGCAAAACGTGCAAAGCTGGACGGAAGCCGCGAAGCCGCAATCCAGGAACTTTTCTATGGAATTACCCAGGTAAAACGCGGAATCGAATACAAAGAAAAAGATGCCGGTAAGCTCCTCAAGAAATTCGAAAAGATGTTCCAGACCCTCAGAGACTCGGGAGCCATGATTCGCATTGTCACAGACAAGGATTCTATGGCCCACGCAGAAAAACTGCTTCCAGAATTTATCAAGAAGGCTGAACTTAAACCTTTGAAACCGGCAGAAAAAGTGCCTGTTGAAGAACTGAATAAAATCATCTGGAAAATGGATAACACAAAGCTCAACGTTATTCCTGCAGACACTCAGGTTGGATATTCTGCCCTGGCTTTTGACAACGCAGGTTCCTGCACACAGGAATTTGCTGCCGAAAGTACCCTCTGCGAATGGATTAACACACATCCTTTCTGGGAAAAACTCAGAACCGTTCACGGTTGCTACGGCGCTTCAATCAACTGTGATGCGGCAGACAAATACGGCGTAATAACAACTTACCGCGATCCTGATCCTTCCGGCAGCTTCCCGCTTTTTGAGGAAGCCATGAAAGAAACTTCAGAACATGATTTCACCCTGGATGAAACAGAATGTGCAATCATTTCCATCTATTCAAGTTTTGCCATGCCAAGAACTCCTCAGAATCTTGGCAACACTCTCTGCAACAGGCTTCTTTTTGCCCAGACACAGGAACAGGTGGATAAAGCCCTTGAACTGGTGCTTAAAAACACACCGGAAGACCTTAAAAAGGCCGCTAAACGTCTTTACGACAATGTGGTTTCACAGAAAGGCCAGGCTGCCCGTGCCATGATGTGCAACAAAAAATCCGATTATAGTGGAAATATTCTTAAATTGCCTATATAATTGGAGATAATAAAGAAACTACTGGAGTTTGCTTATGGACAAAAAAACTAAAGAATGTGTTAAAATGCTTCGCGAACTGGTTTCCGATATTCAGGGAGCACCATTTCCAGGTGATGAAGTAAAACCGGAACTCTATTCCATCTGGTACGAACACGCTCAGCGTGCTGCCGTTCAGTGCTTCGAATTCCTTGATGAGAACTTCCCTAAAGAACAAGGTGAAGTAAACAAATCAATCGACAAGCTTTTTTCAAGCAAGTAAACTTTTTATAAAGAGAAAAAGCCCCGTTGCGCTGCAGCGGGGCTTTTTTTGTTGTAGATTATCCATCGCTTTTTACGCACAGGAAACCGTTCGAATCCTGTATTTTCTTTGTTTTTTTTGCTTTGTTAAATAAAAAAAGCTTCCACCGTTTTAGTGAAAGCTTTTTGTCGGGATGACAGGATTCGGCTTCCAGTCGCGGACTCCTCCCGCTCCTTCCAGCCCGCTGTTTTCTGCTGTCGGCGCCCTCCTTGGCGCCTTTTCGCAAAAATGCTCCTTCATCGCATTTTTACGCGCATAAAACCGTTCGAATCCTGGACTAGATCTTTAAAATTCAATGTTAAATAAAAAAAAGGACTTAGTCCTAAAACTAAGTCCTTCGTCGGGATGACAGGATTCGAACCTGCGACATCCTGGTCCCAAACCAGACGCGCTACCAGCTGCGCTACATCCCGTAAGTGAATACAAATATACACTTTTCTAAGACTTTGTTCAAGTGGTAAACAAGTCTTTTTTAAAAGTTTTTTTATTTTGCGATAATGCGCATAATTTCGGCTTTTCCGGTCATTTTAACAGTTTCGCCAGGCAGAACGGAAAGAATGTCTTCGGCAGAAACCGAAATTGTGTCCTTTTCGCTACAGGCGGTAAGGTCTTCGGAACTGATAATATAAAGAAGCTCCACTCCTTCAGGTTTTGGGCGGTTTGGACAGGTGTAAGACCATTCACCGTTTACATCAATTTTTTCCAGGCGGAAATACTGGCACTCAAAGTCTTTTCCGAAAGGTGCCACAGGAATCATTTCTTCGCTTTTGATTACTTTAAGACCTTTTTCAATGTGAACTTCACGTCCGCGGCCCCAGTCATAAAGACGGTATGTCAAATCACAGCTCTGCTGAACTTCCATAAGGCGAAGTCCGGCACCGATTGCGTGAACGGTACCAGCAGGAATGAATACAAAATCCCCTTTCTTTACGTTTACGAATTCAAGGTAGTCTTCAAGTTTTGTTTCGGTAATGGCTTTTGCAAGAACTTCGCTTGGATAATCATCCTTCATGCCGTAAACAAGTTTTGCGTCTGGTGCGGCATCAAGAACATACCAGCACTCAGTCTTTCCACGGTTACCTTCACCTTCCAGTTCCACGGCAAGGGCATCATCAGGATGAACCTGAATAGAAAGAGTGTCGTTTGCCTGGATTACTTTAACCAGCAGAGGATGGTCTCCCTGGCAGTCTTCCTGGAATTCTTTCTGAAGTCCGTTAGGATGAGTTGAGGCAATCCAGAGTTCATAACCCCAGATTTTATCTGATCTAATTGCATTTAATTTCTTCATGGTTTTTCCTGTCTTGTAGTATTCTGCTGAGAATTAATGACTTGTGCAATAGTCTAGGGGTATTTCCCTACCCTCTAAATCGATTATTTTATGAGTTTATAATCAGTGAATTTCTTAAGAAGATTTTCCTGAAGAACAAGCATTTCTCCTTCAGGTTCCACGTCTTTTTCAATATGTTCTTCGCCGTGATCCATTCCGTTCAGGTGCAGAAGTCCATGCAGGAGCAGACGTTTCATTTCTGTGTTTTCATCAGTCTCAAAATATTTTACATTCACTGGAACTGTATCCAGACTTATTACAATGTCACCCATGCTTTTCCAGCTGCCTTCTTCATCGGAATATTCTTCGCCGTTTTCAAAAGAAAGAACATCAGTGGCAGAATCAATCTGACGGTACTGTTTGTTCAGAGCATGAATCATGTCGTCATTGCAAAAAAGGATGGAGATTTCTTCCCTGTCGTAACCAAGCTCTTTCATAAGTTCACCAACGTAAGGCTCAACATTATTGAACCAGGCTGGTGCTGCCATATCATCCATCATGCTTACGAAAACTCTGTTCATTTTTCTTCCTCAATTTCTGTAGAATTATTCCGCGACTTGTGGCCTGGAAAATATTTATCGTGACTAGCTTTAAGCTGAGTATCATCAACGTGAGTGTAGATTTGTGTTGTTGCAAGATTCGAGTGTCCCAGAAGTTCCTGAACTGAACGAAGGTCTGCTCCGCCCTGAAGAAGATGAGTAGCAAAGGAATGGCGCAGAGTATGCACCTTTGCGTTCACTCCACTCAAGGCTTCCAGTTCCTGAAATTTTTTCCAGATTCCCTTTCGTGTAATCGCATCCCCTTTGTAATTCAGGAACACTTCTTCCGACATTTTATTCCCCGCCAGAACAGGTCTTGCCTCATCAAGATACACTACAAGCTTATCATACGCTTTGCCGCCAAAAGGAACAATCCTTTCTTTGTCCCCTTTTCCATGAACCAGAAGGATTTTTTCATTCAGATGAACATTGGCAACTTTTAAAGTTGAAGCTTCACTTATTCGAAGTCCACAGGAATAAATCAGCTCAAATAGAGCGTCGTCTCTTTTTCCGATTGGTGTGGAGGTATCAATTACTGAAAGAAGTTTATCCACTTGTTCAAGAGTCAGGACACGAGGAATGGCACGGGCAACTTTTGGACGGTCCAACTCAAGGGAAACATTTTCTTCCCAGTAATTTTTTCTGACAAGAAATTCGCCCAGAGATCTGAGTCCGGAAATGTCTTTTGCAAGGGTAAGTTCAGAAGCACCGCCAGAACGGCGGCTCAAAAGGAAGTACATCAGATCCTGAACTGTAATATCCCTAAGTTTTTTTTCTTCCGAAGAACACCAGTTCAGGAACAAGGATGCTGATTCTTTATAGGTTGCCGCAGTTTCTTCACTGTCTCTTTTTACAAGAAGCAGATCCGTATAAAACTGATTGAGCAGAACTTCAATAGTCATATGCAGAAACTACGGCCTGTTTTTATTCACCAAGATAGATCGATTTTGAATAACCGTTTTCTTTATCCTGTTTACGGATGCAGGCTGGTTTTTCAAGTTCAGACATATCAGAATATCCAGAAGGTGTAGAGAAACGGTTTGATCCAAATGATGGACGAACACTTTCAAAACTTCCTGCCAGGTCAGCGCCAAGACTTGAACCTTCTTTCTTTTCTTCAGGTTCTTCAAAAGCAGCTGTTGAAGAAGTAACAGGTTCTGTAGAAATTGGTCCGAACATTCCTGCAAATTCATCTGCAGAAACTACATTAGGATCAGTTCTTTTTTCTAAAACTGGAGTTTCAATTTTTGACTGGCGAACAGGTTCGTATTTTTTGAAACCTGTAGCAATTACAGTAACGTGAACTTTATTGCCAAGGCTTTCATCAATGATCTGTCCCCAGAAGATTTCATTTTCAGGGTTAGCCGATGCAGTGATTGTATTCATGATGTCTTTGATTTCCATCATTCCTACATCTGCAGGACCTGTAATGTTTACCAGGATTTTTGAAGCTCCGTCCATTTTCAGGTTTTCGAGCATTGGGTTAGAGATTGCCATCTGTGCGGCATCAATACCACGGTTTTCACCTTCACCCTGTCCTACACCAAGAAGAGCATCTCCCTGATTCTGAAGGACTGACTTAACATCGTTGAAGTCAAGGTTTACAAGACCTGGAGTTGTAATGATTTCAGAAACCCCTTTGATTCCCTGACAAAGCAGTTCATCAGCAATCTGGAAGGCCTGAACAAAGTTGATGTTTTTATCGATTACTTTGAATACCTGTTCGTTAGGAATAACAATAAGGCTGTCTACCATTTCGCGGAGTTTTTCAAGACCAGCCTGGGCATTCTTCATGCGTCCGCTTCCTTCAAAGTCAAAAGGAGTTGTAACAACGGCTACAGTAAGGGCTCCTGATTTTCTTGCGATTTCAGCAACTACAGGGATAGATCCGGTTCCAGTCCCTCCACCCATACCGGCAGTAACAATAACCATGTCTGCGCCTTCTACCAGCTGTTCAATGGCATTGGCGTCTTCTTTTGCAGCAGATTCTCCAACATCAGGATTTCCACCAGCACCAAGACCACCTGTAAGTTTCTGTCCAATAGGCACCTTTACTGGAGCTGGAGATTTATTAAGAGCCTGAAGGTCTGTATTTAATACGATGAATTCTACGTTCTGTACATTAGATTCGATCATGCGTCTAACAGCACTTGAACCGCCGCCACCACAACCGATAACTTTGATGACTGTAGGGTTAGCTACATCACGACCAAATGTTCCCTGGTCCTGTACTACTGAAAAATCAAAAGACATTTTGTTTCCTCCCAAAAACTTAAGACAGAAACGGTACCCAGCCGCCCTGCATTCTTTTATTATTTTTTAGAAATACTTTTCTATGAATCTTGAAAATCCGCTCTTCTCCTTTTTCCCTTTAGGAGCGCGAACCTTCTTTTTCTTTCCTGTTGAATTGATTGCGCTGTCTTTATTTGCAATTACCAGTCCCACTGCAGTTGCAAAATCAGACCTTCTGTAAGCTTCCGGAACAGCACCAAGACTTTCCGGTTTTCCAATGCGTACTGATGAAGTATGGAAAACTGACTGTGCCAGTTCTACAACCCCTTCCATCTGTGCTCCACCACCAGTCAAGATAATGTTTCCCGAAAGCTGTTTAATAGGTGCATTGTGAACAACGGCACTTCTTGCCATTTCAAAAATTTCAGTCATACGTGGCTGAATAATGTCACAGATTTCAGATTTAGTTGTTGATTCAGGAGCGCGTCCGCCAACGCCAGGAATGATAACTTCAGAATCGTGTTCAATTCCTTCGCGCCAACAGGTTCCTGATTCAATCTTGATTTTTTCGGCATTAGCAAAAGAAATGCCTTTTACAATAGAAATATCATTTGTAACAAGGTTACCTGCAACCTGCAGAGAAGCAGTGCAAACAGGAGCACCTTTAATAAATACGATTACATCTGTAGTTCCGGCACCAAGGTCAATGACAATGGAACCAAGTTCGAGTTCATCTTCCTGAACAACGGCCTTTGTAGCTGCCAGAGTTTTGAGCATAACATTGTTACAGGTATATCCCGATCTTGAGATACAAGAAACTACATTCTGAACTGTAGAGTAAGCTGCAGTAATGATGTGAACATCAACTTCAAGTCTGTCCCCCATTCTTCCAAGTGGAGGTTTGTTTCCTGTAGGAAGTTCATCTACAATAAAGTTCTGAGGAACAATGTGAAGCAGCTGTCTGTCAGGAGGGAATTTAAGTGTACGTGCACAATCAATTACACGGGAAATATCCGAATCATTGATTTCACGAGTGTTACCACGAATCTTTGCGATTCCAACTACCCCGTGAGAGTCTGTACTGCTGATCTGGATTCCACCGATTGCTGTAAATACAGAAGAAACCGTAACCCCTGCATTCTGTTCGGCCATTTCAATGGCTTCCTTGATTGCATTTTTTGCGGCTTCAATGTTAACGATTACTCCGTTTCTTAAGCCGTCAGACTTCACAACTGAAGTACCGGCAACAGAAACATTCCCGTTTTCGTCTACATCTCCGATTACTACACGGATAAAACTAGTTCCAATATCCAGACCAACGATCATCTTTTCCCACCCATATTAATATGATACAGATCCGTAACGCATATCTACAGCCTGAGCATCTGGCTTAAGCTGTTTTACAACGTCCAATACTATCATCATATACTTTAATGCTTCTTCATTCAATGCTCGATCCGTAAGGACCTTAATATGTCCCGATGAAGGAATCAGAACCAGTTCATAGTTACCTGAATCCTTTGGAACAACACAAATTTCAGATACTGCGGAGAAATATTTCTGTGGCAAACTCTGAATCTGTGAAATCTGGTCAATGAGAACCTTGTATTTTGAAGGGATTCTCATTCCACCTGTCATATTATCAACAGGAATTCCCGAAATGATTGGAAGACCTGTCTGTGCTACCTGTGCATTGTTCTTGTTAGAGAACAGAACACCGGCATCATCAATCTGCATAGGAATACATTTTCCGTTAGAGTTAACGTAAGTAAGTGCAACTGGAGTTCTTTCGTTGATGTTTACAAGAATCTTATCTGGGAAATGCTTTTCAACTTCAACATTTTTGATGCAGCTTTCTGAAGACAAAATCCCTGCGGCTACGTCTACATCAAATGTAAACCAGTTTCTGGAGTTCATAGGGATAAGTTTCATTGCTACTTCTTCTGCGCTTAAGCTTTTATATCCTGTAATAGTTACTTTTGGACTGGAAAGACTTGGCTTAATGAATCTCCAGCCAATGAATTCTCCTACCAGAAGGAAAACCAGGATTGCGAAAGTTGAAATAATGATTATTCTGAAACGGCGGTCCGATTTATTTTCCTCATATTTAGTAAATTCATCATCTTCTAAGAATCCGTCGGTCTCCAGAAAAATACCAGCGTCACTCATTTTTTAGATATCTCCTAACTCTACACTTAAATAATCGTTCATTTTTAGTTTATTCTGACGTTTTATATAATAGTCATCTTCCACATCATCACATCTTGAAGCATTCAGAACAAAACCACACATTGCCAGTGTTGTAATGATCGAAGATCCTCCAAGAGAGAAGAATGGTAGCGGAATACCTGTCGAAGGCAGAACTCCGCATACAACAGCAATATTTACTACAGACTGTGCCACGATTGAAACAACGCAACCCAGGCTGCCATAAGCTGCAAAACGGTTTGAGCATTTTGAGGCGACTCTGAAACCGCGCCATGCAAACACTCCAAGAATAATGAAATAAACCACAACTCCAAAGAAGCCGAAAGCTTCTGTCCAGCCTGCAAAGATGTAGTCGGCCTGAACTTCTGGAATTGAGTTTAAACGGAAAAGTTCGCTTCCGATTCCGTTACCGATTAAACCGCCTGAACAAATTGCATCCCTTGCCTTAATAGACTGATAGTTGAAGGTTGCTGTTCCTGAAGCACGGTCGAAAAATCCAGCGATACGCTGAAGACGGTAAGGTTCCAGACATACGAGAAGGATTCCCGCTGACAAAAGCAGCGGAGACAAAGGCAAAAGCCATTTCACTTTCGTTCCCGAAACCATATACATTACAAGGCCCAGACAGAAAAGGAAGAATCCAGTAGAAAAATCCTTTTCACAGATTACAAGACCAACAAAGGCAATATAAATAAGAAGAGTGATGAACAGGAATTTTGATTTACTGTCCTGATCCTGAATTTCATACTGGCGGTCAAAAGCGTTGGCAAGGAAAATCACCAGAACGAATTTGACGAATTCCGATGGCTGGAAAGTAAATGGAATAGCAGGAATTTTAAGCCAGCGGCGGGCACCATTCTTTTCTTCCGAGAAAGCCGGAATGAATACCAATAAACACAGAATGATTGTAAAAACCACAATGGCTGGAATCATTCTGCGAATATGACGGACATTAAGGAATGCAAAGAAGAACATTCCAATAAATCCAATAGCCGATGAAATCAGCTGGCGTTTTACATAATAAAGTGAGTCGTCAAAATATCTGGCTCCGGAATTCTGTGAACAGAAAAACAGAGTAAAGATTCCGAGTCCCCAAAGAAGAATCATTGTAATAAGAAAACCGATGTCGCTTTTCTTGTAGCGTTCAAGAGGAGTATCTGCATTGAAATTGTATGTTCCGTACATTGAGTCCATTACAGATTTTCCCCCTTCTCGATTTTTCCAGGCATTGCCGAAAGTTTCATTGAGTTTGAACCTTTAAGAAGAATCACAGAGTTTTCTTCCGCCTGTTCAAGAACATAGTCAGCAAGTCCTTCTGATTCAACTGAATCAAAATATCTGATTCCTGATGATTCCTTTTCTGCTGCAGCCTTGAAATCAGGTCCAACAAGAGCCACTGCAGGAATCTTCTTTTCAACAATCAGATTGATTATTTTTCTGTGAGCTTCCAGAGACTCGTCTCCAAGTTCCTTCATGTCTCCCAGTACAAAAATCTTTTTACCTTCCTGACCTGCACAAAGTTCAACAGCCTTTGTCATTGAGTCAGGATTTGCATTATAGAAATCTTTTACAAGAACAACCTGTTTTCCGTTTTTAAGGACAGACTTAACAACTTCCATTCTGCCCCCAATATTCTGGAAAGATTCCAGACCTTTCTTGATCTGCTCGGCATTAAGGCCAAGAGACTTTGCCAGAGCAACAGCACCAAGAGCATTCTGGTAGTTGTACATGCCTGAAACAGGCAGATTGATTTCAACTCCGTCCAGTGTAAATACAGTTCCGAACAAACCGTTTTCTTTTACAAAACTTGCCCCGCTCTTTTCGGCCGGAACATCGTATCCGAAAGGAACCACAGTTCCCTTTACACCTTCGACTGCAAAGTCTCTGAAATGGTCATTTGCAGGAATAAAAGCAAAACCTTTTTCCGAAATGTATTCATAAACCTTGCGTTTTTCTTTTGCGATATTTTCACGGCTTCCAAGAATACCGATATGTGCAGTCCCGATATTTGTGATAAGGGCATATTCAGGTTTCAGAACCTTTGCGATTTCACCGATTTCGTTTTCTCGGTTCATTCCCATTTCAAAAATGCCGCATTCATGTTCAGAACGAATCTGGAACACAGAAAGAGGAAGTCCTGTTTCTGAATTGAAATTTCCATTTGTGTAAACACAGTTGAATTTCTGCTTCAGAACTGAAACCACCATTTCTTTTGTTGTTGTCTTTCCGCAGGAACCGGTAATTGCTACTTTAATAAGTCCCGGGAATTTCTTCACATAGCCTTCAGCTGCATTCTGAAGACCGTGAAGTGTATTTTTTACCAGAATGAATTTCACGCCTTTTTCTGCAAGGGCGTCATAAACTTCCGGTGTATTTTCATATTCATTTTCGTTGATAAGGACTACAGAAGCACCGGCTTCCACAGCCTGAGGCACATACTTGTGTCCGTTCTGGAATTCCCCTACAAGTGGAACAAAGAGAGTATTTTCTTTTACATTTCTGGAATCAGTCTGAACATCGTTAAATGCAAAAGCCTCCGGATTCCCCACAAGCTTTCCGCCTGTTGCATCCAGAAGTTCTTCAAGAGACATAAGAGATATTCGTTCAGCTTCGCTAGTCTTCATTCTTCTTACCTGTCATATCTACTCTCACAATGTCTGCACTTTCTGCCTTATGCATGCCAAGTTCTTCAACTGCGATTTTTTCGATTCGCGTACTGCTTGAAAGAATGCTGATATCACTCACTAGTTTTTTGTTCTCTTCGATTAAAATTTCCTGTTTCTGCTCCAGCTTTGCGATCTCGCGCGAAAGGTCCATATACCTCTTTGCCTGGAAACCATAAAGGATAAGCATGGCAGGAATAGCGGCTGCCAGAAGAATTCCGAGAAATGTCAGAAGAGAATATTTTGTCTTTTCTTTCATCAGTCTTTTTCAACTCCTATAAGCCGTTCATCGCTTGCGTCGCAGATCTTTCTGACAACACGAAGCTTTGCACTGCGGGATGGAGAATTCGCTTTGATTTCATCCTCCGTTGGTCCCACAGGTTTTCTTGTCAGAATCTCAGCACACTGTTTGCCGCCACAGGAACAGATAGCCCGTTCAGGTGGACACACACACTGCTTGCCAAGATTTCTGAAATAATTCTTTACAATGCGGTCTTCCAGCGAGTGGAAAGTGATAACCCCCATCTTTCCACCCGCGTTCAGACAATTGAAGGCATTGTGCAGAGCCTTTGGTAATCTTGAAAGTTCCCCGTTTACCGCTATGCGCAATGCCTGAAAGGTACGTGTTGCCGGATGAATATTACCGTAACGGTAATTTGCCGGAACACAGTTCCAGATAATATCGCCCAGTGCCTTGGAAGAAGTTATTTTCCCACCCTGTCTTGCTTCACAAATTGCACGGGCAATTCTACGGCTAAGTTTTTCTTCGCCGTAAAGATAAATCAAATCAGCCAGCTTTTCTTCCGGCAGATTATTAACTAAGTCAGCGGCCGATTCCCCAACGGCCGGGTTTATACGCATATCCAGTTCTTCATCATATCTGAAAGAAAATCCCCTCTTGCTTCTTTCATAATGAAAAACGGATATTCCCAGATCAAAAAGAATAATATCCGGGCATACATTTCTTTCCTTTGCATCAGCATAGAAATCACTGAAATTCCCGTTAAAAAAATTCATCCTGTCACCAAAGGGAGCTAAACGTTCTCTGGCGCGGGCCTGAATCACTTTGTCTGCATCAAGGCCGATAACAGACAGAGTCGGAAATTTTGCAAGGAAATTACTGGTATGACCGCCCTCTCCAAGAGTTGAGTCCACCATCAGGGCATGAGCTTCGAAAGGTTCTCCTACAGGAGAAAGATACGAGAGACATTCATTCAACAAAACCGGAGTATGTACGATTTCCACCCTTTTTACTTCCCACAGCTAGAAACTGATATTTCTAAGATCGTCTGCAACATCCTGGAACTGATCTTCAGTTGATTCCAGATACTGACGGTACTTCTCTGAATCCCACACTTCTATGAACTTATCAACTCCAAGAACTGTGCAATCCTTTGAAAGTCCGGCATATTCGCGCAGACTCTGCGGGATAGAAAGGCGTCCGGCTTTGTCGAATTCGACAGCCTGTGCCGGCGCAATGAATCGTCTTACAACATTCATATTTTCCTTACTGAAAGGAGAAACAGATGCCATAATCCGTG
The DNA here is from genome assembly GCA_024402695.1 of Treponema sp. Taxonomy (GTDB): domain Bacteria; phylum Spirochaetota; class Spirochaetia; order Treponematales; family Treponemataceae; genus Treponema_D. The sequence continues at coordinate 42,573 of JAKSTG010000004.1, read as the reverse complement.
TTTTAAGTTGTTCCCATTCTTCAACAGTAAAAAGCTGGAGACAGTGATCCAGATAACTACGGGTCACGATGAGTACATTCTGTTCTAGTTCTGTACGCAGCTTGGCAGGAAAAGAGAGACGTCCCTTATCATCCAATGCATTGTTGTACTCACCTGTCAGTAGCTTCATTTCCACTTTCTACCACTTTCTACCATTTTTTCCCACTTATCTACATTTTATATGAAAATTTGCTTATGTCAATGACTTTTTCTGTCGATAATAAGGTTTTTGCCAAAAAAAAAGCCGCACCTTGTCAAAAGGTGCGGCCCAGATCAAAAATCTGTATTAGGGAGTATTATGAAAAGTAAGTATTCTATTTCTGTTTAGAGTAGATTTCGTTTGTGAGTTTTACGATCTTTTCAACGTTCAGGTTCTTACAAGATGCAAGGTATTCATTCCAGTCAGCATCAGCATTTTTCTGTCCTGTAACGAACTTGAGTGTCCAAGCGTTGATATTATCGATAAGTGGAACTGCCCACAGGTTCAGCTGTTCACGTTCATCTTCTGTTGGTTTTGCTTTTGGATCAACTGTTGCAGCTGTCTTGTATTTTGCATAGCGTGCGTAAAGATCCTGTACCTCTGGAGTGAAGTTGTCTGTTGATTCAGCTGTTGAGTGACCATAGAAGTAGTTACCACCGGCAAATCCCCACTTAAGACGGATATCAACATCAGTATCAGCACCACCAATACCAAGACCACCACATTTGTATCCTGGAAGGAGCTGTTTGATTTTCATTCCATTTACATCAACATACTGCCATGTTTCACCTTCAACACCCCATTTTGTGAGTGTGTAAGCTTCTTTAGAATAGAACATCCAGTCAACAAAACGCATAAGTTTGATGAATTCAGCTTCACCAAGTTCTTCTTTTGCTTTTGTTGCAATCATAACACCACATTCAAGACGGCTTGTTTCTGCCAGGTCTTTGTTTGTTCCTGAAGGATAAGCTGTAACGTAGATTTTTCCTTCTGGAGTGATTTTTGCAAGGCTGGCAATGTCGTTAGACATTGTTGAGCGGTTTGTTGATTTGATAACTGTTTTACCATTGTAGAATTTGTTGTTTGCAACATCATCAGACTGTGTGAAAGTTTCAGGATCAAGAAGTCCGTCTTTTACGAAGCTGTTTGCAACTTTTACGAACTTTTTGAAATCTTCACTTACAGAAGAAGAATAGAATTCTTTTTTGTTCTGATCGAATTTGATACCACCGTTTGAACCTTCAATAGCCCATCCTGAAAGAACGCCGTATGAAGTACCCATAAGTTTAAGAAGGTTACCACCAGATCCTTTTCCTGATTCACCACACCACAGGTCTGACCAGATGTAGTCTTTTTCTGAACAAAGTCCGTTTGCAACCATGTATTTTTTTACACCAACCAGAACATCGTGGAGAGTTTCCCATGTCCAGTCTTTTTCAATTTCGCGGATGTTGTATCCAGCTGCTTCGAAGATGTCTTCACGAACCATGATTGTGTAGTCCTGAAGAGCAGCCTGGTGCATACCTGGCAGACGGTAGAATTTTCCATCGCTCTGACGGATTGTATCAAGGTCTGGTTCCATTTTGTAATTCTTTACGAATGCACTGAAGTTAGGCATGTACTGGATGTAATCAGAAACTGCTACTACACCGCCACCAGCAACATACTGGTCTTCTGAGTAGATTTTTGGAATGATGTAAGTTGCTGAACCTGAGTTGATTGCCAGGTTAACTTTCTGACCGTAGTCACCACTATCGTAAGAAGTAATATCAAGATGAACATTTGTTTTGTCTTCGATCTTCTTGAAAATACCTTCTGACTTCCAAGTATCCTGCATTGCGTACCAAGATGCATCACTGAAAGAAATTGAGTAAGTAACTGGTTCGTCAGAGTGGAATGTTACTTCTTCACCGAATGAGTAGCCTTTTGCTTCTCCAGAAGCTGCCTTATTATCAGCCTTTTTATTTCCACATGAAATAAAAAGAGAAGATAAACATGTAATTGCAACTAATGTTGTAATAACTTTTTTCATAGTTTTTATCCTCCTAAACTATTTTACTGATTTATTCTTTAACACCGCCAAGCATCATACCCTGGACGTAATATTTCTGTACAAATGGGTATACACAGATGATTGGGAATGCCATTAAAACCATAGAACATGATTTGATGTTTGCAGCAATCTGCATTTTTTCAGCACTTGCTTCTCCAGGATCAGCCGAAGTTGAAGCACCTGTAATGATTGTTCTTAAATAGTAAGCAACAGGCCACATTTCCTTTTTGTCCAGATAAAGGAATGAGTTGTACCAGTTGTTCCAGTAACCTACTGCATTGAACAGAATCATTGTTGCAATGATAGGCATTGAAAGTGGCAGAACAACTTTGAACAAAAGCCCGATTGGTGTAAGTCCGTCAATCTCCCCTGCTTCTTCCAGTTCTTTTGGAGTACTTGCAAAGAAAGAACGCATCAAAATGATGTAATAGGTACTGATAAGGCTTGGCATAATGAAACCTGCCACAGTATTGATCAGATGAAGACGTCTCATAAGGATGTAGTTCGGAATAAGACCGCCACCAAAATACATAGTAAAGATAATGAAAGGAAACAGAAATTTGTTAGCTTTCAGGTGTTTCTTTGAAAGCGGATAAGCCAGACAGCATCCGAAGAAAACCGAGAAGAAAGTTCCCAGAAGTGAATAAATCACAGTATTTCCGTAACTGTGCATAAACTCACCTTTCTTGAATACGGAAACATAAGTTGCAACATTAAAATCAACAGGAAGCAGCTTAACCTTTCCCATCATAATTGCCTGTTCTGAAGAAAAGGACTGAGCCACCAGATACAGGAACGGATACAGAGTTACGATACAAACCAGGACCATAACAACTGTATTGAAAATTTTAAAAGCCAGATAACCGGCTGATTCTCTTACTTTTACACCTGCCATTTTTCTCTCCTACCAAAGTCCTGCGCCGGAAATTTTCTTCGATGTCTGATTTGCAATTGTCAGCAGAATCAGATTCAAGATACTTTCAAAAAGCCCAACGGCAGTTGCATAGCTGTAGTTTCCTGAACCAAGACCAAGTCTGAATACGAAAGTCGAAATAATATCGGCTTTTTCATAAGTCATTGGATTATAAAGAAGGAATACTTTTTCGAAGGCTCCACCTGAACCAACCAGTCCACCAATATCCAGAATCAGCAGAGTTGTGATTGTTGGAAGAATTGAAGGAATTGTAACGTGAATTACGCGCTGGAAATGATTTGCACCGTCTACGGCAGCAGCTTCATAAAGTGAAGGATTGATGTTTGCCATAGCTGCCAGGTAAAGGATTGTTCCCCATCCAAGGCTCTGCCAAACTCCCGATGTTACGAAAATTGTTGTGAACCATTCAGGAAGAGCAATGAAAGAAATTGTTGATCCTGTCAGGGAACTGATTATTGCATTGATTGGTCCGTTTGTTGAAAGAAGTTCACGAATCATTCCTGTAACAATAACCATAGAAATGAAGTGTGGCAGATAAGATACAGTCTGCACAAACTTCTTCCAGTGAATGTTTTTGATTTCATTCAAAAGAAGAGCAAAAATCAAAGTCAGTGGGAATCTGAAAACCAGATAAAAAACATTGAGAGTAAGTGTATTTCTGAAGGCACGCCAGAAGGTTTTATCCCCGATAAACTGTTTGAAATATTTGAATCCGCTCCATTCATCACCAAAGATGCTGTGACCGGCTCTGTAACGGCGGAAAGCAATAATGTTTCCTGCCATTGGGATATATCTGAAAATAATGTAATAAAGAATTGGAATTGACATGAGCAGGTAATACTGCCAGTTTCTTTTTAAATGCTTTTTTAACTTGTATACTTCCATACTAGTAGACCTCTATCCTAGTATATTACATCTTTTAAAATCGTCAACTTTTTTTAAACTTACAACTTTCCTTTTTCAGTAAATTCCCCTACTTATTCTGATGACCGATTTTTTTGTTTGACCCAATTCGCCATTAACATTAGTATTCTAGTATGACTAATGTAGAAAAACTCAAAAACGAATCAAACAGAGACTACGCCTTCCGCGTGATTAAAGACAATATAATCAATCTTGAAATAAAACCTGGCATCATGATCAGCGAACAGGAAATTGCAGAAGAATTGAACATTTCCCGCACTCCTGTTCACGAAGCCCTCCAGGAACTTTCCAGAACAAAAATCGTAGATATTCTTCCACAGAAAGGCTGCCGCGTATCCCTTATCGACATGAACCTGGTAAACGAAGCGGTTTTCATGCGCCTTACAATTGAATCGGCAGTAACAGAAGAAGCCTGCCACCTCGCAACAGAAAAAGACATCGAAGCCCTGGAAGAAAACGTAATTCTTCAGGATTTTTACAAAGAATCAGACAACTACGACAAAATCATGGATCTGGACAACCGTTTCCACGAAAAGCTTTACGAAATTACAGATAAAATGCAGTGCCTTTACATGGTACGCCTTATGAACATTCACTTTGACCGCCTTCGTGAACTTACCCTCCAGACAGGGGTAACAAGCAGAATCGTTTCGGACCACAAAGCTATTCTTAAAGCAATCAAAGATAAGGATGCAAAAGCCGCAAAAGATGTGCTCAATATTCATCTGAACCACCTTTACGTAGATGAAAAAGCCATCAGAAAATCACATCCGGATTACTTTACTGAGTAAAAATGATCAACACCTATAACGAAAGTTCTCTCCACAACACCCTGAAGACTCTTTATGCAGAAGAATTTGAAGGACAAACTGAAGCAGAACTTTTCGGTCATATTTACGACATTCTTGCCGGCAAACAGGTCATCGAAATCCAGACCGGAAGCCTTACCAAACTTCTGGCCAAAAGTCTGGACACCCTGGATCACGGTTATAAAATCAAAATCGTTTACCCTCTTATTCTGAACAAATGGATTGAAGTTCGAGACCAGGAAGGAAACCTTCTTTCCTGCCGAAAAAGCCCTAAAACTCAGTCCATCTATTCCTTATTTGATGAAATTACGGGACTTTATCCGGTTCTTTTGAATCCAAACTTTTCACTGGATGTTGTCAGTGTAAACCTTACAGAAAAAAGGACAAAATGCCCGGAACCGGTCCAGACTTCCAATAAAAAAAGAAGATTCAAAAAAGACTGGATTAAAAACGGAAAAGCCCTCAAAGAAATTCTGGACACCAGAACCTTTTCAAAAAAAGAAGATTATCTTAGCCTGATTCCTTCTTCAATTTTGCCGGAGTTCTGTGCCAAAGACCTGGCAGCTGCTCTAAAAGCGGATTCGTCACTTCCCTCTTCGGCAAACAAAAAAGCCCACATAATGATGTGGGTCCTCAGGCATATGGAACTTCTTGAAGAAACTGAAGTCAGAAATCGAAGCCATTACTTTAAAATCAAAGAATAAAAATCAAAATGCGATTTTTCGCGAAACAAAACCGAAGTTATTTTCGAAAAAATTTAACAACATTATGTTTTAAAGCAAAAAAGGACCTGATGTAAATCAGGCCCTTTCTTTTGGAGTCAGCAACTATTACCAGTTGTCTGTCATATCGTCTTCGTCATGGTTTTCCATGTCGTAGAGGTCAGTAATTGCACGAAGGTCATCCAGGTAAATGTAGTAAGAACCACGTGCCTGCATTGGGTTACAGTCAACTCTGAATCCGAGAATTCTGAGTCCAGGTTTGTCACCATAGTAAGCACTACTCTGAACGATTCCGTGTTCTCCGTCTGGAGAAGCTGGAACTACAGCAGAAAGTTTTTTCCATCCGCTGAATCCAAGGTTACCCATGTACAGTTCGAAGTTATGTCCGAAGTAGTCCTGTACGAGTACGTACATATCGTGACTCTGGTTACGACCACAAACCCACATAGAAATAATCTTTGTTGTTCCTTCGATTGGAAGTGGACGACCGGCTGTGATTGTGAAAGAGTTTACACCACGTTTGAAGAAGTCAACTCTTACACCGTAAACCTGTGTATCGTCTGCTGGATCATCTCCTTCGAGAGGATCTTTCATTGCTGGGTTACCTTCGAAAAGGCGACCAGTAATTACACCGTAATCTGAAGGAATGTGGACGTTCCATGAACCTTCACGTTCAAATTTATCAATTGAGATTTCACGGAGTGACTGCATTGCTGAATCGCGTCCGATTTCATCTGCATTTGCAGAAGAAAGACTTGAATTCTGTGCGAAAACAAATCCTGCAGTAAGAACTGCTGCTACTATTGCGATAAACTTTTTCATTTTTCACCACCTACTTCTTCAACACCGTCACCGCCGATACGTCTGCCGCTGCTGGTTTTTGATGAGCTTTTGCTTGATGAACTTGAAGAAGAAGATCCTCCATCTTCACCAAAATCAGCATCTTTAAGTTCGTAACCATCGTAAATGAATGCCAATGAGTTACATGTGTATTTGATCTGGTCAAAGTAAATTACATAGTTATCTACGTATTCTTCTGCATCTGTACGGATTCTGTATCCTACGAATCTGAGGTTTTCTGGACCAGAACGAAGTTTTGAGTGCTGAACCATCCAACCTGGGATATTTACGATAAGGTTTTTCCAACCCTGGAAGCGGAGGCTTCCTGCTGGAAGAACGTGAACTGTTCCGTTAGCATCACGAACCATAACTTCGAGGTAGTAATTGTAGTTAGCACCCCATACCCAGAAGTCCATCTGAGTTACAGTTCCGATAAATGGAACTTCAAATGGTTCCCCGTCTACTGTTGGGTATACTTCGAACCAGTTATCACCTTTTCTATTGAAAGCTGTTTTTACACCATATACCAGTGATTCACCTTCATCACTGCGGCGGAGCTGTTTGAGTGAATTAGGAATTCCTTCAAAATATCCAGTTTTTGGATACCCTTCTGCTATAAAGCGGCTTGTATTTACAGACCATTCCCAGTTTAATTTCTGTCCTTTGTAAGAATAATCCTGTGCTCCGACATTATCAAAATTGTCCAGAACAAATGTCTCAACGCTTTTTGAGCTTGGCTGGGCAAAAACCGGCAGTCCAATTACAAAAAGACATCCAAGACTGATTAAGACTTTTAGTCCTTTTTTCATGCAAATCTCCTCAAACATTCAGTTAGAATGCCATATATATTATCGGCTAATCTCTTTAAAACTATAATAATTTAATTATATTTTACGGTTTATTCTTTGTCAAACCTCAAGAGTAAAACTTAACCTCTAGAAACGCAAAAAAACCGCTGCGAAAACAGCGGCTTTCAGCTGAAAAAGTTATCTTATTTTACTGCTGCAGAAATGCGTTCCAGAACCTTTTTGCGGTCCAGAGGCTTAATGATATAGTTTTTGGCACCAAGAAGAAGAGATTTCTTAACAAGTTCTTCTTTACCAAGAGCAGAAACCATTACCACTTTTGCGTTTTTGTCAAAAGCCATGATCTGTTCGAGGGCTGTGATACCGTCCATACGAGGCATAGTAATATCCATTGTAACCAGGTCAACATTAGGGCACAGTTCTTTGTATTTTTCAACACCTTCCATTCCGTCAACTGCTGTTGCAACTACTTCATAACCTTCGCTTGTAAGAATCTGACCAAGCTGTTTTGCAACGAACATAGAGTCATCAACGATAAGTACTTTAACTTTTGTACCATCGGCTCTTACACCCTCTGGCGGACGTTCATTAATTGTTGGAAAATCCTGTGTTGTTTTCATTTTATTCTCCTTTTATATCTTATGCCTTTTCGCGGATGGCAACGTTTACTTCAATCTTACCACATTCTGAGATAAGTGGAACAATAAGAGCTTCAACATTTTCTGAAGTTCCGCCAAGAGCAGCAATTTCCATCTTCTGACCAACAAACAGAGCTGGTGGAGTAAGGTCAAACTTGAATCCCAGTTCATGAAGCTTTGTTACAGCCTGAGCTGTAATCAGGTTTGCAAGTTCGCTGATAGTTGCTTTTGCCAGATCATCGAATGCAGGAAGTGCTTCCCCATTCATTTTCGAAGCAATATTCAATGCAGTTTCGATTGTCATATCAAAAAGAACACGACCTTCTACATCTCCTGCAAGTCCAACAAGTGCAGCAACACCCATAACAGGCATAGCTGTGGATTTCAAATACAAATCTCCACGCTTAACTTCTGCACCACCCAATACTTCCTGAAGAACTCTGAATGATGTTTCAACAAACGGGTTAATATACTCTACTCTCATTTTAATCCCCTTTTCTATTCTTTGCTATACGCAGTAAGCGTACCAATTGTATTTTCTCCGAATCCCAGTGAAACTGGAAGTCTTTCGTTTTCTCCGACAAATGCTACAGCATTACCTTTCATCTTTTCAAGGAAATCTGCTGTTACGAAATCCTGAGCTTCTTTATCAAGAAGTGACAGAACATCGCGGGCAAAAATCACGTCCACCATTGGAAGGGCGTTTGTGTTTTTGCAGTCATGATATTCAAACATAATGCTGTCTTTTACAGACTGATTGAATGTCAATTCTCCACTGGCTTTCTTTGCGAGGAAACTGTCATACCAGGTTCCCTGAAGTTCTGAAGGCAGACTTACCAGAGAGGCATTTGATACTTTAAGCAGGTCGATATCCTGTGCATAAATACGGATTTTTGCATCCGGATAGCGTTTTGCCAGTATACATGCCAGTGAATAAGATTCGCAGCCTTTTCCACAGCCAGGATTCCAAACAACAATCTGTTTTGCGTTGTTATCAGGAAGGAGCTGATAAACTGCGTCAGCAAATTCTTTTGACCACCATGAATCTGTATGCTTAGACCAGAATCCTTTAAGGAAGTCATCAGCATCAGTTTCATTCTGAATCAGTTTTTTACCTTCTTTCTGCCATTCTGAGTATCTGTATTTAACCCAGTCTCTGTTGATGTCAGAAACAGTAAATTTCTTGTATGTCTTAAGTCCTTCTTCCAGGAAGTGAAGATCAACCTCACCCTTGTTTTCCTGAACAGGTGCAGGTTTTGCTTCTACAGCGGCTGCTTTCTGTGCTTTTACGGCAGCAGAAACAGGTGCTGATCCGGCGTTTTTTACAACAGGCTGCTGAACTTTCTTAACCTGGGCTTCTTCAGCTGCAGCTTTTGAGCCGAAAATGCGGGTAATGTCCAGAAGAACGTACAGGCGGCTGTTTGCTTCAACAACACCGTAAATATATTTGATATTAATATCACCGAACAAAGGATGTGGAGGCTGAATTGAGTTTTTACGAACCCCAACAACTTTGTCGATCTTGTCTACAACAACACCAAAAGTCTGGTCACCAATGCTTAAGATAAGCAGGTTTTCAAGCTGATTGTCATCGCGTTCAGGAACATCGATATTGAAGAACAGACGAAGGTCGAGAATCGGGATGATGTCACCACGGAGGTTATAAACACCAAGCACAAAAGGAAGTGTATTAGGCACATAAGTAAAACGGCCGGCTTTGGCAATTTCTTTTACGTGCATGATATCTATGGCGTAATCTTTTCCTGCAAGAGAAAAAGTAACCATCTTGAAATCTACTACAGTTGTATCCTTAAGGTTGATTCCCTGTGTATCGTTGTTCGATACAGAAGCCTGTCCAAACTGTTCGCTTAACTGGTCATTGATGCTTTTAATATTTGTTTCTTCATTAAGACTCATAATCAACTAAGCTCCCTATTCCATAAACTGCGACTGACCCTGAGCTGAAAGTTCCTGACGAACACCCAGTTCAAGCAGCTGGCTTACATCGATAATCAATGAAACTGAACCGTCTCCAAGGATTGAAGCACCGGCAATTCCAGGTGAGTTGGTAAACTGGTCGCGCAAAGGCTTGATAACTACATCCTCTTCACCTATTAAAGCGTCAACCATTACACCAATCTTCTTTTCCTGAGAACCAACTATTACTACATAGCATTCGTCTGATTCCAGGGTTTCTCTTATTCCGAACAGACGTGAAAGGCGCAGAACACTGATAACTTCATTACGAACTTCCATAGTTTCGTAGTTGTCGATTCTGCTGATATCACTCTGACGAATACACTGTGATTCGATAACGTTTGCAATTGGAATAGAGTAAACTTCTTTTCCAACGCGAACCAGAAGTCCCTGAATAATAGCAAGAGTAAGTGGGAGACGGATAATGAAGGAAGTTCCCTTTCCTTTTGCAGATGTAATAGACATTGTACCGTTCAGTTTGGCAATCATTGTCTTTACAACATCAAGTCCTACACCGCGACCAGAAATGTTTGAAATGTGGTCTGCAGTAGAGAATCCAGGTTCCATAATAAGGTTGAATGCATCCTGTTCTGAAAGAACTTTATCTGGATGAATCAAACCTTTTTCAATGGCCTTCTGTTTTACCTTATTTACATCAATTCCGGCACCGTCATCACTGATTTCAATGACGATCATGTTACCTTCATTTGAAGCTTTAAGAAGAACTGTTCCTGTTTCTGGTTTTCCTGCAGCAATACGTTCTGAAGGAAGTTCAATACCATGGTCTACAGAGTTGCGGACACAGTGCATTACAGGATCAAGAAGATCTTCTACAACTGATTTATCAAGTTCTGTATCTTCACCTTCAATTACCAGCTGGATCTTCTTGTTCAGGTCACGCTGGAGGTCGCGAACTACGCGAGGGAAACGGCTGAAAATCTGGTTGATTGGAACCATTCGGATTTTCATAACCCCTTCCTGAAGTTCTGAAGAGATACGGCCAAGAGTCTGTGTGTATGTGCGGAGTTTTCCGGACATAGCTTTCTGATCCTGGTCATAAGCATCGAATACAGTTCCAAGGTCACCGTATTCTTTAATCATTTCTTTGCGTACTTCAGAAACTGTCTGTCCGTTGCGTACTTTTTCCAGATAAGCAGGAAGCTGATCCATAAGACGGCGGATTCTTTCTTTATAAGAGTTCTGAAGTGAAGCAAATACGATATTTTCGTTTGCAAGCTGCATTGAAAGCTGGTTGAAAGAAGCTTTTGTAATAACTGTTTCTGAAACCAGGTTCAGCAGGTAATCGATGCGGCGTGAATCTACGCGGAGGATTGACCCCTGTGCAGCAGCTCCAGCCTGTGCAGGTGCAGCGGCTTTTGCCTTGTCTTCTGCAGCAACAGGTTTTGCCCCGCTTTCTGCAGCTTTTACAGCAGCAATAACAGGTTCTTCTGCGGCAACAGGTGCCGGTGCAGCTTCAACAACAGGAGCAGGTTCAACTGCTTTTGGAGCAGGAGCGGCAGGTGCCGGTGCAACTGGTGCTGGTGCAGTTTTAGTCTGTTCTCCAGAAAAGTTTTCTTCTGTAATCTGTCTTGCATCTGTAACAAGTGTTACATCACTAAGGAATGCAACGTCTTCAAGTTTTTCACTTGTATTTGAAGATCCGATGAAGTAATAAACCCATTCATAGAACTGGTCTTCGTAAAGAGCATCAAAATCAGGAACTGTCTTAAGAACATTGCCTGCATTTTTGAGTGCGGCGAAAACCTGAATTCCACCAACCGAGTTCATCGGATTGCTTTCGTCGAATTTTACTGAAACACACCAAAGCTTCTGTCCGGCTTCAAGTGAATCAATCATTTCGCGGTATTCAGATTCTTCCATAGGAGGAACTTCAAGCCCCGGAACAGCTGGTGCAGCAGGAGCAGCAACAGGTTCAGCAGTCTTCTTAATGGAAGGTCCGGTTCCGGCAGGAGCCTTAGCTTTGGCTTTCTGCTTTCCACCATTTTCAGGAATATAAGAATGAAGTTTATTCAGAACTTCAGAAGTGTCTTCCTCGTAAACTACTCCGTTACGGCGTGATTCAAGCATAGCCTTGATTACATCAATAGAAGTAAGGAGGAGATCAACAACATCTTCATCAACCGCAAGTCTGTCCGATCTGATTTCATCAAGAACGTCTTCGACAGAATGTGTAAATGTGGAAAGTTCCATCATTTCAACAGTAGCTGAACCACCCTTAAGAGTATGTGCAGCGCGGAAAATCTCATCGATTGCCTCGTGATTGGCAGGATCATTTTCAATGACCAGAACATTGCTTTCCAGCTGTTCTACCTGCTGTTCTGCTTCGGCAAAAAAATCTTTGAGAAGTTCTTCATTATTCGGATCAAGATAATCACTCATACAACATATTATATACTGAAAATTTTAGATTTCAAGTAATTTATAGTAAAAATATCAAATATATCCATTTTCTCTAATCCCCTGTTATTTACATATTTCTAAAGAGTTTTATGCTTTCTGCCGATAATCCAATGAGGTGAAATCATGTTTTCAGGAAAACTTAAAGTTTCTATAATTTCAGCCGCATTATTCTTCTGTTCAGGAAGTCTTTTTGCCGAAATGTTCGTTACAGGTATAACCGGCGGAAAAATTACCATTAAACCGGACCTGATTAACGACACAAAAAAGCCTGATGTTGAACTTCAGAGCTACTTTACAGGTCAGGCAAATATTACACAGAATATCTGGACTCGAATGAATTTCTCTCTGGAAACCGAAAATCTTCTTGAAACAGCCCCTTTCGGACAGACTCAGGCCCTGTTTCAGATAGACGAACTTTCTTTCACCTTCCGCCAGAGAATGGATACCCTGAACAACTATTTCAGCATTTTCCTGGGGTCTTATGATCCTATTGGAAGTGATATCTTCCTGCAAAGACAGTTCGGAATTTCACCAATCAGCTCAAAAGTTACCGAAACCTGGAAAGGAGCATCAGGAAACCTGCTCTACCCTCAGTCTGGAATCGGAATCTGTGACATTTTCCGTTTCAGTTCAGAAACAGCAGCCGGTTTCTACTCTTACATCAACCACGACGATGCCGATTACTATGTTTTCAACGCCGACCTGAGATTCGGAAAAGCAAAAAGATTTTTCACAATGGACGTAGCCGCAGGAATCAGTACTCCTCTGGCAACAAAAAAATACGAAGATGTTATCTTGGCAGTTGAAAAAGTAAACTGGCATGCTGGAACAACTATGCTTATCGGAAACAACCATACAAGCGCCAGCCTCTTCCTCCAGGCGGGTGTAGTAAAAGGAAGTTTCGATGTAAAGAAAAAAACAGCCGATATCGCCCTCGAAAACCTGTATCTTCTTGTAGAACCAAGATTTAATGGAACTACAAACAAAACACACGTTTCATTCTACTATTTACCGGAATCTTCTATCTCTTCCCTGCTCCTGATTCACAATCCGCTGGGAATCAACGTAAACCTGTTCACAGACAAGCTTTCTACAAGAAACTCAGGTCTGGACTGGGGAATCAATGCAGAAGCATCCTTCAAGAATCTGACGCTGAAAACTTTCAGCAATATCCAGGAAGAACTGCTGGCCCTTCAGTTTGACGTATACCTGACACCTTATGTGAGCACAAAACTCCTGAAAGGAGAAATCAGTTCTATGATTTCCCTGAACGGAACAAACCTTCTCAAAAAAGAATGGAAAAAATCAGTTCAGGCCAACATCGGATTTAAAACTGCCTTCTAAAAAAGGAATCCCCTTATAGGGAATTGTATTAAATCCAATAGAAACGCACCTATTATTTCTATATAATAACCTCTGTTAGACTAATACAGAGGTTTTTTTATGGCTAAAATTCAGATGAAAAACGCCATTGCCGAACTTGACGGCGATGAAATGACACGCGTTCTTTGGCAGCTTATCAAAGACAAGCTGATTCTTCCTTTCGTAGATCTTAAAACAGAATACTACGACCTGGGACTTAAAAACCGCGACAATACAGATGACAAAGTAACTTACGAAAGTGCTGCAGCCATCAAACGTCTTGGCGTTGGTGTAAAATGTGCAACTATCACATCTAACCAGGCCCGCGTAGAAGAATACAATCTTAAACAGCTCACACCTTCTCCAAACGGAATCATCCGTGCTGAACTTGACGGTACAGTTTTCCGCGAGCCAATCTTTGTTAAGAATGTTCACGGAACAGTTTCTTGCTGGGAAAAACCAATCGTTCTTGGACGCCATGCTTATGGTGACATCTACAAAAACACAGAAATCAAAACACCTTGCGCCGGAAAAGCAGAACTTGTATTCACTGGCGAAGATGGAACAGTAATCCGCAAGCTTATTAAAGACATGCCAGGACCTGGAATCATTCAGGGAATCCACAACCTGGACAAATCAATTGAAAGCTTTGCCCGCTGCTGTCTTACATACGCTCTGGACCGCAAAATCTCGGTTTGGTTCGGTGCAAAAGACACAATCTCTAAAACATACGACGGAAACTTCAAAGCTATCTTCCAGAAGATCTATGACGAAGAATTCAAAGCCAAGTTTGAAGCTGCCGGAATCGAATACTTCTACACTCTCATCGATGATGCCGTAGCTCGCGTTATGCGTTCTGAAGGCGGATTCATGTGGGCAACAAAAAACTACGACGGAGATGTTATGTCTGACATGATCGCTTCTGCCTGTGGTTCACTTGCCATGATGACCTCTGTACTTGTAAGCCCAGACGGAAACTTCGAATATGAAGCATCACACGGAACAGTTCAGAAACACTACTACCGCTACCTGAAAGGCGAAAAAACTTCTACAAACCCTGTAGCAACAATCTTCGCCTGGACAGGTGCTCTTGCAAAACGCGGTGAACTGGACGGAACTCCAGAACTGGTAGAATTCGCAAAAAAACTTGAAGCTGCAACTCTTGGAACAATCGAAGACGGCTACATGACCGGCGACATTGCCCGCATCGCTAACCCACCAGCAAAAAAGATTTTAAATTCCTGGGAATATATCGACGCAATCGCCGAGAGACTTAGCAACATGTAGGCTGGATGCGCAGCATCCAGGTAAGCAGGCTCTGCCTGCGACGAATACATTGACGCTATTGCTGAAAGACTTGCTAATTCATAATGCATAATTCACAATGCACAATGTAAGTATTAATTAATTGACAATTGATAATGGACAATGGACAATTGTCCGTTTGTAGAAGTCAGCCTTGAATCGGGAAGAAAATTTCCCGTAAAGGCTGACTTTTTTTATTATGCTGAAAACTACTTTAGCGGATTATTTTTGCGTAACGTTTCCAGTCTGATGTATAAGGCTCAGCATCTAAATCTGCAAGCTCCCATTTAGGACTATTATAAATTTTATCAGTCCAAGCTTTATCATCATCAGATTCCCAGCACCAATACCAGTTATCTTTATCAGCAAATTCAACTGAAGCATCAGCTGGAACAATACAAGCTCCTACGCGAGTTATAGTTTCCGGAAGACAAAAGCTTGTAATTGAAGTTCCATTAAAAACACAATCCCCTATTTCTTCAATATCATCAGGAAGAATAACAGATACTATATTCTTAAAACAATCAGGATCTTCATCTATCTTTCTGAACAAACCCCAACTCGGAATTTCTTTATACTTTGTCTTTGATAAATCCATAGTAATTTTACCGGTAAAATTCTTAAATGCCTTCCACTGACCTGCAAACACATTTGGACGTTCATCTGTAATTACAAATGTATAATCTTTATCAGAATCAAGTATTTTACTTACAGTATTAAAAATCTTTAACTGTAGTTCATAAGTAGAAGGATTTAATTCCTTCATATAACCATAAGAAGTAAGGTAATCTATTTCTTCCTCATTGCTTTTGAATTGATATAATTTTTCGCTTTTAATAATGGAAGTTTTAAGAAGTGGAGTTTTAAAAATTACTCCAGGATATTCATCCAATTCGTAAGAATACTGTGTTTCACAAAAAATATATGGTTTATTTTTAGATTTTGACAGCCCCATATTTTCTTCATTATCTATTTTAAATTTTAAAAGATCAATTTCAAAACTTGTTTCACGATTTTCTACAGCTTCATCTACCCAACCAACAGAATTCCAGTTATCTCCAAAATATTTTTCATTACTATCGGCTTCTATAACACTGTAAGAACGACGAAGATTTTTCCCTTCAGGAGGAATAACATTTTTTACTGATAAAATCAGACCATCTGAATTATCTGTAAGTTTTACAAAATCTGCACTACCAGCTCCCAATTCACCTAAAGAGATAAATTTTTCAGGAAGGTCTTTTACACAAGCTTTACCATGTGCAGGAATTACTTTAAAGCTAAGAAAAAACTGATTATCATTTTTGTCACTAGCATATCCATACTGCACATTGATATAAGTTTCCTTACCTGGAAGAACCAAAGGATAATCAACACTGAATGTATCACGTGTTCTCGGATTCCAAACCTCACCTTCCCAACAGTCATTCATTTGCTCATAAGTAGCAGAAGTTGATGTACTGTTATTCCCATTTCCGTCTATGTAAGTAACATTAAAGGAGCCTAATAATCTATCACTAAATCCTGCAATATTCTTTGGTCTGTGATAAACCACTCTAATACCATCTTCATAATCTTCAATAGTAACTGACTTTAAAACCCATTCAGGACATTCAGTTCCCTCAAAATAAATATGTTCTCCAGAAGGAGAGTCATATCTATAAAAATTTGCATACTTGTCTGTTATTTTTGAAAAGAATTCATACTCACTATTGTCTGCAGCACGGAAAATATTTCCTTTGGCATCATAATTTCGCAAGTCAACAGAAGATATAGTTTCTACCGGTTTTTTCTGATTTTCCGGGGTACTACCAGGCTGCTGACAGGAAACAAAAACAGAAATTAAGGACAATCCTAAAAGGATTTGTAACACATTAGTTTTCTTCATAAAAATCTCCAGAATGTATAATATACAAAGTATACAATAACTTGATATTTTGTAAATCTTCTTAAACAGGTTGAACTATCTTCAATTTTACAGAAGCACTTTTTAAGAAATTCTGGACTGTCAGCTCTGTCAGATCTTTTGTAGGCCCTTTAATCTTGTTCTGGAGAATCAGTCTTTTTGCGCATTGGAGGATTACTTTGCCACAGGTTTCGGCATCGGCAAGGGCATTGTGAGCATCATATTCAATGGAAAAATATTCACCAAGACAAGTCAGTTTATGGCTTTCCAGTTCAGGATAAATTTTCCGGCTTAAATGAACTGAATCGAAATATTTATACTGGGGAACTTCAATATTGTAATGCTGAAGTGTTGCTTTTAGAACACCCATATCAAAACCGGCATTATGTGCAACAAAAGGAAGTTTTCCAACAAAAGCCTGAATCTCTGGAAAAATTTGATCAAAAGTTGGAGCATCAATGACATCTTCTAAAGTCAAATGGTGAATAGAAGTATTAAAAGGATCTATATAAAGAACAGGAGGTTTTATCAAGCTGTAATATGTTCCTGTTTTCTCACTCCCCTCAAATTTTACAAGGCCAATAGAAATGGCACTGTTCTTATGCTGAGTTCCTGTTTCAAAATCAATCGCAACAAAATCCATAACTAAATTATACCCAATAAAATTTCTAGCGGGCGTAAATCTCCTGCACTTCTTTTGTATAACCGCCTGATTTTTCGTAAACAATTAAAGGCGTTTCAATCTTAATCCGGCTCTTCGCGCACTTTACCCCTTCTATCAGAACCATAGTCGGCTCCTTATCCACATAAGGATAACAAAGTCTCATACGCTTTGGCTCAAGCTTATATTTCATCATTACAGTCATAATTTCTGCCAGGCGGAACGGTTTATGGATCATATAAAAGCGGCCCTGACTTTTCAAAAGTTCTGAAGCAGAACGAACCACATCATCAAGGGTACAAAGAACTTCATGACGGGCGATTGTTTTTTCATCATTTCCATTTCCCTCTCCATGTTCTGCAATCATGTAAGGCGGATTCGAAGTAACTGCATCGTAAGTGTTTTTTTCAAAATAAGCGGAAGCTTTTTTTATATCCCCTTCCACAATGTTGATCCGGTCTTCAAGACCGTTAAGCTTCACAGAGCGAAAAGCCATATCTGCAGACTCAGTCTGAATTTCAAGAGCATCGATTTTTAAAGAAGGATTTTTTGCTGAAAGAAGAATTGGAACAATGCCGGTCCCGGTTCCCAGGTCACAGCACTTTTCATTTCGACGGGTCTTTGCATAATCAGCAAGAAGAACCGCATCAATCCCGAAACAAAAACGTTTCTCTTCCTGAATTACCTTAAAGCCGGAAGTTTTCAAAGTATCAATTCTTTCGGCCGGTTTAATCTCCACGGAAGAACTTATTTTAGTCTCAGAAGTTCCGTCCATTAAGCTTCTCCAGAAATTTTGTTTTTGAATTCTTTTTTGTAGATGATCACAAAACAAACTACAAGAGTACTCCAGGTTGCAAACCAGGAAACAGGATAAGTTGCCAGAAGAGAATTCATGCTATGGAATTTTTCCACAAATCTGAAACCTGTAAAAATCCACAGAAGTCTGAGTCCGCAGGCACCAAAAATAGTAACAATCATTGGAAGCAGACTATGACCAAGTCCACGAATCATATTTGCCATGCAGTCCATCATTCCGCAAAGACAATACAAAGTACAAACCATGCGGATACGGATTACCCCTTCGGCAATTACTTCCGGATTTCTTGTATACAGGGAAAGAAGAACCGGCGAGAAATGCACAACGATATTTCCAAGAACAAGTCCTTCAACAATAACCATAATCTGACTGATTAAAGGAAGTTTACGGATTCTTTCGATTTTTCCAGCCCCAAGATTCTGACCTGCAAAAGTCATAACTCCCTGGCTAAGTCCGTTCATGGAAGTCCAGACAAATCCTTCAATATTTGAGCCGGCTGAATTACCGGCAATTACAACAGGTCCGAAAGAGTTTACGGAACTCTGAATAATTACATTTGAGAAACTGAAAAGAATTCCCTGAACACCGGCGGGAACCCCGATGCGAACAATGCGGGAGAAAATTGTTCTGTTGATTTTCAAGTCTTTCAGATTAAGCTGGAAACCGTCACTTTCCCTTAAAAGAATTACAACTACTACTACGGCGGCAAAAAGCTGTGAAAGAACTGTAGCAAGAGCAACCCCTGCAACATCCATATGGAATGGAATTACAAAAACCAGGTTCAAGACAACGTTTATTACACCGGCAATCAAAAGAATCACAAGAGGACGCTGTGTATCCCCTTTTGCACGAAGAAGTGCGCTGCCGAAGTTGTAAACCATACTTGCAGTAATTCCAGCAAAATAAACCTTAAGATAAAGCTGAGCCAATGGAAGAACTTCAACTGGAGAGCCCATCATAAGAAGAATTCTTTTTGCGCCGAAAATTCCCACCACAGTCAGAATGATTCCACTCCAGACACTTACCACCATTGAAGTGTGAACAGTATCATGAAGGCCGTCTTTGTCGCGGGCGCCAAAATAATTGGCGGCCACTACAGTGGTTCCAGTTGCAAGTCCTGTAAAAAGATTTACCAGCATATGAATAAGGCTTGCTGTAGAACCAACAGCCGCAAGAGAATTATCTCCTGCAAAACGACCTACAACAATAATATCTGCCGCATTAAAGAGAAGTTGTAATATACTTGAAATTATGAGAGGGACCGAGAACGCAATCAGTTTTGCGGCAATCGATCCCTCAGTCATATCAATCTGATTTTTTTTCATAAAATTAAATTCAAAACTCAAAAAACACCCAAAACTCAGAAAATGGGCCCCAGCAACGCGAATTCGTGCCAGCAGCGTCGAAGGTCCTCATTCGCAAGCTCATTGCGGGTCGACGCTTTGTCACGATTCGCTGCGTCCCATTTTCTATTTATCGTTTTTATGTTCTTAATTTAATTTTAAATTCTTAAGTCGTTCACAGGCTTCAACGATATTTTCTCTGTGGCCGAATGAACTGAAGCGGATAAAACTTTCTCCACTTGGTCCGAATCCAGAACCTGGAGTACAAACTACATGGCACTGTGAAAGAATCTGATCGAATACATCCCAGCTTTTCTTTCCATTGAATTTTGCCCAAACATATGGGGCATTACCTGTAAAGTAGATTTCAACATTGGCAGCCTTGAAGTTATCTCCTGAAAGAGCTTCCTTAATAAGACGGCCGTTTTCCAGATAGTAGTTGATTGTTTCTTCCATTTCCTTAAGACCGATTTCATCAAGAGCGGCATAACCACCGGCCTGTGCAATGTTAGAAGCACCGTTGAACTGAGTATTGATTTCACGTTCCCATGCTGTCTGAACTTTGCTTCCGTCATCGAACTTAAGTTTTTCAGGAACTACACACCATCCAAGACGAACACCTGTGAAACCTGCTGGTTTAGAGAAAGACTGCATTTCGATTGCAACTTCATCAGCGCCTTCGATTTCGTAGATTGTTTTTGGAATGCTTGGGTCGCGGATAAATGCAGAGTAAGCTCCGTCATAAAGAACGATACAGTCATTTGCTTTTGCGAATGCAACCAGGTCTTCAAGATTTTTTCTTGAGGCACAGGCACCTGTAGGGTTATTTGGTGAACAGATATAAATAAGGCTGTCCTTTTTTACTACTGAAAGATCAGGGAAGAAATTGTTTTCTGGAAGACATGGCATGTAAACGATGTCTTTGAATCCTGTTTCAGTAACAGGTTCCTTTCCACCGGCACCGGCCATAACAGTTCCGTCAACATATACAGGATAAGCTGGATCCTGAACTGCTACGTTTACCCCTTTACCGAACATTGTCTGGATACGACCAAGGTCACATTTTGCACCGTCTGAAACATAAACTTCAGAAGCCTTGATTTTTCCGTTGTACATTACATTTGCAATGCGTTCACGGAGTTTTGGCATACCTGCACTGTCGTCCTGGTATCCTTCGTAACCTTCTTTTGTTCCCATTGCAGTAACAAAGTCTTTCATTGCTTCTACAATGTGTGGTGTTAATGGTTCAGTTGTATTTCCAATACCAAGGCTGATGATTTTTGCATCAGGATTTGCTGCCTGGAATTCGCGGCGGCGCTTTGCGATTTCAGGGAAAAGATAACCCTTGGCGAGATTTGTATAATTTTCATTACGCTTGATCATATGTAACTCCTATTCAAATAAAAAGAATATCATTTATTAAGACCACTTTCAACGAGGAAGTTTCTACTTAAAGAAACACTTTACTCATTATTACAAGAAGAACTCCCTTTTTTACGCTTACCGTAATGGCATCTGATTTCCATTCGTTGCTCTGTCCCAAAGGAAAGCTGTTTGTAAGACATACATCAGAAACTTCATATTCTGCACCACTGATGGTTACCCCTTCCGCCTTGTCTGACCAGGAAAGAACTGAAAAAGAAAAGCCTTTTCTACGAAGAAATTCAGCGGATTCATTTTTCAGTATCCTGATTTCATTTTCATCATCAAAAAGACTGACTTCCACACCCGAAGAAAGGCTGCCCTCTTCTTTTGCGTAAACCAGAGCCTGGACATTCGAAATAAAGTGATCTGTGCGGCCGCCGCCTGCACAGGTCAAGATTATTTCCCGGAACCCCATCTCCAGGGCTTTTTTTATGCCGTGCATTGTATCAGTATCGTCTTTGTGGGTTGGCAGGACTTCTGCACCGACCGGAACTGGTCCTTTGTAGGAATCAAAATCTCCGCAAACATAATCACAAGGGATATTCTGCTTTACGGCGTACTCGCAGCCTTTGTCACAGGCAATAACAAAAACATTCTCAAAGCCTTCTGAAAACTTGCCTTTAATCTGATTTTCTTTTCCACCGGATATAATAAGACACCGGGTCTTCTGACTTACCATGAAAACATTTTAGCATTTTCCAATTTTTTTTTCACAAATTCATAATTATTAAATTGACAAATTGGAGATTTTGGATAAAATAGAATTAATAAAACTTGGAGGTTTTAATTATGGCAAAGAAAGGCGGATACCTTAAATTAGGTTGGCTTATTAGTGTTATTCTGTGTCTTTTCCTGGGACCAATCATGGGAATCATTCAGCGTGCAGTTGACGGAAAATGGCTCGCAGTAATCCTGCGTCTGTTCTTCGGATGGAACCTTGTATGGCTCATCGACTTCATCCTGCTCCTGGTAAAGGGAGACATTCTTAAGCTCTTCTAATCCGTAATTCAGGATAAAAAGAAAACCGGAAGCTGTCACTTCCGGTTTTCTTTTTTAACGTCATTTTTCTTAATTCATTTATCTGGATAATTAAAGAACAGGATTTACATTTTCTTCCGGATACCCCAGAACAATATTCAGGTTTCCGTTCAGAACCCGAAGTTCATCCAAAAATGCTTTTTCATCTGCATTTCTCTTTACCGAAATTTCATAAGTCAGCTGAAAAAGAGTTCCCATATTTGTTGTTTTTACAGAAAGCATTTTCACCTCCGACAAATACTTTTTGAAAACTTCATCAAAAGCATTCTGAATGTTCATGTTTTCAGGAACAGTGATTTTAAGAAGCTTCTGTTCGCTTCCAAAAAAGTGGGATTCAATTTTACTCAGAATAATCAGAACAAAACCAATAATAAGAACAAGCACAAGTCCTGTAAAATAGCATTCCATTCCATCAGCAACCCCGGCTGCCATGGCCAGGAACACATAGAAAATATCTCTGGCATCACCCGGAACACTTCGGAAACGGACAAGAGCAAAAACCCCGGCGATAGAAATAGCCTTTGCCATATTGCTTCCAACCATTGTGATCACAACGCTGATTACTGCAGGAAGCACAACCATAGTAATAACAAAAGATGATGACGGACGTTTTTTGCTGTCGCTCAAAAGATAGGAAAAAGCCGTCATAACTCCAAGAAACAACCCGAACACAATATGACGGATTGAAGGCACCAGAAGTGCATCATTTACTAACAATTCGTTGAACATTTATCTTTTCCTTCAAAAAACTATTTTACTGTAAACTGCCCTTCTGCACAAACCTTATATATTCGGTTCCGTACTTGGAAAATGACTTTTCAAATATTCCGTTCTCAGAAAGGAATCTGGCGAACCACAACGGGAAAGTCTTGCTGGCCTTGGCTTCCATAAGCCAGAATCCTTTTTCAAGAATCAGCTCTCCGTCAGTTTCTGATTCCAGTTTAAGGTCTGTTCTTCGGCTACGGATGTTTGTGTCCAGAGTCAGGCGGAAATCATCATCTTCTTTCTGAAAAAAGGCAAACCTGTCATAAGCGATAAATACCTTAGGTCTTACATCGTAACGGCCAGAGACATAATCAATTTCCTTCATTACCTGACTGTTAAGCTGAGGATTCTCGGGAATCTTTCCGCTTTCAAAATATTCATAGGCTTCAGAAAGCTTCATGGCAGTACGACGCTTATTTACAAGTCCTTTGTACTTTTTCTTTATTTCAAGAAAAACAGTTCCATCAAGAGGAGTTTTTCCATAACTTCTGAGCCTGAGTTTTTCCTTATAAACCGGCTTATCAAGGGAAGTTTTTATCAGGCTGTCGTCTTCTGTGTCCAGATAAAGATTACAGATTGTGTAAGTTTTACCGTCCTTGTTGTAAACATCCCCGTTCATATACTGGGGGATAATTTTCACAAGTTCTTCATACTGAGCCTGAGTAAGAATGTATTTTTTTTCAAAACGATTGAATACTTCAGTTGCCATTTATTTGTTTTCCGCTATTTTCATTTTCCAGATGACATAAGCTTCCGTCATTTCTTTTTTGTATTCGATTCCCCCTTCAAGAGTCCCGAACTGCTTTGAGATTTTATATTCAGAAGATGCCTTAAAGCCGAAACCGCCTTCAGAATCATCATAAAAAGAAGCGTAATTTCCCGACAGGTTCAATACAAGAGATTTTACAGGTTCATAGGAAAGTCTGACTGCGGTATAAAAAGGAGCGCTTTTCACAGAATGATTCTTTACTTTGCCTGACTTATTCAAATACTGATTGTTAAGGCCGGAAATCAAATCCCCATAAAATCCTAAACCAGAATCCTTCATTTCGTAACCTAAAGAACACATAAGAGCATCCTTTGATTTTGCCATGTATGAATCTCTGAAATTATGGATATAACCTGCATTAAAAAGCAGTCCCTTCAAAGGGCCTTCGTCAGGGGAAAATCCTGCATATACTCCAACTTGAGGAGAAGGTCCGTTCATTTTGTAGAAAACAGAACCAACAGAAATCATATCAAAAAGAAGAAGGTCTTCCCCGGCATTCAGATTCACTGTCTGATTTTCTTCAGAAGAATCAATTTCCATTTCATCTGCTTCATTCCAGCTTTCAGGGCTTCCCGAAAAACTTAGATTCAAACGAACCTGATCAGAAACCTGAAATCTTCCAAGAATGCCTGCCCCACTTTTCAGGAGTCGTCCGGTTTTCAAATAGCTGTCCGAAGCCGAAAGCCAGGCTCCTTTTACAGGATATTTTTTGAAAAAGGAATTGCCTGCACAAACCCCAAGCCATTCCACAGGATAAAATGTCTCAAACCCGGAAATATTGAAAACGGGATTATAGCTCGGCTCAAAACCATGCTGCACGTCTACACGAAGGCGGGATTCTGCATACTTTCCCGAAGCGTCCAGCTGAAGTCTGGTCATAAAAGAAAAATCATCACTCCAAAGAGGCAGAGAAAACATTATTGCAAGAAAAACTAAAAGGGATTTTTTCTTCATACCTTTATATTAAATGAAAATAAGAATATTGTCTGAACATTTGCTACTTTTCTTATATTTTTTCATTCCGATGTAAAATAAACTGTAAATATACAAGTTTCTACAGGAGGATTTTTTTAATGGTTAACGTAAAAAACAGATGGGCACTTATTACAGGGGCAAGCCGTGGAATCGGCTATCTTACTGCTCTTTTCATGGCAGATCAGGGATGTAATCTGATTCTTCATGCCCGCAAAGAAGAAAACCTTCAGAAAGTACTTTCAGAAGTAAAAGCAAAAGGAATTGAAGCATATACAGTAGCCGCAGAACTTACAGACCTGGAACAGGTTTCTGAAATGCTCAAAAAAATCGACTCATTCGGAGTAAACGTTGAATTCGTTCTGAACAATGCAGGTCTTCAGATCGCATACAGAACTGATTACTTTTCAACTCCTGTCAGCGATTACACAGAAAGCTTCAAGATCAACACAATTGCACCTGCAATGATCATGTACCACTTCCTGCCAAAAATGATCGAAAAAGGTTTCGGACGCATTCTGAACACAACAAGTGGAATTGCACTTGAACCACAGCAGGCAGGATACTCAGCAAGTAAAGCAGCTTTGGACAAAATTACAATTGACCTTGGTCACAAAGTTCAGGGAACAGATGTTTGCATCAACCTTACAGACCCAGGCTGGTGCCGTACAGACCTTGGCGGCCAGGCTGCTCCAAACGCACCGGAAAGCGCAATCCCAGGTATTGTAGTTGGAGCCTTCATTGATGACAAAAAATCTGGCCGTAACCTTGGTGCCCAGAACTTTGCCGGAATGACACTTGAAGCTGCCGTAGCAAAAGCCGAAGCTGAATTCAAAAGTCCTTACTAAGTAGTATTCACAAGGGATTTCTACCCGGAATAAATATCCCCTCTCGTTTCATAAATGAATAAAGAGTGGAGCTGCTGACACCAAGTTCAGCAATGATTCTGGTTTTAGGAATCCCTTGATTCAGCATTTTCTTTATTTCATCTTCTTTTCCAGAAAGTTTATACTTTTTCGACTTACTGCCTTTCGGTCTTCCAAGTACCACGCCTTCATTCTTTTTACGTTTCAATGCTTCTTTAGTCCTCTGACTTATCAAAGATCTTTCAATTTCCGCCGCAATACTGAAAGCAAAAGACATTACCTTGCTTTGTAAATCATCCCCCAGTTTATAACCTTCCTTAACGGTCAATACAGTAACTCCTCTTTCCATAAGATCATTCAAAATTGCCATAATCATATACATTTTTCTTCCAAGCCTTGAAAGTTCCGAACAGATTATTACATCCCCTTTGTTCACTTTCTTAAGTAAATCTCCAAGACACCTTTTCCCCGGAGCCACAGTTCCGCTTATAGTCTCCCCCACCCAATAATCCACAGTAATATTCTGCCTTTTTATATAATTATTGATTTCAAATCTTTGATTTTCCACAGTCTGTTTGTCTGAACTTACCCGAATGTATGCGTACGTCATTTTTTGCCTCCAAGTTTCGCGAAAACTGGATTTTGCAT
The DNA here is from genome assembly GCA_024402695.1 of Treponema sp. Classification (GTDB taxonomy): domain Bacteria; phylum Spirochaetota; class Spirochaetia; order Treponematales; family Treponemataceae; genus Treponema_D. The sequence continues at coordinate 16,553 of JAKSTG010000004.1, read as the reverse complement.
TAAAGGGAGGATTTTTTCAAATGAAAAAAATCATAACAGCTGTAGCAGCAGTAGCTATGGCAACATCAATGTTCGCTGTTGATTTCTCAGCAACAGCAAAAATGGCAGGAAATCTGTTCAGTCTGGATGCAGACAAAAAAGTATCTGCTCTTAACCTGGCAGATGATGCAGTTGCAGGTCACAAACCAGCCCTCGCATTCTCTGTAGCAGATGACAGAGCTGGTGCAACAGTAAAATTTGTAAACAACTTCACTGATGATGATGTTGACTGGTCTACTGGAGCTCCATTAACAGTAGATGCTTCAAAACCATTTATGCTCAGTGAACACTCTATCTGGTTCAAACCAGTAGACGCTCTTAAAATCACACTGGGAAACAGCGATGATTCTATCAACCAGGAAAAAATTGACTGGTGTAACACAGATACACGTGTTGACGGATTCGGATACAAAGTTGAACTTTCTATCGTAGATGGTCTTACAGCATCTGTTCTGCTTTACCCAGGTGAAGCAATGAACGATCAGGGAAACGCTATCAATGGAAGCTACTGGCTTGACGACGGAGACATCGCTACTACAGCTGCTTACGTAAAATACGCTGCAGACTTCGGAACAATCGGTGTAATGGCTGATTTCGAAGATAACGCTAAGAAAATGGCATTCGGTGCTGGTTTCTCTGGTGCTGCTGGATCAGTTGCTTACTTCGTAAACGGTATGGCTTACCTGAACGACGGTCTTTCAAGCATCCGTGGTGAAGCTTATGTTGCAACAAACATCGATTCTGTAGGAATCAACGTATTCCTTCCAATGACATACGTAATGAAAGGTGCAAATGCTTGGGAAACAACTGGTAAAAACTGGCACAAAGGTGGTATCGGATACTCTGGAGTTAAAGACGGACAGTTCATCCTTGGAACAACAGCTAAAGTTACATTCCCAGTTGCAGGTCTTAACGGATCAGTATACATTGCTTCAAACGACTGGCTGGCAGATGCTCTTGCTGTAAATGTTAAACCAGGTCTGTCTGGAAACGTAGGAATCATGTCATGGGAAGCATCTCTTAACATGAATATCTCTAAAGATGCATTCACTATGAATGTTCCATTCGTAACAACAGTAAACTTCTAATCTAAACCTTAAAGTTTAGAATAAAAGAAAAGCGGAGCTTCTTATGAAGTTCCGCTTTTTTTGTGGTTATTTCACAAAACCCGAATAATATCAGGTTAAAAAGAAAAGGCCGATCCATAAGGACCGGCCTTTTTTATGGTCTTTTAATTTTTGCCGTTAGGCATCAATTAGAAGTTTACACCGAGTGTGAATGGTACACAGATTGGTGTGAAGTCAGCACCTGTTTCGATCTGAACACATACGTCCCAAGCACAGATTCCTACGTTACCTGTAGCACCAACTTTGATTGTTGAAGTGAATTTTTCAGCAGCTACGTTTGCATCTTTGAAGTAAACGTATCCTGTTGCAGGTCCGAATCCGTATGTAACTTTTGCCAGTACTTCCATTTCGAATTTGTCTTCTACACCGTCAGCAACCCAGATGAGTGGAGCAGCGAAGAGGTTGTATCCGAATGCATCAATAGCACCAGAAACGTATACTTCTGGACGAACGTACATGAAGTCACCTTCGAACATGTAACCCATAACGTTTACGAATGTTCCAACTGAACCGATTGATCCAGACCAACCAGCACCAAAGTCTACACCCCAAACTGTTTTGTCTCCAGCGTAAGCTGAAGCTGAGTGTGCTCCGTGGTAGTTAGCATCTACATCGTACTGTCCAGGTGTTTTGTTAAGTGTTACATAACCACCGATTGTTCCGAAATCAGCTGAGTATCCAGCTTTGAAGAATGTTGGAGCGAGAGTTGCATCAGCACCCTTGTTTTTGCTGTAAGCGAAAGCTTTTCCGTTTCCAGCGTTCATACCAACGTCGATTGAAAGTCCATCAACAGGAGCGAGAGAAGCGAGGAATCCGTTTCCACCGATACCTGTGAATGATTCTGTCCAGTCGATTCTTTCTTTGTTAAGAGCAACATCAAAGTTTCCTACTGTGATTTTGAGCATGTCAGCTGGTTTGAACCAGATTGTCTGTGTTGTCATAGCCAGTGATGTGCCACCGTCTGTTGTGATTTTTACTGCTGCACCTGCTTTGTCATCAGCTACGCTGAAAGAGAAGTTAGGATTTGCGTAATCGTGGCTGTCGTTTCCCTGCATAAGGAATCCAACGTATCCGTCTGCTGCTGAGTACTGTCCTGATTTTCCGAAACCAGCAACCATACCGTAGATTTTTGTTGCAGCTGAGAAGTCTACTGCAAACATTGAAGCTGCCATAGCTACTGCTGCTACAGCTGTTATGATTTTTTTCATTTGAAAAAATCCTCCTTTTTTTTTAAAGACCGTAGTTGGCAACGCCTCCCACATCTTGGTCCCTTTTTTATATAATCTTAGCACGCGTATATAGTGCCGTCAAGAAAAAAAATAAAAATTTGTGCTTTTTCTTGACAAAAAAGGCGAAAATGTCACGCATTTTCGCCTTTTTTAGACCTTTTGGATTTTATTTAACCTATTCGTCAAGGGTTATTTTGTTACCGGTATAAAGGTGGTAATATCTTCCCTGTTTTGCAAGCAATTCTTCGTGAGTTCCGCGTTCAATTATGTTTCCGTGCTCAAGAACAATAATTTCATCTGCATTGCGAACTGTAGACAGACGATGTGCAATAACAAAGCTGGTTCTTCCTGACATAAGACTGTCCATACCGTTTTCAATCAGCTTTTCTGTACGGGTATCGATTGAGCTGGTTGCTTCATCCAGAATAAGTACCGGAGGATTTGCAACAGCTGCACGGGCAATAGCAAGAAGCTGACGCTGTCCCTGACTCAAAGATCCGCCGTCGCCTGTAATGACAGTATCATATCCTTCCGGAAGATGACGGATAAAACTGTCTGCGTTGGCAAGTTTTGCGGCTTCATAAACCTGAGAATCAGAAGCATTAAGATTACCGTAGCGGATATTTTCGCGGATTGTTCCTGTGAACAGGTGTGTATTCTGCTGAACCATACCAAGGGAACGGCGCAGCGCATCTTTCGAAATCTGATTCAAAGGAATTCCATCAAACAGAATCTGTCCTTTATCATCATCTACATCATAAAAACGGGTAAGCAGGTTGATTGTTGTAGTCTTTCCTGAACCTGTGGATCCTACAAGGGCAATTTTCATGCCCGGTTTTGCGTGAATATTGATGTTATGAAGAACTGTTTTTTCTTCTGTGTAACCGAAAGTAACATTGTCGAAGACAACATCTCCTTTCAGCTGGGAAAGTTCCCCTGTTCCAGGATTTTTCCAGGCCCACTCCCCTGTAAAGGCATAAGACTGAACCAGTTTAGATTTACCGTTCTTGTCTTTTGCATCATATGCATAAACCTGAGTAAAAGGACCTTCATCCACTTCTTCAGTTTCATCAATAACATTGAAAATACGTTCAGCACCGGCAAGAGCATTGAGTACGCCGTTGGCCTGCTGGCTCACCATTCCGATTGGCTGACCGAAACTTCTTGTACACTGAAGGAAAGCAATTACAGTACCAAGGTCTGTTGCAAGAATTCTTGGTAGCGAATCTCCCATTTCCTTTGTAAGGATTGCAAGAGCAGATCCTGCAATGGCAATAATGGCATACTGAATATGTGAAAGGTTATTGTTGATTGGTCCAAGAATTGCGGCAAAGGTATTTGCATTTGTACCGGCCTTGCGGAGATTTTCACTTAATTCTGCAAACTGTTCCTTTGCCTTTCCTTCATGATTGAAAACTTTAATGACTTTCTGGCCTTCGACCATTTCTTCTACAAATCCGTTTACCTTACCGATGTTTTCCTGCTGGGCGCGGAAGAACTTGGCACTGTTCTTTGCAATTACCGCAGTAAGGAACATAACCAGGAAAAGTGTCAGAACCAGAAGAATTGTCAGCGGCAGGTTCATAACAAGCATCATGACAAAAAGTGAAACGATAGTCAGAAGAGAAGAAACAAGCTGAGGCACAGTCTGTCCCATCATTTCTCTTAATGTATCAGTATCATTGGTGAAACGGCTCATAAGTTCGCCGTGAGTATGCTGGTCGTAATATTTTACAGGAAGCATTTCCAGTTTTCTGAAAAGTTCCACACGGATATCATAAAGAACCCCTGTAGAGATTTTGATAAGCAGGCGTGAGTTCAACCACTGGGCGAAAGCTCCTACCGCATAGATAATCATCACTACAGAAAGGAAAGAAAGGAAACCTGAAAAATCAGGATTATCCTGTCCGATCAATGGCATGATGTAATTATTTACAGCCGGTTTGATCATATAGTTTCCAAGAACTCCGGCTCCCGCGCTGAAAAGCACACAGAGCAGAACGATTGCCCAGAGTCCTTTGTATTTACCCATATATTTTATAAGGCGTCCGATAGTTTTCTTAGCGTTTTTTGGTTTTCCAAATCCTTTTGCTGGTGGCATAATCTTCCTCCTTAATCAATATCTGCGTCGCCCGAACCCTGAGACTGGGATTCGTTTACTTCGCGGTAAATAGCATTGTTTGCAAGAAGCTCGTCATGAGTTCCAACACCATTAATTTTTCCATCATCAAGAACAACAATCATGTCGGCATCTTTTACAGAAGAAATGCGCTGGGCAATAATAATCTTTGTTGTTTCCGGAGCCAGTTCTTTCAAGGCTCCGCGGATACGGGTTTCAGTTGCTGTATCAACGGCACTGGTTGAATCATCCAGAATAAGAATCTTCGGTTTTTTCAGAAGGGCTCTGGCAATACAAAGTCTCTGCTTCTGGCCACCTGAAACGTTTGCCCCACCCTGTTCAATGTGGTGGTCATATTTTTCAGGGAAGTTCTGAATGAAGGAATCTGCGTCTGCAGCTTTACAGGCTTCAATCATCTCTTCATCAGTTGCGTTCTCATTACCCCAGCGAAGGTTCTTTTTGATTGAACCACTGAAAAGAACATTCTTCTGAAGAACCATGGAGACTGTGTCACGAAGAACAGTCAGGTCATATTCACGGACATCAATACCGCCAACCTTTACAGAACCTTTTGTAGCATCGTAAAGACGAGGAATAAGGGAAACCAGAGATGATTTTGAAGAACCGGTTCCTCCGATTACACCGACCACAGCACCTGATTTTATTTCCAGATTAATTCCGGACAAAGCCAGATTGTCATCTTTCTTTACATAAGAGAAATCAACGTTTTCAAAAACAATGCTTCCGTCTTTTACTTCCATTACAGGTTTTTCAGGATTGTCGATATCAAGTTTTTCATCCAGGACTTCAACAATACGCTTCATGGAAGCGGCAGAAAGAACAATACCTGTAAAGATGAATCCGACCATCATCAGGGAAGAAAGAACCTGTGTTACATAAGTAATGAAACTTGTAAGTTCACCTACTTTCATACCCCCTATTACAACCTGTTTTCCACCAAGCCATAATACAGTAATTACAGTTGTGTAGATAACAATCTGCATAATCGGAAACAGGAAGATGATTCTTTTTTCGGCCTTTATCTGAGCCTGACGAACGTCATCGGCAGCCTTTTCGAATTTTTCATTCTCAAAATCTTTTCTGACATAAGCCTTTACAACACGGATACCAATAAGGTTTTCCTGAATACGGGCGTTGAGACCGTCGTATTTCTTAAGCATTTTTCCAAAAAGAGGATGAGCAGCCATTCCAATCAGAGCAATACTGACTGCAAGAATCGGAATTGAAACTGCAAACACAGTGGAAAGTCTTGCATTGAGTTTCAGTGCCATGATACTTCCTGCAATCAGCATGAAAGGAGCACGGAAACACATCTGAATAATCATACGGTAAATGTTCTGAATGTTTGTAACATCAGTTGTAAGACGGGTTACAAGACTTGCAGTGCTGAACTTATCAATATTTGCAAAAGAGAAACTCTGTACTTTATTGAAAAGTCTTTTTCTAAGATTATGACTGAAGCCCTGTGAAGCTCGGGCAGAAAAGATTGAACCGCAACATCCGCAAATAAGCGAAATAATCGAAAGGCCGGCCATCAGAAGGCCCTGATTCAGGACAACAGAAAAATTTCCTGCCTGAATACCATCATCAATCATTTTTGCCATAATAAGCGGAATAATTGATTCCATGACAACTTCACCGATCATTGAAACCGGCGAAAGAACGGTATAGGCTACATATTTGCCTTCCATACCTTTTGTGATTTTACTAATAGATGACATAAATGAAAATTTAATAAAAAATACGGATTCAGACAATAACTTAACAATAACTTATAAAAAAAAAGGAGCCAAGACGGCTCCTTTTTCCAAGTTTATCAAAACCTTATTGTTACAAAGATTTTGTTCTAGTAAATCATTGTACCGATACCACGATCACTGAACATTTCGATAAGCAGTGAGTGAGGAACACGGCCGTCAATAATATGTGTTCTTGGAACGCCACCGTTCAAAGCTTCAAGACAGCAGTCAATCTTAGGAAGCATACCGCCTGTAAGAACTCCCGTTGCTTTCATACTTGGAATTGCCTGACGGTCAATACGTTTTACAAGTGAATTAGGATCTTCCATTTTAAGAAGAACACCCGGAACATTTGTAAGCTGAACGAATTTTTCAGCCTTAAGGGCAACAGCGATTTTTGCAGCTGCTGTATCGGCATTAATATTGTAACGGTTATTATCTCCGTTTTCGCCCTGTGCAACTGTAGAAATAACAGGAATGAATCCATTATCAATAAGTGACTGAACGATTTCAGGATTTACATCTGTAACATCACCTACAAAGCCCAGATCTTTTTCTGTTTTCTTTGCGCGGAGAAGTCCTGAATCGACACCGGAAAGACCTACAGCCTTTCCGCCTTTTTCAAGAAGGATTCCTACAATTTCTTTATTCAGTTTTCCAGTAAGAACCATCTGAACAATTTCCATTGTTTCTTCATCTGTATAACGAAGTCCGTCAACAAATTTACTTTCCTTGCCAACACGTTCCAGCATTCTGTTGATTTCTGGTCCGCCACCATGAACAAGGACAACTTTAATCCCAATTGTATTCAGAAGAACAATATCTTCCATAACAGCAGCCTTAAGATCTTCGTTAAGCATGGCATTTCCGCCATATTTAACAACAACAACTTTTCCTACCCACTGCTTGAAGTATGGCAGTGCCTGGGAAAGAACTTCTGACCACTGATCGTTTGAAAGTAAAGAGTTTTCGTCGTTCATTATTTATCCTCGTCCGTACTTTTAAGTACGATAATCTCCGTTAATTTTTACGTAATCGTATGTAAGGTCACAACCCCATGCAGTTGCTTCTGCGTCTCCGTCTTCAAGAAGAATAAGAATCTGAACTGCTTCTTCCTTAAGAATTTTTTCGGCTTTTTCTTCATCAAAAGCAAGACCTACACCGTCATGAATTACTTCAATTTTGTCTCCGCATTTGTCGCAACCGAAAACTGCATCGGCGTCATCAAAGTAGCGGGCTTTTCCTTCGATGCTCTTAAAGTATACGCTTGTTTTTTCAGGATTGAACTCAGCCCCGGAATATCCCATAGCACAAAGAATGCGTCCGCAGTTTGCATCCTGTCCGAACATTGCAGCCTTTACAAGGTTTGAACCGATAACTTCTTTTGCAAGAATACGAGCTGTTTCAAGGTCTTTTGCACCACGAACCTTACATTCAACAAGACGGCTGGCACCTTCTCCGTCTGCGGCAATTTTCATTGCCATTACACGGTTGATCTTATTCAGAGCTTCAAGGAAAGCATCATAATCAGGACCTTCAGAAGTGATTTCTGCATTTCCTGCCATTCCGTTAGCCATAATACAAAGAGTATCGTTTGTAGACATATCGCCGTCTACAGAAACCATATTGTAAGTTCCTGCAACTGAAGAACGGAGAGCTTTCTGAAGCATTTCTGAAGAAACTGCACAGTCAGTTGTAACAAAAGAAAGCATTGTTCCCATGTTGATATGAATCATTCCGGAACCTTTACACATTGTTCCCATGCGGCAAAGTTTTCCTCCAACTGTGAACTCAACAGCGCATTCCTTGAACTGAGTATCAGTTGTCATGATTGCGATGCGGGCTTCTTTGTTTCCGTCCTTTGAAAGACCGGCTTTAAGTGTATCAATATTGTTTTCGATTTTTGTTACATCAAATGGAGCACCAATAACACCTGTTGTATAAACAAGAACATCTTCTGCCTTGATTCCAAGTGCTTTTGCAGTACAGGCAGCCATACGTTCTGCGGCTTCATAACCTGCACTTCCTGTACAGCAGTTGGCGTTTCCTGAACATTCAATTGCAGCCTGGGCAGTACCACGGGCGATATTCTTCATTGTGTATTTTACGCTTTCTGCTTTTACACGATTTGATGTAAACACACCGGCTGCGTTACAGAGTTTTTCTGAATAAACCAGTGCTGTATCGTTCTTTGTTCTAGATGCCTTGATTTTGCAAAGCATTCCGTTTGCGGTGAATCCCTGAGGAGCACATACACCGCCTTCTATAAATTTTATATCACTCATAGTTTTTCCTTACTGCGGGTTTGGGGCGCAGCCCCGAAGAAAGGGGTGTGCTGAAAACCGCAGGTTTGAAGCCAGGGGAAAGGCTTTTCCCCTCTTTATTGTTTCTTACTGAAAATGCGGTAATTCATCCAAGGGAACAGAGGATGTTCTGCTTCCAGGTTTGTAAGCCATTCTGTACTGACAGTATTTGATCCAAGGGAGTCGAATACCATTGTGAAGGCTGTAATACTTTCTCTGAAAACTTTCTTTACATATTCAGGAGAAATATCATCATCCAGCATTTTTGCCCAACCTGATCCCTGAGCAATCATAAGTTCTTTTGCGGCAAGGTCCAGAAGACGGGCTTTAAGTCCTGTATCTGTTGGGAAACGGTCTGCAAGATCCACCATACGTTCACTGGCTTTTCTTACATAACGCATCATCCAGCAGTTTTTGTTTGAAAGAAGATTTTCGCCGTATCCGGCTCCAAGATTTGAAGCGTAATACGGTGTGATTTTCTGCAGATTGTACTGATTGTCCAGAAGTTCACGGCAAGTAGCGTATTCAAAGTCTTTTGTTCCTGCCATTCTAAAAAGGTTTTCAATCCATTTAAGGCCCTCGCCCCAGTTGCGGCGCATATCATCAAGATCAATAAGAACTGTTTCTGAAACGTAGTCTGTATTCTTTGCCAGTTCCTGAGCCTTAGAAAGTTCTTCTTCTATATTAGAAAGGAAATCTTCTGCATCTTTCTGGAGCTGTTCCTGTGCAGCGGCTGTGTTATAAAGTCCTTCAGAATCAAAAGATTTGTTGAAGTATTTACAGCCTGAAGCGTAGCGGGAAGTTCCGTTATCAATAAATGGAACCAGGTCTTTTGCAGGAAGATCAAAAGCAGCATCACGATTTTCATTTCTGTAAACAGGATTGAATGCATAACCTTCGTCTTCATCAAAAAGAACTTTTGTTCCGATTTTCTTTGCAGTAAAAGCTGCCAGTGAATTATAGAATCTGCAAGGATAGAAGATTCCGTCTTCAGGAAGTTCCTTTGCAAGAAGTGTACTTCTTGGATCCAGTACTGTGTAATTGAAACCGTAAGCACGAATAAGGCTTTCAACCCCTTCAGCATATCCAAGGTCAGGAAGCCAGAATCCGTCCGGAACATCTCCGAAGAAATTCTTGTATGCGTTGAGCCCTGTTTCAATCTGAGCCGAAAGGATTTCTTTCATGTCCTTATAGAAAGGCATAAAAAGATCTGTTCCGGTTGTAGCCATAATTTCAAGCTTGCCTGATTTCTGAAGAGCAGCAAACTGAGGAACCAGTCTCATTCCGTAACGGCTTGTAAAATCTGCACGGCATTTTTTTACTGTTTCCAGTCTTACATTTGCAAGTACCTGAACTTCCTTATTTTTTGAAGAACGCTTAACTTCTTTTGCGCAGAACTGTTCAAGACGTGTAAGCCAGTCAACATACTGGGCCTGAACAACAGTATCTTCAAGAAGTGTACAAAGCACAGGTGGCAGAACCATCTGCAGTTTGTATGGAACTCCGTCTTCATCAAGGCGTTCAAACATCCACAGAAGAGGAATGTAAGTATCTGTAATTGCTTCAAACAGTCTGTTGATTTCAGGAGCATATTTCTTTACATCTTCTTCCTGAAGATGGCGGATATATTCCTGAGAAGTATTCAATAAAAGAACTAATTTTTTATTTGGCATATCAATTTCCTGTTTATGCAAAAGATTGTCTGTGGTTTTCATACTGATCTGTAAGGACGTCTTCCATTCCCGACAGACGGATGATTTCGCTGAAATCAGGTTCCGAACCAGGGTGAACAGTATTAAGGTATTCTGCCCCTTCCGGAATTTCCACAACAGGTGTACAAGCAAGAACACTTCCTGTTGATGAATTTGCGTAAACCAGTTCGATTGTAATAAAACGACATTCTGTGTTCAGAAGAACATGCTGTTCCTGGGCTGAACTGAGGTTCTGGATTTCGTAAGCACTTACAGGTTTTTCACCGTTTTCAACCTGTTCTCTAGATTCATAAGAACAAATTCTAAGGCTGAGAGAGCAAGCTCGTTTCTTGAGCATAAGCTTTGATGACTCGCTGAGATTCCAGAAAACGAAAACCCATGCAGGATTTTCAAGAACAGCTGAAATCTGAGTTTCGTTGTAATTTTTAGGAAGAGCAGCTTCGCCTTCAGAAACAGCTGATGAAACCTTCATTTCATCGCCATCATTTTCGGCATCATGCAGAACATCAATGATTTCTGCAATCAAAAACTGACGGTCCAGATCTTCCGGAACATCAAGTCCGTATTCATCTGCCAGGGTAACTAAATCAGAAAAAGACAGTGATTCAATATGACCACGGTCCACTACCATTTTACTCATATCGCTTAATAATAGTGATTTTTATCACTTGTGACAATTCAACTTCCCCTTTAGTGATACTTCAAAAAGGATACTATATATAGTAAACTATGGAACAAAACGAGGAAAATTATGCTTTGTAACCTGAATTATGGAATTGTAGGACTTGGTATTATGGGTGGATCTTTCGCCCGCGCAATCCAGGAAAATATCCTTGAAGTAAAGGAAGCAACAGGAAAAATCTTTGCCTGTGACAGAAATGAATATTCACTGAAGGAAGCCCTTAAGCTTTCTGTAATAGATGAAGCCTATTCTCCAGACAACGTAGATGAGATGCTCGCAAAATGTGACATTGTCATCATCTGTCTTTATCCGGCCATCATTACTGACTTCCTGGCAGCCCACAAAAAGGCTTTCAAGGAAGGCGCAATCGTAACTGATATTTCCGGTGTAAAAGCTATATATAAAGGAAAGTTCGAAGACTTCCAGACAGAAGATTACGACTTCATTCTTGGACACCCAATGGCCGGTGGTGAAAAGGAAGGTTTTGTTGCCGCAAAAGGCGAATACTTCAAGAATCACAATTACCTTCTTATCCCACGAGCATACAACAAACCAGAAAACCTGGAACTGCTCCGAGAATTCATCTACTCAATCGGATTCTCTAAAATCACTGATACGGATATCGACACCCACGACTACAACATCGGATTCACTTCCCAGCTTTGTCACGTTGTAGCCTCGGCAATGGTTCTTTCGGCACCAAATGATGAAATCACTGCTTTCGGTGGAGGATCTTTTGAAGACCTGACACGAATCGCAATGATCAACGCCCCACTCTGGACAGAGCTTTTCCTTGAAAACAAAGACAAACTTCTTCCACACATAAAATCTTTGGGCGACCAGCTTAAAAACTTCGAAACAATGATTGAAAACGAAGAGCGTGAAAAAATGGAAGAAGTCCTGAGAAACGTTCGTCTTCACCGCCAGGCAATGCAGAATAAATAAGGAGAAATATAAATGGCAACTATTATTGATGGAAAACAGATTGCAGCTGACACAAGAGCTGAAGTAGCAGAAAGAACAGCAAAACTTAAGGAAAAAGGAATCACACCATGTCTGGCAGTAATCCTCGTTGGTGAAAATCCTGCTTCCGTTTCTTACGTTACAGGAAAAAGAAAGGCCCTTGCTGAATGCGGAATGGAAGACCGTTCACTGGACCTTCCTGAAACAACAACAGAAGCTGAACTTCTGGACCTGATCGCAAAACTGAATGCCGATGACACAGTTCACGGAATCCTGGTTCAGCTGCCACTTCCAAAACATATCGATGAAGAAAAAGTTCTTCTTGCCATTGATCCTGCAAAAGACGTAGACGGATTCCACCCTGTAAACGTTGGAAACATGGTTATCGGAAAAAAAGCATTTCTTCCATGTACTCCACACGGAATCATCGTTCTTCTTCAAAAAATGGGAATTGAAACAAGCGGAAAACACGCAGTCGTAATCGGCCGTTCAAATATCGTTGGAAAACCAGTAAGCCTTCTTCTGGCCCGCCGCGACACAAACTGTACAGTTACAATGTGCCACACTGGAACAAAGAACATGGCAGAAATCGTAAAGCAGGCCGACATCATCGTTGCCGCAAGTGGTCATCCAAACACAGTTACTGTCGACATGGTAAAAGACGGCGCCGTTGTAATTGACGTTGGTGTAAACCGCATTCCAGACGCAACTAAAAAATCAGGTTTCCGCCTGGTTGGTGACGTAGATTTTGAAAACATCAAAGAAAAGGCAAGCTTCATCACTCCGGTTCCTGGTGGAGTCGGCCCAATGACAATCGCCATGCTTATGGTAAATACACTGGAATCGGCTGAAAGTAAGGAATAAATAATAGGGAATAAGGAATAGGGTTTTATGGAAAAATTAGGCTTTATAGGAATGGGAAATATGGCTCAGGCTCTGGCAGGAGGTTTTCTGAAAAGCGGTCTTGTTGCCAGTGAAAATGTATTTGCCTACGCACCGAACTATGAGAAACTCTGCAAAAATGCAGAAAAGATAGGATTCAATGCCTGCAAAACATTAAATGATGTAGTTTCTGCCTGTGACACGCTGATCATGGCCTGCAAGCCTTATCAGATTGAAGGAGTTCTTAAAGAAATCCGTGGCTCTCTTATGGGGAAAACCCTGGTTTCTGTTGCAGCCGGCTGGGATTATGCAAAATACGCAGCAGTTCTTTCTATTGAACCTAGTCCAGTAACAGGCGAATACTGCCGCTTCCAGTTTGTAATGCCAAACACACCAGCCCTTGTAGGCGAAGGAGTTCTCCTTTTCGAAGAAAAGAACTCTCTTGATGAAGCCGAAAAAGCCGAAATCATAAAACTTTTTGAAGCAACAGGAACAGTTGCATTCCTTCCAAGTAATCTGATGGGAATTGGTGGAGCCGTAACAGGATGTGGACCTGCCTTCGTCGATCTCTTTATGGAAGCTTACGCAGACGCAGCTGTAAAATACGGAATCCCACGCCCTACTGCTTACAAACTTATTTCGCAGATGGTACTGGGAAGCGCAAAACTTCAGAAAGATACAGGAGAACATCCTGGAGTTCTTAAAGACAATGTTTGTTCACCAAACGGAACAACAATCCGCGGTGTTGCAACCCTTGAAGAAAAGGGATTCCGCAATGCCTGTATCAAGAGCATTGATGCTATAATGGATTTCAAAAAGAACTGATTTCCGGAAAACTGAACATAAGCCTTGTGCAGGAGAATAACTTGGAAGACATACAGAATCAGAGCGACAACAGACAGATTCCTCTTCAGAAAGTAGGTGTAAAAGATCTGGAATATCCGGTTCAGGTTTTGGACAAACAGAACAAAATCCAGCATACAACTGCAAAGGTAAACCTGTATGTTAACCTGCCCCACAACTTCAAAGGAACCCACATGAGCCGCTTTATTGAAGTGTTCCATAAATATCACACAGATATTTCCATCAAACACTTCAAAGCTATGCTGGAGGAAATCCGCACAAAACTTGAAGCTGAAAAATCCTTCGGGTCAATCAGTTTTCCTTACTTTATAGAAAAAGAAGCTCCGGTTTCCAAAAGCCTTGGTTTCATGAGTTACCAGTGCCGCTACGAAGCCGAAGTTTCCGAGAATGATTCAAAATTCTACATTTATATAGAAGTTCCTGTTACAACTTTGTGCCCATGCTCAAAAGCAATCAGTGAATATGGTGCACATAACCAGCGCGGAACTGTCCGTGTAAAACTTCTGTACTCAAGTTTCTTCTGGATGGAAGACGTTATCAAAGTGATTGAAGAATCCGCTTCCGGTCCCCTTTACTCTGTTCTGAAACGTCAGGATGAAAAATTCGTAACAGAACATGCTTACGACAATCCTCGTTTTGTAGAAGATGTTGTCCGCGAAGTTTACCTTGCCTTAAGAAATTTCCCTCTTGAAAAACCTTTTGAATGGTTCAGCGTAGAAGCCGAAAACGAAGAAAGCATTCACAACCACAATGCCTACGCTTATACAGAATTCAACGGTCAGGACTAAACCTTCATGAGACGAATCCGCATAGCAGATCTTATAAATCCTGAAGATTTATTTGTTACTCTGCCATTTGAGACAGAACCTGAAACTGCATTGCGGGAGCCCGACCTTAACGGGCGGTCTGGCGTCGCCTCCGTGGAATCAAATCTCTACAGGCAGTCTGGCGCCGCCTCCATGAAGTCAAGTCTCTACAGGCAGTCTGGCGCCCGCTTTGGAATGACACTTCGTAAAGCCGGCTCCATGCGTTTCCGCTGGAACGAAACAAACCAGAACAGACAAAACACTTTTTCTAAAATCCTTCCAGATTCAGAGCATTCTGTAGTTCCTGTTCAGCTGGACCATACAAAAATCGTTTACGACATAAAATCAAAAGATGACACAAAAGAAAAAATCGGAGACGGCATCATAACAAAGAATCCTCTTCTTATTCCGACAATTACAATCGCAGACTGCATGCCTATTTTCCTTTATGATCCAATAACAGAAGTTTTTGGAATTGTTCATTCAGGATGGAAAGGAACAGGCATTGTTGCAGAAGCCCTGAAACTTGCAGAAACAAACTATGGTGCAAAAGCCGAAAACTTTCTGATTGTCCTTGGACCACATATACATGACTGCTGTTATATAGTAGATAAATCACGTGCAGACTACTTTGCCGCTGAATTCACACCGGACTGCATTGAAGCTTTGAACCTTGAAAACACTTCCGGAAACGATGCAAAAAAACTTCCTTCATTTGTATGGAATAACGGAAATGGTCCACTCTTCCGATTATCCCTGGAAAAGGCAAATCTTGCAGTTCTGGAAAAATGCGGTGTAAAAGATAAAAACATAACAGTCTGTGAAGACTGCACCGCCTGCACACCGGGAGAGATCTTCGGATCCAACAGACGTGAGACCGCCGCAAAAGGAAAAGACAATTTTACAGTTATGGCCGGTTTCGTTTTAAGATAAAATCCATAAATCTATTTTACTTCAAAGAATTCTACTTCTTCACCTAAAGGACCATAAGTAAACGCAACCCTGGCTTTTATATCGCCAAGAACGACATCCTTTGGTCCCATAAAGATTTCATGACCTTTTTCTTTACATTTTCCGATGTACGCATCCACATTATCTACTACAAAAGCAAAATGACGGATTATTCCTTTAGGCAGATCTTCCTGGGCATTTGTAAAGAACTCAACTTTCCCGTTTGGAGTATCCAGAAGAAAACCTGTTTCCCATTCTGCGCAAACCGGTAATTCCAGCATACAACAGTAAAAATCCCTTACCTTTTCAAGCTGTTCAGGGCGGCACTTCATTGAAACATGATGTATACCTTTAATCATATCAACACCCTATTTCTTCATGTTTTGTACGCATTGCAAGGATACAATCCTGAATCAAATCATTGAGTTCAACGCCCATCATTTCGGCGCCCTGGCGGATTACATCACGGCTGCAGCCGGCAGCAAATGCCTTGTCTTTAAATTTCTTTGTTACCGATTTTACTTCCAAATCACAAACCGATTTGCTAGGTCGAGCCATTGCACAGGCAAAAATCAGACCAGTAAGCTCATCAACTGCAAACAAAACTTTTTCCATTTTATGAAAAGGTTCTACATCACAGCAAAGTCCGAATCCATGAGACTGAACCGCATGAATAACCTGATCATCAATTTCTGGATAATTTGATTTTTCTGAATGAAAGATTTCTACACAAGCAACACAATGAGAGTCAGGATGCTGTTCAAAATCAATATCATGAAGGATTCCGACGCTTTCCCAATAATCGGCGTCTTCCCCATATTTTTCTGCAAAATAACGCATTGCAATTCCAACAGTTTTACAATGTCTAAGAAGAGTTTCTCCTTTTACATATTTTGACAATAATTTATAAGCAGTTTTTGGAGTCATAATTTATTCCTTCCTTTTTTTAACATTATAATGAGGGCATTTGATTGGAAACAAGTCATAATTCATAGAAGGAATATGTTATAGAAATAAATAAAAGTTATAAAAAGGTAAATGAAATAAGGAATAATTTAGCGGTTAAATAAAAAAAGCCGGCAACTTCCTACTTTCCCGCCAAAGGGCAGTATCATC
>JAKSTG010000039.1 GCA_024402695.1 Treponema sp. | reverse complement strand
GAGATTTGCGTCCGCTTTTCAGTGTAAAATCGCCAAATTTAAGAACCTGGCTTTCGAGCATAAAATTAATAAAATCTACTTTGTATTGATCCATAATACCTCAATCTTACTCTCTTTAGTCTTTATAGTCGAGAGAAAAAGAAGGAAGCTTCAGGAAAGGTGAATAAACAATTTCACCCGGTTCAACCTCATTCTGATGAAGAACGCTGTCCAGAATGGAAATTCCCGAATCAATATAAACCGGCTTTTTGTTTTTACCCAGAGCAGGTTTTCTGTACATTTCGCTTGCTTCAGGTGCAGTTCCTGTAAACGGAGTTTCCCAGTTGATATCAGGAAGAAGACGTGAATAATCACCTGAGTTGTTCCAGTACATGTAACCGTGATCTACGGAATCGCGGACACCGAAGATCTGCTTCTGAATGTAATCTGAATCATAGTACTGACGGTCATAGCTTACGTTCAGATAGAAAGCCTGAACCCACGGACGAATAATTGCGCGGTTACGGCAGATGACTGTATTTCTGAAAGTTCCGTAGTAGTAGATGCGGTAAGTGCGGTCAGCAGCCGGAGCGTAATTCAGGAAGGTCTGTTCAAAATGACTTGGATAGAACATAGGCCCAATAACATCAACATATTCACAAAGAGTTTCTGCGTCCTGGCCTGTTCTGGTTCCCGAACGGTACCATCCGTTGGCGCCATAAATATCAATTCCAATTGGTGCATTGATATTTTCGCGGGCGTAAGAAAGGAAAGAAATCAATGCCGATTCTTTATCCATTCCATTGTCCTGCCAGCGGTAAAGTGCATTTTTGAGATTGTAACCGTCGGTTGGGAAACGGATATAATCAAACTGAATTTCATCAAAGCCGCGGGAAATCAGTTCGTTGGCAATTTGAACGTTATATTCCCAGACTTCCTGACAATATTCATCAACCCAGTTTTCATCATAATAAACCGGAGTTGATTTTATTACATTGCCGGCTTCATCAGTTTCTTTTTCCCATTCTTTTATTCCGACCCAAGGCTTGTTGTTAACTCTGTCCCAGATGGCATATTTTCCACCGCCATAAGAAGCCAGATTTTTGTCCTTGAAAACAACAATACGTGCAACAAGGTAGATATCATCTTTCTTGAAGTCCTGAACAAAATCTTCCAGTTTCATAGCGTACATGGAAGTCTTTGCTTTCTGCAGAACATTCGGATCCTGAGAATCATAACGAAGAAGTCCGTAGTCATCTTTCATGTCGATAACAAGACTGTTCAGCTTGTTGTCTGTAAGAATCTTTTTATAGGCAGCACGTCCTTCAGGAGTGCGGCATTTGTAGGCCGACGCATAAACTGATTTTTTACCGTCGGCGATATCTGCATAAGGAGTATTAACTGTGCCAGGGTAAAGGAGCCACAACTCATTGAGAGTAACAGGCAGTCTGAATCCTGAGCGGGATGAAGGAATGAAAGCAGTATTCACCATGCCGTGAACGGCAGAGAAAGATTTGTGCCATTCAGACAAAGCCGAAGGAATTCCAGGTCTGTCCAGAGAGTGAGTATCTACACCGCCAAAACCTTCAACGGTTGTGAACATAAGCACGTCCCCTACCATTGTAAGGCCGTCAATTACGTCCAGGATCTGGTCGCCCTTGTAGATGAGTTCAGCTTTTTTCTGCTCCCAGTTATATCTGTAAATTCGTGGAAGATATGTCTGGGAAATGTAAATATCTGTTTTTGTCTGTCCGTCAGCTCCTGCTTTGTTCACAACAATAATGTCAGAAATTTCATCAGGAGTTGTCAGAGACGGCATACATTCAAAACCCGTATCACAGTCATTCCAGTTCACCTTTGCGTCATCAGGGAAACAATAAGAGAAGCCAAGAAGCGGATGGCTCATGAAAACTACAGATCTGCCATCGATTGTGGCAACAGCAACTGCCTTAATTCCCGGAGTGATCATACTCATAGAACCAAGAGCCCGCCAGCTTAATCCTGCGTCGCGGGAAATGTAAACCTGTTTTTTTGTTGCTACGACTATTTCATTCTGGTTCAAAGGATTGATGTGAAAATCCTCAAGTGTATTAATCTGCTTTTCAGTATATGCAGTCTTTCCGTCATATTTTTTTACGATGAGGAAAGGAAGCCCTTCGTTACGCTCTTCGAAAGTCTTCAGGTCTTTTGAATAGATTATTCCCTTTGTTGTCCGCAAAAACCATCCTTCCGGAATGTCATCCTTCTTTTCAATGTGGATG
Organism: Treponema sp.; assembly: GCA_024402695.1. Taxonomy (GTDB): domain Bacteria; phylum Spirochaetota; class Spirochaetia; order Treponematales; family Treponemataceae; genus Treponema_D. The sequence goes on along the minus strand of JAKSTG010000039.1, from coordinate 17,812 downwards.
ATCTGGTCTACGCGACCATCAGTCCAAAGAGGAATAGCATTATTTGAGGAAGTCACACGGAATAATCCGTGGTCAGAACCAACCAGAAACTGTGAAGTATCCTGTTCCGAAGTCACCTCCGGTAGCTGGTATAGAGGTTTGATGCTCTGGGCATGTAGCGGCATGCACGAAAATACAAATGCGAGTGCGAAAATGAGAATAGTCATATTCTGATTTTCGGCTGGAACCCATAAGTCGCTTAGAGTTTTTAACAGGATTTTGCATGAAAGTTTTCATTAAAAAGAACTGTTTTTATTCCGATAATGAACGTATGAAAATGTCAAAACTCAAGATGTTCGTCATCATCTCAATCATTGTTCTTTTACTTATTGTAGCCGGAGCCCTTACTGCTATTTCCGTTGCTTCCTACAAACCGACTGTAGCTTTTTTCAATGTAAGCGAAAAAGTTCAGGAGACTCTTCTCAAAGAAATTCAGGATATGCCTGTAGGAAAGAAGAACAAAAAACTTAAATACAATGTTCTTGTTCTGGATTCTACAATTCCTCTCTCTAGCCAGAAACAGATTAAAAAAGCTGAATTGCTTTTTGCAACAATGGATATGGATGTTCAGGATTTTGCAAAAACAAGAAAGGTTGTTCCTCTGGATAAAAAACTTCTTGAAGGTATGCCTTCGGCAACAAGAGCCACTGCCCTTATGAACAAAGACAAACTTCTGGCAGTTCCTCTTCTTTATGACATGTATGAAATTGATGTTAACCGCCCTGCCTTCAATGACAGCAAGGTAAAAAGAATTTCTATCTGGAATGATTTGGTCAGTTTCCTTAAAGAAACAAAGAAGAACGATTTCCAGCCAATGGTTTTAGCCGGCGGAAATCCTGATGAAGCACTTAACTTTGTTGGCTCCATGGTTGAAGCAGTTTCTGGAAAAGATGCCCTGGTTTCTGCAGAAGAAAAAATTTATGCCGCCTTCAAGACAGGAAACAAAAACCAGGTTATTGATGTGATTGAAAAGCTTTCAAAAGAAGGTGAAGTTTTCTACGATGCAATCAAAGTAATTCAGGAAATCTACAAAGACAAATGCTTAAACCAGTCTACATTTTCTTTCCAGACACAGGATTCACTTTTCTATATCGAAAACGAACTTTGTAATACAGTATTCCTGAAACTTTCAGATCACAGAAAAATCGATTTCTCTGTAATCAACTATTACACATCAATTTATGTTCCTGGAACCTCAGCTTCAAATGACAGAGGATTCCTGGCACCGACAATCTGTGGACTGGCACTGAAATCAAAAAATGAAGTTACCTCTACACTCAATCTTCTTTCTTCATCACGCCAGTCAACTTTGAGCCTTAAAACTGGTCTTGCTCCGGTTCAGGCAAACTGTTCCACACCAGACACCCAGGCCGATGACGTTCGTTTCTGGCTGGCCGCTTCTACAGGGCCAATCATGCCACTTTCGGGAGCCCTGCCTTCAGAAGATATGAAAAAGGCTGCCGCCGAATGGTTCGCAACCCAGATTCGTTTCGGACTGTAATTCTGATTTCCGATTTTACTAAAACATTTTTGTTAAACAAAAAAGGCTTTCACGCAAAGTGAAAGCCTTTTTTATTGAGAGCATTTTTCAACGCCCCGAATCATTTATTTTTTTACAGCTGCTTTTTTCTGTTCGCTTGGCTTTTTCTTAGCTTCAGCTACAGCTTTCTTCATCTTTTCAAGAGCGTTGTCAATGTCGTTTACCATCATGATTGGCTGTCCTGTTGCATCCAGAACGTCACGCCACAGAGATCCTTCTGGGTCAACTGCGTTGCGGTGAGCTGTTACAGCCTTGATTGGAAGGTGAACGTATTTGTCGTGTACCAGACCGATAACCATCTTTGTTTTTCCTGCCATAGCAGCGTGAACAGCGTTGTTACCAAGACGTTCACAGTATACAGAGTCAGAAGCAGTTGTAACTGCTGCACGAATCTGGTAACCAGGATCGATGTATTTAAGATTGATTTCTGTTCCCTTGTTCTTGAAGTACTTGTTGATTTCATCACGGAGGTAAACACCGATGTCTGCAAGCTTTTTGTTTCCAGAAGCATCTGTTGCACCTGTAGACTGGAGGAGATCCTGTCCGGCACCTTCAGAAACTACGATTACAGCGTGTCCGCGTTTGTTCAGACGACGTTCCAGATTTGCCAGGAAACCGTTTTCTCCTTCCATTTCGAAAGGAACTTCAGGAATAAGAACAAAGTTTGTTTCGTGTGAAGCAAGAGCAGCGTAAGCAGCGATAAAACCAGCTTCGCGTCCCATAAGTTTTACAAGACCGATACCGTTGATCTGTGAAGCAGCTTCCATATGGATAGATGCGATAGCATCTTTTGCCTGCTGAACAGCTGTTTCAAAACCGAATGAACGGTCCATGAACATAAGGTCGTTGTCTACTGTTTTTGGAATACCAACAACTGCACATTTGATGTGACGTTTTTCAACTTCACAAGCGATGTCGTATGAACCACGCTGAGTTCCGTCACCACCAATGATGAAAAGCATGTTGATGTTGTCACGTTCGAGGCAATCAACGATTTCTGAAACGCGCTGTCCGCCACCACGTGAAGTTCCAAGGTATGTTCCACCAAGTTTGTGGATTTCGTCTACATTATATGGATCAAGGTCAATTGGAGCGTATCCTTCCTCTGGGAAGAATCCGTGATATCCATAACGGTATCCTTTTACTGTTGTAACACCGTAACGTTTGTTCAGACAACGTACGATTGCACGAATTACATCGTTAAGGCCAGGGCAAAGACCACCACAAGTACAAATACCGGCGCGAACATGTTTTGGGTCAAAGTAAATCTTTTCACGTGGACCTGCTTTTTCCATAAGGTTTGAACAGTCCATTGGTTCGTTTTTGTTTACATCAAAAACTGTTACCTTGCTGCGGATGAAAGTATCATCACGAATATAATTGGCTTTGTAATCGCCCCATGTTTTTGACAGTTTGATTGGTGAGTCTACTGTGCATTCACCAAGATTGTCGATTGTAAAATCAAATGTTTCCTGTGCCATAAAAAGGTCTCCTGATAACCTAAATAATTACATCTATTATAGTAGAAATCACCTAATTTACTCAATGGATGTACTTTATATTACCAATGTCCTGAGGCGCCGCCGCCGCCGGAATGGCCACCGCCACCGCTGAAGCCTCCTCCAAAACCACCGCCATGACTACCGCCAAAGCCTGATGTATGAACTGTAACATGTGGACTTGGTACATAAGGCTTGCGTTTAGGTCTTGGACCGTGACGTCCCATAAGATTCCAGATAAAGATTCCCCAAAGGCCGTAACGACGCAGAATGCTTGAGAACACAATGAAGAACCAGACCATAATGAAAACCATGGCAAAAAGACCGCCTTCCAGGTTTTCCGAATTTCCTGCAGAGCTTTCTTTAAGCTGATTTTCTGTTTCAACGTCACCGCAGACAACTCCGCCAACCGCTTTTACGCCGGCCAGAATACCTGCCCCGTAGTCACCTTCCTTGAATTCAGGAATGATGATGTTACGAATAATGATTCCGCTTTTCAGATCTGTCAGAGTACCTTCAAGACCGTAACCAACTTCAAGCCTTACGCCTCGTTCGTTATAGGCAACCAGAAGAAGAACTCCATTGTCTTCGCCCTTTTGTCCCAGTCCCCATTTTTCAAAAACATCATTGGCATAATCTTCAAGACTATCCCCCTGAAGACTTTTCACAGTAAGAACCGCAACCTGAACTCCACTCTGTTTTTCAACCGCCGCCAGATATTCTTCCGCTTCCTGTCTTTCATTTGCCGACATCAGCTTGGCATTATCATTCACCCGCCCATTCAACGCCGGCACACTCAAAGCGGAAGCGCTTACAACCAAGCCCCAGACAACAGCCACAAAAACCACGATTTTTTTATTCATACAATTAAATCTCATACACACAAAATCTCTTCACTACACAATCTAAAACCCAGACCGCGTTCCTCTACAGCACACAGTCTTCGAGTCAGATAGATTACCTCTACAAAACCCCAACTCTTAACTTTAAATTATTCCTTATTCCCTATTCCTTATTCCACTATAACAAGTCCGTCCGCTAATTCATTCGGATTCGACTCGTGATTCGGGAACTTCTCTGCAAGGAGGGCACCGCATCTTTCGACTGCACCGATGAAGGCTTTTACGGTGTCGCCTTTTCGCAGATTTTCGCAAAGTTCATCGGCAATAAGATTCCATAAATCCTGACTAATTTTTTCGTTGATTCCGGAATCGGCAATGATTCGCACTTCCCGTTCCATGTAAGAAACAAAAATCAGAATGCCTGAATGTTCGGCTGTTTTGTAGACTCCGCTTTCTGCAAAGTACTGCATGGCCCGTGCGGAAACTGTTTCCTTTTTTTCAGAAGATGGAATGATCAGTCGATCAAAGGCCGGGATATTGCAAAGGTAAAATCCCAGCACAACCATTGCAAAGGCAACGGCTACAAACACGCAGGGAACGATCCATTCGGGAACTGCTTCCCAGTAAAACTTTCTGAAAAGAGTCGTGATTCCGGCACTGAAAGGAATCATTACTGCAAGTACAACTGCGGCAAGGCCGTTGGACCAGAGCAGTTCCCAAAAAGAATATTTCCCGCTTTCCGCAGCAACGGCCAGAGCAATTTCGCCTGTAGTTTTTGATTCTGCGGCAGCGACTGCTTCTTTGATTGCCTTGAAGTCGTCGTCAGAAAGGTTCAATTTTTTTATTAAGGATTTTACTGTCATTTAGTACTCCAAAGAGGGGGCGTTGCGGGCCGCCGTTTGAGGCCCGCAGAGGGGGTAGCGTCCAACGAAGTGGGCGCGAGGGGGAGACTTCCCCCTACAAAAACTAGAACTGAACTGCAGGTGCGTTCTGAGCTTCGCTGCCTGCGGCAAAGTATGCCTTTTTATCGAAGCCGCTCATATTTGCGATGATGTTGTTAGGGAACTTTCTTATGTAGTTGTTATAGCTTTTTACAGAATCGTTGAACTTTCTTCTTTCCTGTGCAATGCGGTTTTCTGTTCCTTCAAGCTGAGTCTGAAGAGACAGGAAGTTTTCGTTTGCTTTCAGGTCAGGATAAGCTTCTGTAACGGCAAGGAGACGCTGGAGACTTGCTCCAAGGGAATCCTGCACCTGCTGGAAACGGGCAAAAGCTTCAGGATCCTGCAGCACCTCATCACTTACGTTGATTACTCCGCCGGCTTTTGAACGGGCTTCTGTAACCTGTGTAAGAACGTCTGTTTCATGAGAAGCATAACCTTTTACTGTGTTCACCAGGTTTGGAATAAGGTCATAGCGACGCTGATACTGGTTCTGCACCTGAGACCATGAAGAAGATACTCCTTCATCAAGAGTTACCATATTGTTGTAAGTTCCTGTGTATTTTTTTACACAAAGAAGAGCAAGTACTGCGATTACGATAAGTACGATTGCCCATGTTGGAAATTTTTTCTTTGATTCAGCCATTTTTCTGTCCTTAAAAAATAAAATATCATCTTGTGAAATAAAACAAAACATATGAAAGACTAAAAGAAAATACTCCCAGTCACAATAATGAGGGATGCAGACCGCTAGCTAGCGTCGCTGCACGTGAAGCGCGGTTAGGAAACTATCAACCCGCGCTTCAAGTGCTCTGCACCCTCATTTTGTTCTTTCGCGTATTTTCTTTCAGGCGCTAATTCGTTTTATTTCACAAGTAGTAGTTACTTTAAAAGTAATATCAAAACCCTCCAGTTTCAAGTTTAAAATAGCCGTTTTTTTTGGTATAATTTCTATATGTCTTATGAAGTAACCGCTACACGACGACGTCCACAGCAGTTCGATAATCTTGTCGGACAGGAATTCGTCGCAGAAACACTTAAAAACACCATTAAATCGGGCAAAATCGCTCACGCATACCTTTTTACAGGTCCACGCGGATGTGGTAAGACCTCAACAGCCCGTATTCTTGCAAAAGCCCTCAACTGTCAGAGTGGAGACGGGCCTACTGAACAGCCATGTGGCCAGTGTCCTGCATGTCAGGAAATTGCAAAGGGAGCCAGTCTGGATGTTATTGAAATAGACGGTGCCTCGAACACTTCTGTTGAAAATATCCGCCGCATCAAGGATGAAATTCTCTTCCCTCCAAGCAACTGCCGTTACAAGATTTACATCATCGATGAAGTCCACATGCTTACAACTTCGGCCTTCAACGCACTTCTTAAGACAATCGAAGAACCACCTGAGTATGTAATCTTCATCTTTGCTACTACTGAACTTCAGAAAGTTCCGGCTACTATCAAAAGCCGCTGCCAGCAGTTCAACTTCCGTCTGGTTCCTATCGAAAAAGTAAAACAGTGTCTGGCGGAAGCCTGTGCTGAAATGAACATCACTTATGATGATGAAGCACTTTTCTGGATCGCCCGTGAATCAACCGGTTCTATGCGCGATGCCTACACTCTTTTTGACCAGGTTGTAGCTTTCAGTGACGGACACATCACATACGACAAAATCCGCGACAAACTGGGACTGGTTGGAATTGACCGCCTGAACACAATTTTTGAACTTTGTGCCGATTCAAAAACTGACGAAGTTCTTAACGCCCTGGACGGATTCCTTCAGGCAGGTGTTTCAATTGAACAGCTGATTTCTACCTGTGCCGATTACCTCCGCAGTCTGCTTCTCATTAAAAACGGAATTACCCGCGAAGCCCTGCTGGGAAACAACATTGAACGTTACAGCAAGAAAGTCCTTTCTGCATGGAACACAATCCAGACAGAAAGAGCCCTTTCGCTTTATCTGACTCTTTTCCGCGACATCCGTTATTCTTTAAGTCCACGCTACGAACTGGAACTGCTTTTCAGCCGCATGTGCTGGATTAAAGATTACGTTTCGCCTGCTGAAGTTAAAAAGGCAATTGATGCAGCACAGGCTCTTCTTTCAGGAACTCCTGTTTCAAATGCTGCTTCAGGTTCCCCTGCCGCAGCCTCTGCCGCACCAGCTTCTGTTTCGGCTCCTGCACCTAGTCAGCCGGCCGTACAGGCACAGACTCCTGTTCAGCCTGCCGCAAATCCTGCCGCCGGCATCAGCTTCCAGTCCATGCAGAATATTCCTGCCGAACCAGAAGCTCCACAGGCCTCTCCTGTTCCAGAAAGCCGGCCGGCTCCATCGTTCCAGGCCCCTGCAGGCAACAGCCCTCTCGAAAGCCAGATCTACAGCTCTTCTGCACAGAACAATGCACAGCCTTCAAATCCTCTTCCCGGAGGACTCCCCACATTTTCTGCCCTGAGTGATGTGCCGCAAGACGAAATACCACCGGCTCCTGACTCAGAAAACGGTCCGGAGGTACCGGCAGAAAACCCTTTTAATTTTGGCGGAGAGCTGCCGCCTGAACAATCAGCTTCACCGGCAGAATCTTACTCAAATGATTTCTCATTCCAGACAGCACCTGAGGGAACTTATGCTCCTGATGATTCGTACCCTGAAGAATATGAAGCTCCTGAGCCTGATTCTGCCCCTGCCCAGACAAACGACTTTATTACCTCTGCCAACGGCCGCCAGATTTCCATTGCACAGCTTCGCGGTTCAATTACCGCAAACCTGGCAATAGACAACGGTTTTGCCGCCATCGCCCTTGAAAACACAGGTCCATGGAAAATCCAGAATAATGTGATTCACACAACAGTTAAGTCTGCTTTTGACAAGGAAGCTTTCATTAAACAGAGTCAGATCATCAATAATGCAATAAGCACAATGTGCGGACAGCAGATGCGTTTTGAACTGGAAATAGAAAAAGCTGCACCCGTGAATATTCAGGCCCAGGTTATACCTGAAAAGGTGCAGCTTGTAATAGATATGTTTAAAGGGTCCCTGTAACCCTACACACTTTGTTTTTCTAAAAAATAAACTCTCTCTCTTATCCAGCTCTTTAGAAAAACAACTCTCTCCTTGTGTGCAATTTTAGTCTACCTTAAATCACAAGAAAAACAAGGTCATAAAAAATCACATTTAAAAATTTCCCTGAAACTCAAAAATATGACGATTTATTACCTTATTTTATGACCTTTTTGTGCTATAATGTGACCCATTAGGAGAAAAAGTATGAGTTTTTCGGTAGCGGTACAAAATGATAGTTCTGCATCATTCCTTTTGAATGACTGGAATTATTATGTAAATGAAACATCCAGAGTTTTCAGACTCACTGAAGAAGAAGCTAATAAGCTTAAAAGTTCAAGCACAGCAAAACTGATTGCTGTTATTCCGTTTGCAGCCGGCTGTTCAGATCCTGAACGCCTTGCAATTTCACATCTCTGCCTTTATATGGCAGAAAAACAGGGATTCCAAAGATACTGTGCCCATGTTCCATCAGATGACACAGACCTTATGAAGCGCCTTGAACTTCTGGCCAACTTTCCGGACGGCGACAAAGAAGTAATCAACCACTCCATGAAGATTCTCGCACTGATTATGATTAACGGTTATAAAAAATCTGCCGTAAAAGATTCTGCAGAAGATATTTATAACCCAATCGCATCAGGAAAATGGGATTACCGTACAATGAAGAACCAGCTCATTTGGGAAATCAACAAAAAGTATGTTCCTGAAACTGACTGGATCCTTCCGGAAATCTATGATGGTTTGTGGTAAAGAATGAGAAAACACAGGATATATTCTCCGGAACTCCTTAAGCTCTATCGGATTTCCGGAATTGTTGCATTTCTGCTTTTATCGATTTCTACCGGAGTAAAATTTCTTGCCCCGGCAGAAAACCTTGTTGAAATCGTTACAAATCTTATTATCCTGCCCTTTGTTTTATTGTTCATTATTTTTCCTCACCGTCTGGAATTTGTTTCTGTTATTTCTTCAATATTTTCTATATTGATTATCTTCAGTGAACCTTCAAGCCCAATGGGCATAATGATGCTGGCAGTTTGTCTGACTTCTCTTTATGTCCGTGGATATTTCACAAGATACCGCAGAATCAAAAACTGCATTGCAATTCTAGTTTTCCTCCTGCTGCAGTGTTCACAGATCAGATTCGGATTTGATATTTTCATCAATTCTATTGTCATAAACCTGGGCTATGCTTTTGCCTGTACTCTGATTCTCTTCTTCACTTCAAAGTATGTTTCAAACCTTGAACAGCAAAATGCAGAGGTCAGAAAACTGGACCTTCAGGAATTTGAAGGCCTTAAACGCCGCGATGCAGAATGGCTTTTTATGATTCAGAAAAAAATCAAATATGAATCCATCGCCATCGAAGAAAAAATGACTGTAGGCGCCGTAAAAAATCGCCTGAGAATAATCTATTCAACCCTGGACGTTGGTGACAAACAGGGGTTCCTGAACAGATACGCCGACTGGGAAATCTGTTACGGAGATATTTTCTCTTCAAAAAAATCAAACTAATTTCCTCTTTTATCATTTTTTTGCCTATTAACAGGCATGAACATTTTTTCTTTTTCACCTTTCGGATATGAAGGTGCCCTTGTTAGTGTAGAAGTTGATCTTCGCCGCGGGATTCCCGCAGTTGATGTTGTTGGATTAGCCGATGGAGCTGTAAAAGAAGCCCGTGAAAGAATGCAGGCCGCCATAAGAAATTCAGGTTTTGAATTTCCGCCTGAACGGATTCTTATAAGCCTGTCCCCCGCCGACCTTAAAAAGGAAGGTGCGGGTTTTGACCTGCCCATTGCCCTGGCGGTTCTGGCGGCCAGCGGAGAACCAAGCCTGCCGGTAGAAAGCCTTTCTGACGCTGCTCTGACAGGAGCTCCCCAAGCCACAAAGGAAGATGCAGTCCTAATGAACTGTCCTGTCCTTGTTATGGGCGAACTGGAACTTTCCGGCAAAGTCAGAAGCGTTAAAGGAATTCATGCCGCCTGCTCCACTGCCATTGCCTGCGGAATAACCCGCTGCATTGTCCCAAAAGCAAATGCCGATGAAGCCCGCGAAGTTTCAGGCATGTTCGTTTACGGCGCCGATAACCTTTCCGATGCCTTTGAGGCCCTAAAAAATCCTGCCTACTTTACCAGCGGCTCTTCAGACACAAACCTTAGCGGAATCCCCAAGAATGCTGAATGTATTAACGGCGTCTTCTTTATTCCAGTCATCGAAGGCTTCGAGTTTGCCGAAATAAAAGGCCAGAAAAAACTGGTCAGAGCTCTTCAAATTGCGGCAGCAGGCGGCCACAACCTTTTGGCTGTTGGCGCTCCCGGCTGCGGTAAAACCATGTCTATCCAGAAGTTCCCGGCCCTGCTGCCGCTTCTTTCAAAAGATGAAGCCCAGTCCACCACAAGAATCTGGAGCCTTGCAGGACTTCTTTCGCCTGCCGAACCTCTTGTGCGAACTCCACCATTCCGCATGCCACATCAGACGGCTTCCCTGGAAGGCATCTGTGGCGGCGGTCCTCAGTGCAGACCAGGCGAAATCAGTCTTGCTCACAACGGGGTTCTGTTCCTGGATGAAGCTGCCGAATTCCGTACTACAGTCCTTCAGACTTTACGAGTTCCTCTGGAAAGCCACCGCATTACCTTAAGCCGTGCAGGACGTTCCACTGTTTACCCGGCAGACTTCCAGCTCATGATGGCGGCAAATCCATGTCCTTGCGGAAACTACGGCAGCGAAACAAAACTCTGTCTCTGTTCTGCCACAGCCATAGACCACTACTGGAAAAAGTTCTCTTCTCCACTTCTGGACAGAATTGATTTACGAGTAAAGGTTGAAAATAAAAGTGATGAAAATCTTCTGGAAGAAAAAGGGATCTCTACCTATGAGCTGAGGCTTCCTGTAGCGAAGGCAACGGCAATCCAACGGGCAAGACAGAGCGGACGGAATGCTGGGCTTACGCCGGAACAGATTGGCAAATACTGCATTCTTGAAGAGGAAGCCAAAGCAATTTTGGACAAAGCCGTGACCAGATACGATTTTTCTCCAAGGGCCACAGCCAGTTGTCTGAAAATCGCCAGAACTATTGCTGATATGGAAGAAAGTCCCCGTATTAAAGAAGAGCACATGAAAGAAGCAGTTTCTTTCCGTTCGGTTTACAACCATCTTGGAGATATGGAATAGGCAATGGTCTTCCGGGCATAAAAAAAGACGAGTTTCTGACTCGTCTTGAAAGTGCCGGCAAAGAGACTTGAACTCTTACGGTATTGCTACCAAAGGATTTTGAGTCCTTCGTGTCTACCATTCCACCATGCCGGCGGAAAAAGAATAAAAAAATCTTAACAAAATAAACGGGGTTTTTCAAGTGTACCCTACTTGCTATAATTGTCACGTGCAAATCCAATCTGATACTTTTACCAACGCTTCTCCTGAAAAAGTTCTTAAAGAAGCTTTCGGTTATGATGAATTCCGCCATTCTCAAAAAGACATTATTGAAAATGTCCTTGCGGGTCACGACACCCTGGCTGTTATGCCAACGGGCGGCGGAAAATCTCTTTGCTATCAGATTCCGGCTCTCATTTTTGAAGGCATTACCATTGTCATTTCACCGCTCATTTCCCTTATGCAGGACCAGGTTTCTTCTCTGGAAAAAAAAGGCATCAATTCTGTCTTCATAAACAGCACACTCGAATGGGAAGATTTTCTTGAAGTTTCCTGGAGAATCAGAAGAGGCGAAGTCAAAATCGTCTACATTTCTCCAGAAGGTCTTTCCTCAAACAAAATCAAGGATCTTCTTACAAACTATCACGTGCTGGTTTCCTGCGTTACAATTGATGAAGCCCACTGCATTTCGGAATGGGGCCACGACTTCCGTCCCGATTATCTGGAAATCTTCCAGATCCGCCGCATGTGTCCCGAAGCCGTAATGCTGGCACTTACTGCCACCGCCACCGAAGCGGTTCGAAATGACATTATACGGAACCTTGGAATGAACAGGCCAAAAGTGTTTATTTCAAGCTTTAACCGTCCCAACATTTTCCTGAACGTTAAGCCAAAGATTGCGGCCCTGGACCTGGTCTGTGACTGCCTGGAACGGCACAAAGGAGAAAGCGGAATCATTTACTGCCTTTCCCGACGCCAGGTTGATGAATTGACTGTAAGCCTTAAACATCTGAAATATTCGGTAAAACCTTATCACGCGGGACTTTCAGATGAAGTCCGTGCAAAGAATCAGGAATCTTTCATTATTGGAAAAACAGATATTATTGTCGCCACAGTGGCTTTTGGGATGGGCATTGATAAGCCTGATGTCCGTTTCGTAATCAATTATGATTTACCAAAATCTATAGAAGAATACTACCAGGAAATAGGACGGGCAGGACGTGACGGACTTCCAAGCGAAGCCCTGCTGCTTTTTACTCGCGGTGATGCAAAAAAGATCCAGTTCTTTTTCAAAGATCTGGAAGACAAAGGAAAAGCCGAAACTCTTCTAAATGCCATGGTAAATTACGGTGCCATGCATATGTGCCGAAGAAAATCCCTTCTGGGGTACTTTGGCGAAATATATGATTCAGAAAAACATCCGGAACAGACAAAATGTTGCGACATCTGTTCCCGCGGTAAAACTCCATTATATGATGCCACAGTTCCAGTTCAAAAATTCCTTTGCTGCATGATCCGCACCAACGAAAGATTCGGAACCCAATACATTATCGATGTACTTCTTGGCAGCCGCCAAAAACGCATTGTAGAAAACAAACACAACAAAGTTTCAACCTGGGGTATAGGCAAAGACATAAGCAAAGAAAAATGGTTCGAACTTGCCGACCTTATGCTCATGGCCGGTTACATAAAAAAAGAAGGTGAATACAACATCCTGAAAATGACTCCCGCCGGTCGCAACCTGCTGGTCACCCGGGAAAATGTTTATTTACCCATAGGTTTAGAATAGACATCGGATAAAAAAACAAAAGTCAGATTCCTGCAGCAGATTTAGTTCCAATATAACTCAGCTTCGAAGCTGACACCCTGTACATTTTTTCCGGCCACAACAATTTTCTTTTCTTTATCGTTGATATCACCATAAATCTGCAGGGTTTCATCCACCATGGCTTCTTTAGAAAAATTGATACGGAAATCGGTAAAGTTTTTTTCGCGGTATTCCGGCGGAAGCGCATCTACCGCAAAAGCAATATAGCGGGAATTATTTGTGTGACCATTAGCATCAAGATCGGAATAACAGATTTTTCGCTCACATAAAAGTTTTGCATCCGGGGAAAGTGAAATCTTTGCACATGGCAGGCACTCATGTTCCGTCTTTAATTCAGTTGGTAATCGCAGTCCCATTTCATCAAACTTTTTTATAGGTAAAAGTTTTCGATTGTTCAGATCTACAAGAAGCCAGGTTGAAAGTCCGGAAACCAGTTTTTCTCCGCTTTCAGATCTAATTTCGTAGGCACGGACAAATTGCAAAGCTTCAGATTTTTCTTCCCAGGTAGAAAGAACTACATGCTGATTCTCTACCGGATATTTATGAATTTTAAAAGAACAACGGGAAACCAGAATAGCAATTCCTTTGGCTGTTAAATTATCCCGGCTCATATTCCGCACATTAAAGTCTTCAACTGCTGCATCTGAAGTCATCTTAAGAATTGAATTCAGACTTAACTTTTTATCGATAGTACATTGAGAAAAATATACCATTGTCTCAGAAAAGAACCGGCAAGTTTCATCGTGATATTGCTTGAAAGTATTCATTTAATTGGCTCCTGAAGTTTCTGTCAGACGAAATAATAACATAAAAAAAAGTTTACGCTAATAGTTCCTAAAACTGTTTATTCTTTTTCGTAGCGTTGAATATCACGAATCATAGCATTTTCATAATTGGAGAAGTTTTTCTCAGAAAAATTAGGATTAGGTTTATACCAGTCAAAAGCTTCAAAAATATCTTTTAAATCCTGGGACTTAAATTCATACCCATGTTTTGCATAAAAGAGATTTCGTAAAATCCGCAGATTTTTTTTATCCAGACTATATGCACGAATATTTCTAATTTCAGGGAACTCTTCATCCCGCCAGAAAAACAGAGGAATCTCAAGAACAACTTTATCTCCAGGATTTTTTTCCCATTTATCATCCGAAGAAGAAACGCCTTCTACCAGTTTTGCACCAAGCCCATCTTTCACAAGAAAATAAGCTCCGTTGTTTAGGGCAACAATAAAATCTTTTGAACTATAAGTTGGATCAAGTTTAATCTCATATTCCTTACCATAGAGATTAACTTTAGCTTTATTGATAGAAATATTTTTATTCTGAATTGCGTCCCTGAAAAGAATCTTTATTGTATGTTCTGCAAAAAGCGTGTAACCTGCATAAGAACCGTCATCACTTATCTTTCTGTATGAACAGCCATTTTCATCAAGAATATATTGGCCGTCCTTTCCGTTTACAAAAGTCCATTTTTCAAAATCTTTGGCAAGAACCGCGTATCCATCCCAGAATCGTAAAGTGGTATAACATACATTTTCCCGCAGCATAAGCAGATCATAGTTTGTTGGAGCTATATCATTCAAAGCTTTTTCATAATTCATAAGTTCCTTAAGCTGCATTTCAAAAGCCACAGGAACATAGGTCCCGATAAAATCCTTAGGTACATTAGATAAATCCCGGTCCCCACAAAAAACTTCTGTCAGCAAAGTCAACAAAAGCAGCGAAACAATAATTACTTTTTTCACATCTTCCCTCTTAAGATAGGTATACTACTTTTTTGAAGATAAATACATTATTTAGGTAAATTTTTATTGATTGGGGTAAGGTTGATAACCCTCCAAAAATTGCGGGTCGTTATACCCGGGGCGGTAAGAATCAAGCAGCTAGTTTTTCTATCTGATCTAAAGTACCAAACTCTTGGTCATATTGATTATTAGGAAGACATATTTCGAAAAGACAATCTTTATCATCAAATATTTCTAAAATAACAGCTGTTCTTCCATCTTTAAGTAATACTGTATCAAATAATTTTGCAGTCAAAATACACCCCCTACAAAATAAAGGCTGTCGTCAGTTGATATACATCGCTACCATTTCGAGGTTGATAACCCTCCAAAAATTGCGGGTCGTTATACCTGTCCAATACCAACATCAATTTCTGTTGATTTGAATATTTATAAAAAAATCTTTTACGAGTTCTTTATCAGCTAAAGAAAGTTTTTTAATTTCCATATTACTTCTTATTCTTTTTGTACAAAACTATTTTTGGTTCAGCACCATTACAGCCGTATTCACTTACAAGAATAAAATCTTCATTGGCTACAACACCATAGCAGCGGTCTGAAGTTTTCTTTTCAATCTGATTTCCAAGATAAACATCTTTATCATTCAAAAACTTTACAGAAGTTCCGTTAGGAAGAGGGTACTCCAGATTTACAAAAGCACCGCTCAACAAGAAAAGATCATTCACTTCAAGTCCATCAATTCCCAAAGCATTTATCTCAGAAACCAGGCTCTTTTCCAACTCTGCAAAGTTTTTATTTCTTTCTGCAACACAGCTGCCGCCAAAGGGATGCCCCTTACATTTTTCACATCCCCCGCACTCAGCAAGCCTTGAACATTCTTTACAGCAATCTATTCCACAATATGTCATTTTATTTATTTACCTTCTTTATTATTCCCAGGGATTCACAATTCCATAAATTGCAACATCTTCAAAACGGTCAATTTTCCACACATGGCTTTTACGCACACCTTCTTTTTCCATGCCTGCCTTTTCCATTACGCGGCCAGAAGCCGGATTATAAATATAATGAGTTGCATTGATTTTATGGAACTTTTTGATTTTAAATCCATATTCTATCATAGCACGGGCAGCTTCAGTTGCAATACCACGGTTCCAATAAGCAGGACCAACCCAGTAACCAAGTTCTCCCATGTTGGAGTTCATATCCACAGCCATACCCATGCAGCCGTAAAGCTCACCGCTAGTCTTATCGGTAATGGCAAAATCATAATAGCGGTTATCTGCAAAGTTTTTGTCATGAGTTTGAATCCAGTTTTTCCCTCCCTCCACAGTATATGGATGAGGTAGTGCCAGAGTTCCCTTCCAAACTTCTTCGGTATTACATATGGCAGCAACCTTTTCTGCATCTTCCAGTACAAATCGTCTAAGAACCAGACGTTCAGTTTCTATCGTATTTTTTTCAGCATTGTAATTAAACATGTAAGCCCCCTGTTTTTCTACTGTTTATTTTTTTTACCTTTATCAATACCTTCAAGTTTCATACAACATCCCTTTTAGTGATTTTTTGATTATAAAGAGAATGACTTTTACTGAAAATCAAGTATTAGTTTAAAAAAAAGAATTTTACAAATATCTTTGACGAATTGCTTCATAAAAAGCGGACATTCAACTTTTTCAAACGGAATTTCCGATAAAACATATATAAGGGAAGGTTGAGTTTGCATCTTCCAGAAATCCTTCGGGTTATGAAATTATTGAAATATATTTTTCCAATACGTTAACAGGATTCTTATCATCAATCCAGAAATCGGGAATCCAACCTTTTCCTTCCTCAAAATTATCATAATAAAATAATTTGTAACCAAGACGGAAATATATTTTAGAATTTGGAAGCTGATAGGAAAGACAATCCCCAAAAGTGCCACAACCAGAACTGGCACTACCTACAATAATAGCTCCAGGGATATTTTTTGCTATTGCCACAGGGGCTTCTCCACTGGAAGCTGTTGATTTATTCATTACCACAAAAAGCTGTCCGTTATATTCGCCTTTGGACTTATCCTTCCCTAAATCAATTATTTCATATTGCTTAAAAGGATTATCACCTTCCTGGATATCTATTTTTGCAACTTTAAGATTTTGATAATCGCTTCCGGCAAAAGCTGTAAAGAAATTTCTCGGGAAATAATCATTACCACCATAATTTCCTGCCACATTTAGAATTGTAATTTGCTTTTTAGAACAGATTCTACCTTCATTCGAAAATTCATCCAGTTTTTCCTGATTTACTTCCAGCAGGTACGAAGGATGATTTACAACTACATAATTATCATGTTCAACAAGATTCTGCTTATTATCTTTTTCTGCAAAATCACATTTTATTCTATGAACTTTGATTTTCTTGTTTTTTATGCAAAAAGTACGTATTTTTTTGTTAGCATACATTCCAAGAAGGAAAAACTCATCATCTTTATTTTTCATTTCATCAGGACATAGAGTTGGCAAAAGATAATCTTTGATTTCATCTTCCTTGAAAATCTGATTGATTTTAAAAATTTTATCACCCTTTACTACCTGATAACATTTGTCCTTTTTTATTACAACTACATTAGAAACATAGGCGATATATGGTTTTGCAAAACTAAAATACAAATGTCCGGAAATAAAATCCATATGACTTTCATGTATAAAAGGGCGAAGAGCCTGAAACAAATAACGACATAGTTTTTCATTTGTTATATGTTTTATAAGTTTTTGTTTGAGTTTATTTATAAGGTTGTTCTGAATCTGGCTGCTTAATTCATCTGTAAAAAAATAATCATATCCACTATACAAGAGTCTCATGCAATCAAAAAAAACATTTACATCAGAAACTGCCTGATCAATACTGATTTTTCTACGGATTTTTCCTTGGGGTATGAATTGATTTATTGATTCAAATGAAATCATACATTTTTTTACATTTTCAAGTACAGTTGGAGAATATTCTCGTTTTTTTGAATCAATATATATTCTTTTAAAATCTTCACTTTTCATTATTACCCAATAATAACATTTTAAATACTCTTTCACTAACTATTTTTCATACAAGCCTGTGGTTTTATATACATATTGAATTTATTTAAATCAATCCTATGTTTAAATCAACCCAAAACCGTTTTCTTTGCCCGGATTAACT
>JAKSTG010000038.1 GCA_024402695.1 Treponema sp. | reverse complement strand
TTCCCAGGTTTTTCATTGTTTCTTTGAAGATTTCGCGGTCTTCACCACGTTCAATGGCGTCAAGGTTTACACCAATAACTTTTACACCGTATTTATCAAGAACACCGGCCTTGTTCAATTCCATAGCCATGTTCAGACCAGTCTGTCCACCAAGGTTTGGCAGAAGAGCATCAGGACGTTCTTTTTCGATAATCTGGCTCAAACGTTCAACGTTGAGTGGTTCAATATAAGTTGCATCTGCCATAACTGGGTCAGTCATGATAGTAGCAGGGTTTGAGTTTACAAGAACGATTTTGTATCCCTGTTCGCGAAGGGCCTTACAAGCCTGTGTTCCTGAATAGTCGAATTCACATGCCTGACCGATTACAATCGGGCCGGAACCAATGATAAGAACTTTGTTGATGTCTGTTCTCTTTGCCATAAATGTTACCCCTTAAGATAAAAAAAAACTGAACCCGTAAAACGAATTCAGTTGTTATTTGCAATAGTTAATGAAACGAAAACAATAGTACCCACAAGCGGCATTTTGTGTGTCTCAATATGTTTAACTACGTCTTTGTGTTTCATACTGAGACTTAATAATATAGAAAAAACGGGGTAAATTCAATTAGTTGGGAAAGAATTCTACTATTTTCTAAGGTTTGCAAAAAATCTCAAAGAAAACGGTTATTTTTTGTCTTTTTGGATTTTTACTTTCAGTGTATTCAAATATTCTTTCTGTTCTGGTGTGATTCTGAAGCTTTCCCGGGCTTTCTGGATAGCCTTGTTGTGAGTCCATGGATCCAGTCTGTTGTTCAGGATATACGGAATTGTACTGTCCCACTGTTTTACAAGGGCTTCGGCAAAGAACCAGGCAGTCATCATGTTCACATAGTATTCTTCTGATCGGACAGCGGCTGGAAGTTCCAGAAGGGAAGGGTCAAAAGCCTCGTCCAGGAAGAACTTCATGAGAAGCAGGATGCCGACACGGATTGTGTAGGGTTTTGAGTCTGCAACCCATTCCTTGATTTTTGGAAGAATCTTGTTTTTGTTTTTTTCAAATACGGCAGGTCTTAAACCGTCACTTATGGCCCAGTTTGTAATATATGGAAGAAAGTTTTCCAGGTCCGAAAGGCATGAATCAAAATTCTTGTTGTTGTTGATCAGGCAGATGTGCAGGGCATTTTCTTCGTGAAACTGATGGGGCAGGGTGCCTTTGAAATCGGCGATTTCCTTTTCCGGAAGTTCTGCAATTTCCTTAAGGATCTTTTTGTATACCGGAGAGCGGATTCCAATAAACGCACTGCGAGGTTCGGTTGGAACAAGTTTGGCAAGAAAATCACCATATTTTTCATCTTTGTGATTATTTAGAATCTGCAGAATCTGAGTCATTTTTATTACCTAAAACTTCTTTGCGTATGTTTTACACTTGAAGGTAGCCGAACCGTCGAACTTTGAATATTCACTGTCTTCAAGATATGTCATGCCAAGCTTTTCCATAACATGTCCGCTGGCTGTATTCTCATTGGCAAAAGAACCGGCTATAGTTTTGATTTCGTAGTGAGCACGGGCATAGTCGATTATGGTACGCATTGCCTCGGTTGTAATTCCTTTGCCCCACATGTCATGACGAAGATTGTAACCGATGCTCCATAAGTCTCTTTTAACCATATCTTCGTGACCTGGCTGCTGTTTGTAAATGCCACCGCTGCCAATCAGTTCGCCAGTTTCTTTCCATACAATGCCGTACTCAAGGTTTCCATCTTTCTGATAAAGTGAATTAATCCAGTCCACACCGTCAGCGGTACTTTTGTACTGAGGGTACATCATATAGCGGGCAGTATTCTCGTCCCCAGTCCACTTGAAGATGGCCGGCAGATCGTCGAAAGTCAGCGGGCGCAAAATAAGCCGTTCAGTTTCTATAACTTCTACCAGGTGAGGGCGGTCTGTGAAGGCGTAATTAATCCAGTCGATTAATCCACGAGGCAGGCGGTCAGACATGGCTGTTCCATCATCAAAAATAAGGTTGCAAGCCATAGGATTTACAAGACAGTGCTGCCCCATTTCTGTACCAAAGTTGATTGAAGCAATTCCCTTGTCGCCGTTACAAACCCAATCCGGATCAAAGAGGAAAAAGTTTTTCATTTTGTTCAGGCGGGAAAGGCGTGGAACAACTTCGCCATAGTAATCGTTGAACTCATCCCGTTTGCCAATTGCCAGGAAAAGGGAAACATTGTTTTCATCAAAAGAATCCAAAACTTCGTCGCCCGGAATGTCTGAATCACCAACAGGCATTAAAACATCAAAAAACTCAGGAAATTTTGTGCCCATCTGGAAGCACATATCAGCCCCGCGAGAATTTCCCCACAAAAGTTTTTTTGAAACCCCGCCCTTTGGACCAGCATATTTTGAAATGAACTCTTTAATCAGTTCATAAAGAGGATTGATATAAGGCTCTCCCCAGGAATCTACAACCTTACCTTCGGAATCTCGCTTTTCATTTGCAAGAGGCACCAGAACATAAGCACCGCCCAGCTTTTTCTGATAATCAGGGCTGGCAAAAAATTCTGCTCCTGAATAATTGATGCAAACATCCCCTTCCAGAGCGTTTGTATAACCATGAAGGAAAATCAAAACAGGATAGACCTTGCCTTTTTCAAAACCATGCTCTGTCGGATCAAAAAAGTAGTACTTCATTCCGTTGGCAGAATCATTTTTGAAAAGATTGAAATATTCCCCCACTTTGTAAGTTGGAGCGTAAGATATAAAAGCACCTTCCGGTATCTGGTCTGCCCATGGTGGTGTAGGTTTTGAGTTTTCTTCTGTCTTTGCCATTTTTTTAATCCTTTACTTTTAGAATTTTTAACTACAAAATTATATCATAAGTGATTTAAAAAGGAGTTAAAGCTGTAATTTATTTTCAGTGGAGACAGATATTTGTGAATCAGTTTATTAGTTTACCTGTGGAAAGAAAATAAAATCATACTCCACCGGATTCACAAATCCAAGTTTCTGAGCAAGTCCCACAGATTCTACATTTTCCACATCACAAGCCCAAATTGCCTTTAGGCCTCTTTTCTCAAGTTCCTGCAAAGTGTGAAGACAGGCGGCAAATGCATAACCTTTTCTGCGGTATGGTTCAAAGGTATAAATCCCCATTTCTGTATATCCGTTGGCAGTAAATGCAGCTTCCGCTTCACAACAGACCTCTCCATTTTCAACGGCATAAAATCCAAAGGCTTTTTCAAGGAAGGCTTCTTTAGTGTTGTAATTCTGGAGATGCCACTTCTGATAATCCTCCGGCAGCTTATCGAATAATTCACTGGTAAAAGGAGTGATTTCCACACCGCAAGGCTGCTTTAATGGAGCATTTCTTTCTATATATTCATATCGCGGAATGATTTTTCCCAACTCTTTCAGCGGATATTCAGGCCGCCGCGATGGTGCCCAGATTACCTGAATCCAGGCTGATTTAATTATTTCCCGCAGGGTTTCTTCAATCCACTTTAGGTCCGCATCATCACTGATATAAGTCCAGCTCATATCCAATTGGCAGATTGCCTTTGTAGGATTTTCCAAATCATCCACATAAGTCTTACCAGGCATTATTCCATCTAAATAACACCACAACGCAGAATTGTTTGGCTGCCGATTTTTGAACAGCCCCGTGACTAAGTTTTTCTTTTCCTCTGGTAATTGTTTAAGCATATAAACTCCTTCCCCGAATTACTGCTAATTTGAAAAATTTTCTAGGATTTTTCAACCTTTATCTTACCACCAATCAAAGTTTCTACAAGTTCGCCGTCGCCTTTAAGTACTCCGCTCCAGTATTGTTTTGCCTGTTCCGTTTTCCTTTGCCATCATAAAACCTCTGTTTTAATTGATACGTGACTTCAAAACTTCCAGACCTTTTTCCATTACCGCATCAACGCCATCAATAAAATTTTTTAGCGACTGGGTGATTTTTACATCAGGAGCAAAGCCCTTGTTGTAAATGTCTTCTCCATTCTGAGCGATACATCTTCTGGTGCAGATACGGAAGGAACCGCCGCTTTCCAGATTTTCAAACAATGGCTGACCGCTGGTGCCTGCAGTATTGTTTCCCACAAAGACTGCGTCGGTGTACATTTTCATAACGTCAACAAAATCTTCTGCCGCAGAAACTGAATTTTCATTCATAAGAACTACAACAGGCCCTTCCAGTTTTCCAGGTGCAGAAGCTTTTACCTGATCACCATTGTCTCTGACATAAAACATGTTTCTTCCAATGCGGTAAGATTTTATACTTTCTGAATCGCCGGCATATTTTTCCTTCGCTTCATTTAAAGAAAGGCCTTTGAAATCTTCCCGGAACAAGGACCAGGCTTTGATTGTTGGCTCATACACCTGAGTTTCCGCAAAACAGCTTTTGAAATTCTCTTTGATGAAGAGGGCCGCCACCGCATCGGCATTTGAACTGTTTCCTCCGCCGTTACCTCGTACATCCACAATGTAGCCCTTTGCATTTTTCAATTCCTCAAAGCATTCGTAGATTTTTCCAGGAACAGAGTCGTCTGCAAAGGTCATGATTTTGATAACCGCAACATCATCCTTCAGGTAAACTACATAAGATTTTGAACTGCTTATAATTTTTATAGAAGAATCAGGTTTGATTGAATAATCTGTTTTTACCCATTTCAGTTTTGAAGGTTCTGATCTTTCAAGAGTTACATCAAAAGTTTTTCCATCCTTTTCAAAGGTGAAGGTATTTTTGCTTCCATTTCTTCCAAACAGGATTTCGTTCATGGCAGGTAAACTGCAGGCCGCTTCATTTCCATGCCAGAAATATGGATAACAGGTTTCCCGGATATAAACTTCAGCATCAAGTCCGTCGATTTTTTTCAGAACGCTGTACATTGGAACCGAGTCTTTTAATTCTTCCGTAGTATTGATCACAGCAATTTCTTCACCAAACTTATTCAAAATTACCGGCATCATAGAAAAGTATTCCGGATTCTGATAAAGCTCCATTGGAAAAGTTACGCCTGTGTGACCATCATTCAAAAGTGTGATAAAACGAGACAATTCACGATAATATTCGTAAATGTCTTTGGTCTGAAGAATTTTTTCCAGTTCATTTTTTTATTCTTCATCCCAGTTCAGATTAAGCTTGTCCCAGTATACAAAGTTGTAAGCTGCTTCTTTCCATATTTCTGAAACTTCAAATATTTTTTGTGAATTCGTAATGTTATCCATCATTTTTAATCCTTAACTATTTCTATCCCCATCCTCAACAATATGCAATCGAATTTATCTGACATAACCACCCCCTATTCAAGCCGCATATCAATAGCTTTTTCAATTACCTTTTTTGCCAGACCCTGTTTTCTGTAATTTGCATCGGTAACTACATTTTCTATAAAGCAAATGCTCAAATTTCCATTCGATTATCTCTCCACTTTTTATTTCTATTATACCCTGAAAAAAACAAAAAAATCGCCACTTGTGACGTTGACCGAAACGAGGAGGTTCCCGCAGGTACTACCAGTTAAGACGGCAAACTGAGCTCCCCAACCTGATTTTCCGTCACCACCTCAACGTAACATGCAGAAAAACGCAGGTAAGTTGCAACAGCAATTCATTTTTCTTTGCTATGATTAAATCATCAGTTAGCAAATGAGGTAAAGGAAATATGAATGCAAAACAGATTTTCAAGGTAATTAAAAGTGTTTTAAGTGTGGCTGGAATTCTGGCGGCGGTAATCAGCTGGTATAAATTCGGACCATTTGTAAAATCAGCAAATTCAGTAAAAAAATTGAATGACCATTTTTATTACATGGAGTTTTCAGGTGATTATCAGCTGGATAAATTATTGGAACAGGGTGGTGTAGAATCAAACTCTGAAATGGCAGTTTACATTGAACAGGTTCTTCGTGGAAAAAAGATCCACAAAGTTTTCAAGGAAGAAGTTCCATTAAATACTGGTTGCGCAGCAATTTCCAGTTTTACTCCGGAAGGGGAAAAGGTTTTTGGCCGTAACTATGACTGGAATAATCTGACTTCCGCAATGATAATTAAATGCAATCCTAAACACGGTTACAAATCTATTTCTACAACTCAGCTGGATTTTATCGGTTTTGGTGAAGGATACAGACCAGAGAAATTCGGAAGCCGTTATCTGGCCGCTGCAGGCATCTATGTACCTCTTGATGGAATGAATGAAAAAGGGTTGTGCATTTCAGATTTGATGGCGGGCGACACCGAAGAGACAAATCAGGATTCAGGAAAATGTGATGTAACAACAACTCTGGCAATTCGTGGCATTCTTGATTTCTGTGCGGATGTTTCTGAAGCAATTGAGTTTCTTAAAAATCACGACATGCATTCTGTAATCGGCTATGCCCATCATTTTGCAATCAGTGATGCAAGCGGCCGTATGGTAGTTGCGGAATACATAGATAATCAGCTGGTTATTACAGAAGCCAATGCCCTTACAAATCATTATCTTGGCGGAAAAGATGAAGCAGATTTTAATGAAAATTCTGTTTACCGCCTTAGAGTTTTGAATCAGCGTCTCGAAGAAAAAGGCAGACTGACAGAAGATGATATGAAACAGGTTTTGTATGACATTCGTGCCAGTCAGTTCAAAACTTACAGCAAAACCTGGTGGCGCATTATTTTCAATCAGAATAATCTTACGGCCACTTATTCTCTTGAAGAAAACTATGAATCCTTAGCAGAGTTCAACTTTAAACTGTAAGATATTCCCGATAAACTTACTGGTATGAAGATTACAATTTTAGATAAACAGAATCCTTCAGAGGAAGATGAAATAATCGTAAAATGTGATTCCTTGGATGATGAAATAATCCGACTTTTGAATGCACTTAAAAACGGGAAGACCAAACTTTCCCTTTATAAAGATTCAAAAATAGTGTTGATTGACGATTCTGAAGTTTTATATTTTGAATCAGTTGATGACAGGGTTTTTGCTTATACTACAAATCAGGTTTATGAAAGCCGTCAGAAACTTTATCAGCTGGAAACAGAATTGCCTGCAAATTTTTTGAGAGCCAGCAAAGCGATTATTGTAAATGTGAATGAAATTGAAAATCTTGCACCTGATTTTAATGGAAGAATCGAAGCAAAGCTGACTAACGGCTGCAAGATCATTTTTTCCAGAATGTATGTTCCGGTTTTGAAAAAGCATCTGGGCTTATAGGAACAAAGAGGTAATTATGAATAAGACAAAAATAAATTTTATGATTGATATGTTCGCAAAACTTGCTACTGCGATTTTTATTTTTTCTTCACTTTATATTTTTGCTTTCGGCGGATTTGATTCTGTCATTTCTGTGAAATATATCTGGGGCGTTCTTGCCCAGTCTTTTCTTCTGACAGTTGCCTTTTTGCCATTTCTTTCGGAAAAAGAAATGAGCAAAAAGAAGTTCCTGTTTTGCAATATCATTTATTTTATTTTTGCTGATATTGTTGTTCTTGTTTCAGGTCTCTTCCTTCACTGGTTCAGTCTGGAGCACCCTGTAACAATTATCGCAATGGAAATTGTTTTTGTTCTGGTTTATGTGTCTGTATATATTCTGATGTATTTTTCATCAAAACGATCTGTAGATAAAATGAATCAGCAACTGAAAAAAATGAAACAGGAAAAATAGTTTTTTTATTTCCAGGTCGTGATGTATTCATAAATTTTCTATATTCCCAGTGCTTCGTCTGCAAGACCAGCAAGGCGGCCAGCTTCTGCGGCAAGTTCTTTTGTGGTACCGGCTTTGATGAGGGAAAGTTTCTGCTCGGCTTTCTTTTCGTTTCTGATTTCCAGAAGTTCGTAGGCAAATGCCAGGATGTCTGCAGCGTCTTCCTCTTTAATCTTTATGGCTTCCGCAATGTCCGCAGGTTTCTGTTTGCACAGGTTTTCAAGAGTAGTGAATTTTTTCTGCAGGGTGAGGGCACGTTTTTCGCCAACGCCAGGTAATTCCAGAAAGATTGAAACAACGTTCTCTTTTGTACGGAGTCTCTGGTTTCGACTTGTGGCAAAACGGTGGGTTTCGTCACGGACCCTCTGAAGCAGGCGCAGTGCATCACTTCGTTTAGGAAGACAGATTGGTTCTGATGTATGAGGCCGCCAGATTTCTTCATCACGTTTTGCAAGACCTGCGATCGGAATATCAAGGCCCAGGGCCTTGATTACGGCATCTACCGCGTTTACCTGACCAATACCACCGTCTATTAAAAGCAGGTCAGGCATGTCGGCGCCTTCGTTCAGAAGCCTTGTGTAGCGGCGAGTCACAGCTTCACGCATAGATGCAAAGTCATCAATAAGACCGTCAGTTGTTTTAAGACGGAAGTAGCGGTAGTTTTTCTTGTCCGGGTTTCCGTTGTAAAAGCTGATAAGGGAAGCAACCGGCCATTTTCCGCCGATATGGGCAATATCGAAACCTTCAATGCGGATCGGGAGTCTGTCCAGATGAAGCCGGTCTTTCAGCTCTTCCATGGCAGGTGTGTCACCCCGTTCACGCAGGCGTCGGATAATGTCTTCGTGGGCGTTCTGGGTTGCCATCTGAATGGCAGCTTTGTGGCGCGGAGCCGAAGGAATGTCGTCAGTAACAAGGACAATCTGGGAATCAACCCCGTAGGTTTCATGAAGCCATCGATTGACATCTTCGGTGGTTTCGACAGATTCATCCACTGTTTCCAGTTTTGGCAGCATGGCACTTGTGCTTACGTATATATATGGAGGAATCTGATCTGGTGAGTTGTAATATACGTTCATGAACTCGGCGATAAGTTCGTCGTCCTCGTTCAGGCTGATTTCACGGAAATTGTTGCGCCCAAGAAGCTTTCCGCTTCTGATTTTAAGGACTGTAAAGCTTACAAGTTCGCCTTCGCGCCAGTAAGCCAGGTAATCGGCATCATTTTCTTCGAAACTTTCTACTATGTTCTGGTTGTGGAGAACGTTCAGGGCATTTATTCCGTCACGCAGTCGGGCGGCTTTTTCAAAGTTCAGCTCGTCTGCGGCAGCGCGCATTTCGGTTTTCAAACGTTCAACGGCCGCTTCATCTTTTCCCTCAAGTAGGGAAATAATTTCGCCGAAATATTCAGTGTAGGACTCTTTTGTAATTTTTTTACAGCAGGGGGCTTTGCACTGTCCCATATGATAGTAGAGACATGGTGAAGTTCTGCTTTTGAAGGTTCTGCACCGACGCAACGGGTAAAGCTTGAAGATTGTTTCAAGAAAGGTATCCAGAGCGTAAACGTCGGGAAAAGGTCCGTAATACTGAGATCCGTCGTGATGAACGGTTCTTGTGCGGTAAATCTTCGGAAAATCTTCGTTGGTTATACGGATTACGGGATAGCTTTTTCCGTCTTTAAGACAGATGTTGTAGCGGGGGCTGTATTTCTTGATTAAGTTGTTTTCAAGAATCAGTGCTTCGTACTCATTTGCGGTAACAATGTATTCAATGCTAACGGCATTGGCAATGAGAAGCTGGGTTTTTATGTTTTTCTGACCTGAAAAATATGAAGATAAACGGTTTTTCAGCACTTTTGCCTTGCCGACATAAATGACGGTTCCTTCGGCATTACGCCAGAGGTAAACGCCTGCAGAATGGGGGGCTTTCAGAGCTGTTTCGTGTAACTGTTCGCGAATAG
Organism: Treponema sp.; assembly: GCA_024402695.1. Classification (GTDB taxonomy): domain Bacteria; phylum Spirochaetota; class Spirochaetia; order Treponematales; family Treponemataceae; genus Treponema_D. The sequence continues at coordinate 12,201 of JAKSTG010000038.1, read as the reverse complement.
TTTTGTCAGACATAGGGATATGAAAAATTATATCAGAAATTCGGGAATTTTGTTCTTACTCTTTATTTCAGTTTCTTTTGGACTTTTTGCAAAAGAACTGAGCATTGGCGGAAAGAAAGGATGGCCAGCCCTTGAAGTAATGGATAACGTTACTACAGGAGAAGGTCGTTTCGGCTATGAATGTATTGAATTGAAGACCAATTCTTTTTCGCCTGATTACGACACCGATTTGATCCTGAATTTCGAAAATCCGGCAAATCCTATTTCTTACGGAAAATATAAAATCACTAAAAATGATCTTCAGAATGTGCCTTCAACAGAACTTGGAAAAGTTGCCGGCTTAAGCCGTAACCTTGGCGGTATGACTGTAAAGGGGCAGCCCGGAACATTCTTCGGAACTGAAGGATTGAACGGATCTTTCACAATTGAGTTCTGGCTGAATCCTGCCATTGCCGAAAACGGGGAAGAAATCTTCCAGTGGCATTCTTCACGCACAATCGAAAATCACATTATTTACCAGATGCTTCACGCCAGTTTTGAAGGCGGACACCTGAAGTGGCGCCTTTCAAATCTTTTTGACAATTTTTACAGCGAAAACGAAAATCTTGTTCTGGAAGGAGTGTCTACAATCATTCCAAATACCTGGAGCAGCCATGTTCTGAGTTTTGATGCAGAAACAGGACTTCTTGAATATCTTGTAAACGGTTATGTGGAAGATCTGAAATATATTACTTCAACAGGACATGAAGGCGGAGACGTTTCTCTGGTGCTTCTGGGAGTTCCTGCTGATTTTGATATCTGTGCCCAGTACACAGGAAAAATTGATGACTTCAGAATCCGTAAAACTTCATATAAACTTCCTACATATCAGAGCGCAGAAAATGCCGGCTCAATTGAACACATTAAATTCGTACGCACAGGCGGATATTTCAGGACTCGTCCTGTAATGGTTTCTGCAGGTTCGGTTCTGAATTCTGTTGATGTAGAAATGTGGACTCCTACAGAAACTGCAGTAAATCTTTATGTTCGTTCTGGCGACAACCGCTACAACTGGACAGAAACTTATCCTGAATGGAGAAGCATTGAACCTGGTGAAGAACTGACAGGAGTGACAGGACTTTTCTTCCAGGTAGCTGCTGAACTTTTCCCGGATGGCGACGGAAGTCATACTCCGAATGTAACTGAAATCAAATTGAATTACACTGAACTTCCGCTGCCACTTCCACCATTCAGTGTTACTGCTGTGGCAGGCGACGGCTGTGTAACTCTTAAATGGAATTATTCTGTTGACGAAACAACTGGCGGTTACTATGTTTACTACGGAAACCGTTCGGGCGAATACCTTGGACGCATCGCTGTTGAAGGAGCTTCTCCAATCAACGTAGGAAATACTTCAAGTATCACTTTGACTGGTCTTGAAAACGGAACAATTTATTATTTTGCCGTGGCTTCCTGGTCAAAGGTAAATGAAAATGTTATTGGTGATCTTTCCCGTGAAGTATTCGCCAGACCTAAAAAAAACAACCGGTAAATAAAAAAGGAAAAATATATGGACAATCTGATTTTACAGCGTGCACAAGGTGCGGTTCTTTCCCGGGATTTCAGTCTTGCAGCAAGACTTTATAAAACTCTTCTTAAATCTGAACCAGATAATGCAGAACTTCTGAATGCTTTGGGAAGTCTGTATGTTAAGAGCGGCGAAGATGAAAAAGCAATCCCTTATTATGAAAGTATCCTTACTTTTTCTCCTCATGACATATATGCAATGAACAGCCTTGGCGGAATTTACCGCCGAATAAAACAGTACGAAAAAGGCATTGAAATCCTTACCCGTGCTCTGGAAGAAAACCAGAAAACAGGAATGATCAACTATACTCTTGGATTTACCTACAAAGATATGGGTAATTATGATGATGCCATTGAGTGTTTTGAAAATGTAGTTGCAGAAAATCCTTCTGACGTTCTTGCCTACAATCACCTTGGCTTTATTTATGCGGCAAAGAAAAATTATCCAAAAGCAGTCCAGGCATATAGAAGAGGTCTTCAGACAGATCCGAACCATCCTATTCTTCACTACAATCTGGGCCATGCTTATGAATCTGACAGAAATTACAGCGAAGCTGTTCTGAATTACGAACTGGCACTAAAAGCAAAGCCGGGCTGGATTGACGCAATTCGCGACGTTGTAAAACTCCTTCTTAAACTTCAGAACACTAAACGGGCAATGGAAATTGTCCAGAAGTCAGTTCTTCTTTATCCGTCAAATGCTGAACTTATTTCTCTTGCAGGAAGCGTTCAGCTCAAAAGATATGATTTTGAAGAAGCTCAGAAAACCTTTGAAAAAGCAGATCGCCTTAAAACAAATGATTCTGACATTCTTCTGAAACTGGCTGAAAGTCTTGAAAAACAGTATCTTCCAGGTGATGCCGCTTCGTATGCAAAGGAAGCCCGTGTAATCGGATTCAAGGACAGCAGCCAGAAAAAACGATATGTTCACATCATGCTTTCTGCAGATGAATTTGAAAGAGCTTCTCAGGTAATTGATGAACTTTTGGATGAGGCTCCTAGTGATGCAGGCGTAATAGACGCAAAAGCACAGTATTGTATTCTCACTGATGACGAAGCAGGTAAGGAAGAAATGTTTGGTCACATTGCCGAAATGAATCCACGCTATCGCCATCATTATCTTGAAGCTGCCCGCCGTTATTGCCAGAAAAAAAAGTACGATGAAGCTCTTGCTTGCGCAGAAAAATATATTTCTTTGGCAAGTCTGAATCCAGCCGGCTACAACATAAAAGGTCGTATTCTGGAAAGAATGGGCAATATCGAAGAAGCCGTAAAAACTTACAAGATTGCAGCAAATTTGAAATACGAAGATATTTACGCAAAGAAAGAACTTAAACGTCTTGGTCATACCTGGAATGAAAATCTTCAGAATGATGTTTCCGATTACATTGCAAAACTCAATGAGCAGGAAAAAGAAGAAGAAGCAAAACGTATTATGGCCGAAGAACAGGCTGCAGCTGAACTTGAAGAACAGATGATCGAAAAAGAAGTTGCTGCCTTTGACTTTGCTGCCATGGGCGACACAGTAAAAGACGATGATGAAATGCCGGATCCTTCTGTACCACTTCTTGCAGAACTTTCAGAAGATGAAGGTTTCTCGGGCCTTGATGAAATTGACGAAGATACAGACCGCCTTATGGAAGAAGAAAAGGAACCTGAAGAAGATGACCTTTCTGAAATCATGGCCGCAAAACCTAAGAAGGCAAAGCCTGTAGAAACAGACGAAGAATTCGAACTGGATGATGACGAAGACCAGTACGTTCCTGACTGGGATGAACCGGCTGAATCAAAACCAAACAAAAAGAAAAAGCCTCTTCCGAAAACAGTAGATGCCGACATAGATGATTTCCTTGGAGACGAATATTCGGCAGATGACAGCTATTCCGGAAGCGATGATCCTCTTGATATGCTTCGTGACGACACTGTGCCAAAAATGGATTCCCGTCTTGAGGAAAAAATCGACGATGCAGTAGAAAAGCTTGAAGAAGCAGTTTCCGATGTAAATGAAAAAGCTGAAGAAGCCATGAGAAAAGCCGAAGAGGCTGCATCAAGACTTAACTCTGAACTGGGAGATTTGTCTTCTTATGGCGAACCTGGTTTCGGTGGTGGAAGCGGAAGCGGCGGCGGTTCAATGGGGTCTGTCCCTTTTGATGATCCTGTATACGGTCATGCAAAAGAAGGATTCAATGAACCTGATTTCAGTGCGCCTTACGAGATGAAGGATCCGTTCGATAACGTAGTTACTCCGGACCACGATATTGGTGTAAGCGCTGCAAGCGGACTTGCAGCAAATGATCCGATTTATCAGAGAACGGAACAGGCATTCAACGATGCTACAAAGTTCCTTCCAAATATTGTCAGAATTATCGAAGATGAAAAAATTCCTGAACAGTATAAAGAAGAACTGGGACTTTTCAGCAGACTTCGTGAATTAAGCGATTACCTGCCGCCTGAAAAGAAAGATGAATTCATGGCAAGCAAAACCCGCATGCTTATGGATTATGTGATCGGAAAAATGAGCGGTAAACCAGGACTTGCAAAGACTGTTGAAAATCTTCTTAAGTCCGGAATTCTTGATGATACAAATTGCTGTTCAGAATTGAACGGCGAAGATGCTGAACTGGAAGGTAAGGAACTTGCAAAGAAAGTAATCAGCAGTCTGAAGGAACTTACTGCTGATCTTGAAGACCAGCACCTTGCAACGGCACTTAATAACAGTGCCGATGAAGTGCTGGCAAAACTCTAGAGCTTTATAATACGGGAATGACTTAAAACCTCATTCCCGTTTTCTGTTATAAGGACATCATTTTCCCAGCGGCAGCCGCCTAAGTTTTCGTCGTAAAGACCAGGCTCGCAGGTAAGGATCATGCCGGGTTTGAAAAGAAGTTTTTCATCAATCTTCGAACTGACTCTTGGATATTCATGAATCTCAAGTCCAATGCCATGCCCTAAAGTGTGTGGCATTTTTCTTTTTGCTGCAGCAAAAATCTTGTCAGCTTTTTCGCAGGCGGCTTTAATTGAAGCGCCAGGTTTATAAAGCTTAAGACATTCGTTGTAGGCTTTTTCTACCAGTTCAAGCTGTTCTTTCTGTTCTTTTGAAAGTTTTCCTTTTGCGACAGTAACAGTGGTGTCGCTGGTGTATCCGTTGTAGACAACTCCGAAATCCAGAATGGAAAGTCCTTCGCCAGGCCATTCTGCTCCTGTGTAACCAGGAAAGGCATGAATAGCAAAACTTCTTGAAGGGCCTGCCGCAAGAGTGTCAAAGCCGGCACGTTCACAACCGTTTACTCTCAGTTCTTTTTCAATAAGAAGAGCAACGTCCATTTCTGTCTTTATTTTTCCGCTTTTAATCTGCTTTTCGATTTTATCGATGATTTTGTCGCCAACGCGACAGGCTTCTCTTGTGCATTCAATCTCGTATTCATCTTTTACCATGCGGAATTCTGTTACCGCCTGGTGAACTCCGTTTTCACGGCAAAGACAATCGTGTTCATTTAAACCGTCTATGAATTTCAGGAACTTTGGATATGTAAGGTAAGGCGGTAATTCTACCTTGTTGTTTTTACCGTGTGTGCTGGTTTTCAGAATATGTTTTACAGCTTCCAGATCGTTGTTCTTGAATTTTGTAAATGGAATCATCTTTGAAGAAACAGAAATTTTCTTTGCAAGAATCTCATCCCATGGAACAAGAATGTCGTAGCCGTCTGAGAAAACGACGAGGACTGCATCGCTTGAATGTCCTGTAAGATAGCGGAGGGAAGGTTCACGATGTTCTTCGTTATCAATAAAAATGGCGGCGCCAATATCATTCTGAGTCAGATAATCGGCAACGCGGTCAACTCTTTTTTTGTAGATTTTTTTCAGGTCATCAATTGTATATTCTTTCATTTTTATTTCCTTATTTTTCTGATTAATGCTTTTGTGGATTTATCGCCTGTGAATACAAGAAGACAAACTCCCACAATACCGAAGATTATTGCAGTGATAACTACAGGAAGTCCGTAGCTTACGATTTTTGAATGACCTGCAAAGACTCTTAAAAGAACCGGGCGGAGGAAGTAAATCGGAGCTGAAGCAATCACAGAGAAGATAATGATTTTGATGATGTAGAAGCCCATGTCTTTCAGGATTTTCTTTACGTCGAAGCTTTCCATTTTCTTCATGAATATGATGAGGAAAACTGTGTTTCCAAGACTTGCAAGTGTAAGAGCCAGTGCAATTCCAGGTCCCTGCATAGGGATTGCAAGGAGAACTGCAAAAATAATGTTCAGAACAAAACTGATGATTCCGGCTGTGGTAGGCAGTTTCGGATTCTGCTGTGCATAGAAGGCCGGTGCAATAATTCGGTTCATGGCAATAAAGAGAAGTCCCGCAATGTGCCAGCGGAATACGCTTAAGGTCATGGCTACAGATTCATCATTGAAACTCTTGTTTCTGTAAAGGAGGACGATAAGGTCTTCGCCTGTCACAAGTGAATAGAAAGTAACAGGAATGGAAATCATTGTGATGATCTTAAGTGCCTGGATGAACATTTCATTGAAGTTTACCCAGTCTTTTTTGCTTGCAAAGCCGGAAAGGTCTGGCAGGATAACAGTACTGATTGAAACGGCAAAGATTCCAAGAATCAGTTCCTGAAGACGGAGAGAATACTGGAGACTTGAAGTAACCCCAGTTCCCAGATTATTTGCGATAGCAGTTGAAACTACGTCATTCAGCTGATATGCGGCCATTCCGATGATTGTTGGTCCGATAAGTGTCAGGACTTTCTTTGTTCCCGGATTTGAGAAGGTCTTTTTAAGAGTTGTGAAAGCAACTTTCCAGCCGGTCTTAAGCACAAAAGGAAGCTGGAAGACAGCCTGTACAAATCCTCCGATGACAACACCAATAGACATGGCACGGGCCGGATTTGCTGTATGAGGCGAAAGAAGATATGTAGCTGCAATGATGATTCCGTTCAGAAGGACTGGAGTAAATCCGCTTGGGGCAAAGACTCTACAGCCGTTCAGAATTCCCTGGAAAAGGGCAGCAACGGAAATAAGGCAGAGGTAAGGCCACATGATTCTTGTAAGCAGTGTTATTTCTGTAGTTTTTGCAGACCATTCAGCCATTGCTACATCCAGATCCACAGGATCCAGATTAAGAGGCTGCATTCCAAAAAGTCTTGCGGTCAAGGAAACTGTTCCCGGTTTGTGGCAGAAAATGCGGGAAATGAATGGAGAAAAGCAGATTCCCAGAATCACTACGATTACAGTACAGAAAGAAATGAGGGTAAAGGTTGCGTTCAGGAAGTCCTGTGTGTCTTTCTTGTTTTCTTTTGAATCACCTTTGGAAATGTATTCCTTGAAAGTTGGGATAAAGGCAACAGAAACGCTGTTTTCGGCAAAAAGACGGCGCAGAAGGTTTGGAATCATGAAAGCCGTTGTAAAAGCGTCGGCGTACATGGAAGTTCCAAGGAAGGCTGCTTTTGTCATTTCACGGACAAGGCCCATGATTCTGGAAAGAAAGGTAAGAGCCGAGAGTGAAATTCCTGATTTTATGAGTTTTTTATTATTTTGCGGTTTATTTTCAGTAGATTGTTCAGACATAGACTCAGTATATCTGACTCAATAGTTTTAGACAATTTGAATTTATTGCAATATAATAGTAGCAATTAATCTAAACACAAGAGTGGAGCCTCATGTCTAAGTTCAGTTTTTTTTCCAGGGTAGGAAAGACAAGAATTGTCCCTATCGGGTTTAAAATCCTTCTGATTTTTATTTTATTGCTGTTGATTTCAAACATTTCAACAAACCTTATTACAATCAGACTTTCGCAGCGCGAAACAATCCGTCTGAATAACAAGATCATGGTTGAACAGTTGAAAGACCTTTATTCCAACGCATCAAACCAGTATCAGATTTATCAGTATTCAAGGGATAAGAATTCAGTAAAACAGTCCCTTACAAAGGCAGCCGAAACAGGATTCTCAAATCCTAACAGCCTTGCCCTTGGTGTAGATCCTCTTGGAAAACTGGAATTCGTGACCTGTGCAAACAAAGAGAGCTACTGGCATGAATTTACAGATACAGAAGTTCTGGATTTTCTGAACAGTCAGAGAGAAGCAGGAATTGATGAAGGTTCTGTTGCTTTCAAAACTTTCATCGGAGAATATTTCGGAGTCTACAAATATCAGAAAGACTGGAATTATTATCTGATTCGCGCAGAACTCCGCAAAGACACAAAGGCAAATACAAACCGTATTTACGGACTTATGGCTCTTATGATTGTCCTTCTTACAGCAGGATTCATCGTCGTAGGTTATCTGATTATCAGTAACGAATTCAAAACAGTTCGAAGCATTACAAATGATCTTTATGAAATGAACCGCCGTAAGGAACTGGGACTTATCAATCTTGATAATGCCAGAAATGATGACGTTACATATCTTGCAGCTTCCTTCAACGCTCTTTCATCTTCTGTTAATAACCTTCTTGGAACTTTCAAAAAGTTCGTTTCAAAGGACGTTGTTGCAAAAGCTTATACAGAACACGGGGTTGCTCTGGAAGGAAAGCAGCAGGAACTGGTAATGCTTTTCAGCGACATCAAGAGTTTTACTTACCGTACAGAAACTTTGGGTAACGATATTATTGACGTTCTGAACGTTCACTATGACAGAGTAATTCACAAGGTTCATTCAAACGCCGGTGTAATCGGTTCCATTATCGGAGACGCAGTTCTTGCAGTTTACGGAACTCTGGAATCTGCGGAAAGCAAATCTTATGATGCAATCTGTTCTGCATGGGATATTACAAGAGTAACTGCAGGACTCAGAGAATCAATGATTGCCCGTCGCCAGGAAATCGAAAAGAAGAGACAGCTTACAGAATCGGAAGAAAGAGTTTTCCAGGCAGTTCTTCTTGATGTTGGTGTAGGAATTGACGGTGGAAACGTTTTCTACGGAAATATCGGTTCCAGCGAACACATGGCAAATACTGTAATTGGAGACAACGTAAACTCGGCATCTCGTCTTGAAGGACTTACAAGAATCTATCATCTGCCGGTTATTGTTTCGGAATACATCAAAGATGAAGTTGAAAAAAGCAGCACTCGTTTTACATTCTACGAAATTGATACAGTTCAGGTAAAAGGTAAAACAGAAGGCAAGAAAATTTACTTCCCGTTTGATAACGAAGAAATGGATCCAAATCTGATCGAAAAATATCAAACTTTTGAAGAGGGGCTTCAGGCATATTATTCAGGCGACTGGAAAAATGCACGTAAGCTTTTCAAACAGACAGAACTGGAAGTAACAGAAGTTTTCCTTGAAAGAATGGGAAATAAATCAGCACCGGAAGGATGGAGCGGAATATGGACAATGACAACAAAATAATGATTGAAGAAGAACAGCGCCATAAAGAAGTACTTCTCTTCCTTCAGGATGAACTGGAACCTCTTAAGTTAAAGAATAATGCCAGTTCATATAATCTTGAACAGGAATACGCAAAGACCCGCAAAAACAAATCACCTTTTGTTCCACTTATGCTGTGCGGTTGTGTTCTGGTAGTTGCCCTGGTAGCTTTCATTCTTTCAAAACAGATTGAAAAGACGAACCGTGAAGTTGTTGTAAATGTTGCAGAGTTCGATGATGTAAATCTGAAGAATCTGATTGATACAGTTGCAAGAACCCAAGATCAGTATGAAGCCGCAGTAAAAAACAAGATTCAGATTGAGACTCAGAAAAAGGGACTCCTCAATGCGGCTGCCGATAAACGTGATGGTGATCTGGTAACAATCCAGTCACTGAATCTTCGCGATAAAAAGGATAAGGCAAACCGGGAAGCAGTAGTTCAGCAGGAATACGAAAAAACTGTAAAAGAAATTAACAGTGAATATGATCCAATCATCGAAGAAGCCAACGTACAGATTGAAATCTACAAAGAAAAACTCGATGAATATGATAATTCCAAACTGGTTGCAGCACAGGAACAGCAGAAAGCCCTGGACTCAGAAAGAGCCCTTCAGGAACTGGAAAGAAAGCAGATGGCTCAGGCATACGAAAGCCGCATTACTTCCCTTGAAGAAACAATCAGCAGAAACCGTAAAACTTATCAGGAAGAAATGAGAAAATCTCTGAAGTCGGTTTCTGATAAACTTCAGGCAGAAATTGATGCCCTGGACCCTGTTATCAAGGATGCAAAAGCCGATGAAGTAATGAACAGTCCTTCCCTAAATAACCGCAGACTTTACGACGTGGAAAATCACGAAGCTTTCATTGCAGGAAACATCAGTGACAACGATCTTGCAGCCCGCATGAGTGGTGTGAGAAAAATGTATCAGGATTTCAAATATCTTGATAAGAAAATCCTGGATCTCCCACATAAATTCACCATCGGAAAAATCAAGGAAGCCGATGACAAACTTGTAGATCAGATTACTGATGAAATGGCTGATTCGGTTTACGGCCTTTACAAGGATAAAGTTTCTCTGAAACAGGAAATTGTTACACTGAACGAAAATATTGAAAAGATGAAGAAAGATCACGAAGCGGAAGTTCAGTCTCTGAATAGAGAAAGGGAAGAAGCTGTAGCCGCAGAAAAAGCCGCTGGCGAAGAAACTCTTTATTCTGTAATGCAGGGAGCTGGTTTCAGCGCTCTTATTGATAGTGCAGCATCTATTGAAGAGATCTATGTTCTTGTTCGTCCAAACGCAAGATATCTGGTTTCTGAAGAAAAAGGCTGTGCCGCAGAAATTCCGTTCAAGAAAGTTATTAAAGGAACTGTTTGGAAAACTTCTGACGGAAAATTCCGCTTTGAACCTGAAAAGGATAAGAGTGGAAATTATGTTTCTTTTGATCTGAGTTCCCTGGTTCGCGGAGTACAGGTTAAATTGAAATAATAGGGGAAAAGTACTAATATAGTTGTCACGGAAAACTAATATGGCCAAAGCAAAAAAACAAATTCAGGTAGCATATGTTGGAACAGACGGCGCATTCTGTCATATTGCTGCAAAAAAAATGTATCCTGCCGCCGAACTCATCGCTTACGATGAATTTTCAAAAGCTTACAAAGCAGTAGAAAGTGGGGAACACGATTGTGTTGTTCTTCCACTTGAAAATAACTATGCCGGTGAAGTTGGAACTGTAACAGACCTTCTTTATACCGGAAATCTTTACGTAAACCACGTTATTGAAATTGATGTGGTTCACAATCTTATGGCTTGTGAAGGTGCATCACTTAAAACAATCAAAAAGGTTTACTCACATCCACAGGCTTTAAGCCAGTGTGATAAATTCATCAAGGCACACAAACTGGAAATCGTTCCATTTTCTAACACAGCCCTTGCTGCAAAATTTATCAAGGAACTGAATGATCCGACTGTTGCCGCAATTGCTTCAACAGAAACAGCAGAAGTTTTTGGACTTACAGTTCTTGAAAAAGAAATCAATACAAAGAAAGCAAACAAAACAAGATTTGCCGCTTTCACTAGACCTCAGAATCCTGTAGCACCTGCTCTTATCCGTGAAAACAACGGGGTAGACCAGCTGCACATGACTTTCAAACGTCGTCTTCCTGATCCTCTTACAATTTCTGAAATGTATCCTCTTAGTGACGAACTTGCAGAAATCAAAAAGAAGAATGATACAGAAATCAAGAACATTTTCTCGGGAAAAGACAAACGTCTTCTTCTGATCATTGGACCATGTTCTGCTGACCGCGAAGATGCAGTAATTGACTACTGTAAACGTCTGCGCACTGTTCAGGAAAAGATTAAAGACAAGATTCTTATCTGTCCTCGTATCTATACAAACAAGCCACGTACAACAGGTGACGGCTACAAAGGAATGCTTCACCAGCCTGATGCAAACAAGGCTCCTGACCTTTTGAAAGGGGTAATCGCCATCCGCAAAATGCACATGCGTGCTATTGCAGAATCAGGTTTCTCTTGTGCAGACGAAATGCTTTACCCTGAAAACTTCCAGTACCTGGCAGATGTTCTTTCGTACATTGCTGTTGGTGCTCGTTCTGTAGAAAATCAGCAGCACCGCCTTGTAAGTTCAGGTATTGATGTTCCAGTTGGAATGAAGAACCCAACATCAGGTGATCTTTCTGTTATGATGAACTCTATTACAGCTGCCCAGCACAACCATACATTCCTGTACTCAGGTTGGGAAGTTGAAACAAAAGGTAACCCACTGGCTCATGCAATTCTCCGCGGTTCAACAAGCCGTCACGGAACAAGTATCTCTAACTATCATTATGAAGATCTTCGTGATCTGTGTGACCTTTACGCAAAAGCAGCCCTTAAGAATCCTGGTGTAATCGTTGACTGTAACCACGCAAACTCTGGGAAACAGTTTGAACAGCAGATTCGTATTGCCAAAGAAGTTCTTCACAGCTGCCGCCATAATGACGACATCAGAAAGATCGTAAAAGGTCTTATGATTGAATCTTACATTGAAGACGGCTGCCAGAAACCTGATGGCGGAGTTTACGGAAAATCAATCACTGACCCATGTCTTGGTTGGGAAAAAACCGAAAAGCTTCTGCTTGAACTGGCAGACCTTTGGGAAATGTAGTTTTTATGAAATTAAAAAGACCGCTTCTTGAAGTGCACCCCTAAAGTTGGACAAATAAAGTTCAATTTTAGGAGGTGCAT
>JAKSTG010000037.1 GCA_024402695.1 Treponema sp. | reverse complement strand
ACCGAAAGAAATGTTATTTGCTAAAATAGTGCCTTTAACAACACTTGCACTATAACCCTGCGATACAAAACAAATGCCTTGCCCGTAGTTATTACCACTTGCCACAAGTAAATATGAATAGTTTGTTGCGAATGTAATAGTATTAGAACCTCTTGCAAGAGTTACAGTTTTTTCTAATGTCAATCTGTTTTCTGTTGCGACTTTTTCCCAACTAGTCCAAGTAATTCCACTTGTTATTGTTCCGAATCCCGTTCTCGTATATGTATAATTTGCCGATTCTCCACCGTTAAATCTTGCAATTTGCGTTATACGAAGATTTGTTCCGTCATTATAAGTATTTACTTCAACAATAAAATTCTTATTTGCTACGGGCAAGTTTAAAACATTTGTAGAAGTTCGATAAAAACTTATTTTTTTACTTGTTGAATAAGCATTGTTTAAGTCTGTTGGATATATTGTTTTTCCTTTACCTACATAATCCGCTAAAGCATTATTTACCACATAGTTATTAATGTCGTTCATTGTGGTATATGTAACGTTTCCGTTACTGTCGGTAACGGGCAGACGTGAACCACTCGCAAGTGTGCCGAGTGCTGATATACCTTTGAAGAAGTTTTTAATTCCCTGAAAGAAATTAAAAACACCAAATGTTCCATCTGCTTTTTCACCCGAAACAAGTGTGTTTCCGTTTACACTTGCGTCAAGGTTTCTTCCTTCCATTGCTTTAATGTTGGCAAGGCTTTCTACTTCTGTATCCATATTTTTTTTCTCCTTTTATATTTGTATTATTTGACTATTTCTTCTCTCATATCATTGAGAACCATAAGAAGTTCATTTCTTGTTGATGTGCTGAAACTTATTAAAGGAATTGCGATTATATCTTTAACCGGTCTTCCGGGCGAATAAGATACTTGGGTATAATTCAATTTAATTTCATCATTAAACTGAATATCAAGAATGAAATCTTCTGACCCTTCGATTGGTGAATGGTCTTCTGGAACTGTGAATGTCTTAGAATAGACAACTGTTTCAACATCTTCACGAACACGAATCAATTCTATCTTTGTAACATAACTATATTCTCTGAATTCATCATTGTGAAAACTTTTCCAATTGACTGAAGTTTTTGTTTTTCCAGAACAGAAAAATTTCCTTGATGAAATATATTTTCCACCTGAAGCACTATTCATTGTTTTCAATCCAAGATGGAACAATTCATAGTCACCAGAATCAATCTTGTTTTCAAACCCAAATGCCGAAACTCTTCCACCAATGTTTGAATCTCCACCTGAAGCGATTTTTCCATCAGAACTGATGAAAATACCTGAAGTCAGATTTTTTGGATTCATATCCGAAATATTTGAAATTTCATAACTTCCGGTCACAAGATTAAAATTGTTTGTCAGCAACCAATTATTTTTCCCAAGATTGATATAGTATGATGGTTCAGAATATCTTCCTGAATATCTATAACAAGAACCAACCGGAACATCCGTTGTTGTTCCCTGATATGTAATGAAATCTTCACCACTAACAAGCAATCCTGATGGTGTAGGATAGCCGAAAGAAAAAATTATTTTTGGCTCTGAATATGCTTTCACACATTTTGTCTCTGAAATGATGACAAACCAATCTTCACCTTTTTTGAAGTATGAACCGACAGTCTTTGTTCCGGTGGTCTGAAAATCTGCTGTATATGAAATATCACCCTTGAAAATTTCAGACCTAAGAATCCCACCATTCTGAAGCACCAATTCTTTTGACATCAGAGAATCAACATCAATGGAATCTGCCTTGATTGAATTGGTTGTGATTTTTCCACCATCAATAGTTGTTGCACCTTGCGTCATGATGTCTACAACTTTGACATAATTTGCAAAAATACTTTTTGCCACAACTTCCATTGCAACAAGTCTTTTTGCAAAACTTACAGCCGGAATTGTTTCATCTTCTGATTCTTCAAACCTTCTGATTGCTTCATCCATAGTAGAAACAATATGTGTGTTGTCATGGTCTTCAACCCATTTCTCACCATTCCAACAATAAGTCATTCCGGTTGTAAAGATGGATGAACCATAAACAACATTTTTTCCACCAAGCCACACAAAAAAATCATTCACTTTTGGCTTCAATGCAGAAACTTTTGAAACAGAATCTATGTCAGTAAAATTTTCTGCAATACTTGATATTTCAGAATCAAGGTCTGCTTTTGCAGAATAATAGATTTCAAAATACTGATTGAATGCGTCTTTACTTGTTTTTGAATCAAATGTTGGAACTTGAACTGAAGCAACAACCAAATCAATCATTCCAATCAGGTCATTGTATTTATTTTCATAAGCTGTGAAATAATTGTATTTGTTGTATCTTTCTTTATATTTCAGATAATCAGAAGTGATTGAATCTTTCAGTCTGACAAGTGTGTTTTTTTCTGCAACAGTCACATTCAGATCATTTGTCAGTTCTGTCCAATAGTTATTGACTGTCTGTGTAAGACTTGCAAGTCTGATTGTATTCTGTGACAACTTCTGCCATGTGAAATAAGTGTTGTAATATCCGTTTTCGTCTGCTTCATAGAAACCGATTGTGACACCGTTGAAACCGGTCACAATGATTCTGTTTCCAGATTCAAAACCAATAACAGTCTGTTTTGAAGTCTGTGAATGAATGAACACCGGAATCTTCAAAGAACCCATATCTGCAAGACTTGACCCTTCAAGAATCTTCAATGATATTTCACCGGTCTGTGCATTGACAGAAACTTCCATTCCTTCTGGACTTTGAATGATTCCATATTCCCAACCATCTGAAGCCTGATATGTCAATTCTTTAAGTCCATAATAGACTTCAGCTTTTGTCTTGACTGTAATTTCTGAAACCCTTTTGTTTTCGACTGTTTCAAGAATGATTGATGGTGTAGATAGCTTTACGGAATAGGCACTTGCACCGGTCAAGACCTGAATCAATTCCCGTCTGACTGTCAGTTTTTCATCATTTGTCTTGAACAGAATTTCAATGGTGTCAATGTTTTCAATTCCAGAATCCAAAATATCCTGAACGTTCAGACGGAAAGAAGAACCCGTTGTTGTTGAAAATGCTGTTTCTGATCCGTTGATATATACAAACCATTTACCACTAAAAGGATTCTGTTCTGTCAGTCCTTTGTTTTCATAACCGTTTGCAGAAATGAATGACGGTGTGTAAGAACCGGTGTTGTCTTTTTTGATGATTGAAGTGTTGAATTCTGCGTTGTATGTTGGACTTGCGTCAAAAGTTGCAGCCGCAATTTTTCTGTCTGTTGAATCTTCAACTTCCTTTTTTACTCCATAAAGGTCATCAAAACTGACAATCGGTCTTTCAGGAACTTCTGCAACGTTCTTTGATGGCAATGTGTAGTCTGGAATGTATTCTGGAATTGTTTCTGAATCATCCACAATTCTTTCATCATAATCAACCAAAGAAAGTGTGAATCCGTCACCATTTGATTCAATTGCAGAAATCAGCATTTCGTCAACAACATTTTCTGTTCCTAGTCCATAAGAAAAGACATCACATCCATGTGGAATTGTTCTTGCTGTTCTTGGAATCGGTGTGACAAATTCAACTTCATCTGTAATACCTTTTCCACCGACAATTTCAATCTGAAGTGGTGTGCAATAATCTTCAGAACCAAAACTTCCCACACATTGAACAATCATTGAATAGTTCTGTGATTCAGAAAGATTGACCGAATCATAAAGCTGAAGTCCAACAATCTGTGAATCATCTTCAGAATAAATGACAGACTTGATTTCCCCGTTTCCTTTCCCAATCTTCAAAGAAGGGTGCTGAACAAGAACTTTTGAAAGTGGTGTGAAAAAGATTCCTTCATTTCCGATTGTTGCCTTTGCAACTTTTGGTCTAAGTCTTTCTTTTTTCATCAGATAATATCCATATCTGCAAACTTCTTCATGGTTTGTCTTTCCCTGAACATTTACTGAAGAAATAATTGAATCAGAACTTCTTTCTTCTGGATCACTTCCGTCATACATAATCATTACGGTGTTTTCCTGATAATCTGATTCTGAATCAATGTATGTCAGTTTAAGTCCATCAGGTTTTCTTTTTACTTCTTTTGTATAACTGAAAGAAACCATGTTCTGTTCATTCAGAACGGCAATTGCATTTTCTTTTTCACAATCTATTGCAACGGCAATCTGACCGAAAATATTCTGATATAAATATCCATGACCACATTCACAAATCAAATCAAGAAGTGCTGATTTTGTCATTCCAGAAGTGATTACAAAATTGACAGTCAGTTTATGTCCTTCACGTTCACAATAATCATACCATGCACCGAATGAAGGAAGGTCGAATTCATCTTCATTGAAATCTACTTTGGAAGGAACATGACAGTCAGAAGTCAGAACTTCAAGACACCATGAAGCCGGATTTGATGTTGGTGTTTTTGTTTCAGACCATGATTTTGTCCTTGCCATATCTGAACCATAAACTCTTGCGACACCGGAAGAAACAATCTGAATTGACTTCAGTTTGTCCTGATTGTCCGTTGTTGATTTAATTCTAAGACCAAGAATTGTTGAAAGTCTTGCTTCACGTTCTCCAATAATCTTTTCAGGTGTGAAAACTGAACTTGATTTCTTTGCGTCATAACAATATGAATGAATCCATTCAACATAGGTTTCGGAATATTCACTTCCTTTTTCCGGTTTTACATCCGGTGTGGAAACTCTGATAGTGATAGGTTCTGAATATCTTCTGACACCATTGTTGAAAATCTCTGCATGACTGAAATCAACATGAGCATTGAAGCGAATCTGTTGCAGAGTGTTTCTTTCAAATTCATTTGATGAAGTTCCGTTCTGGTCAAAGAAAAAATCTATCCATGTCGCATTGTTCAATGGATCAGAATCACCGATTGCAACCAAATGTGCATAGTCAACGGAATAAGAAGGAATGATTGTTCTTTTCTTGATTCCGGCTGTTCCATCATCTGTGTATTTTCTCAACCCGTTGAACAGAATGCAGACATCAGCACCCATTGAATTTGATTCAAGGGTATAGAACAAATCTTTGTAGTCTTCTGGATGTTCTGAATCATGCTGTTTCAGGTTGTCTGAATACTGTTTTTCAATAATCTTCTGATTGAATCCAGATGTTTCAAAAGGATTTCCGTCTTGTGCAATTTCAATGAATGAATCTTCTGAAGCAAAAACAGACGGATCAAGTGAAAAGATTCCTTCCTGACATTCATCTGTATTGAACTTCTTCAGAACAATGTCATCACAGTATATTTTTTTGAGATTTTGTTTATTGAAACCACATTCCAGAACAACATTATAGAATTGGTCTTTTCCATCCTGACCCGATATTGTGGAATATCCCCTGAAGTTCCTTCCGGCATTAAGAATGTATGGAGTGAAAAGATTCTGACCAATCATGTATGGTTGTGTCTTTCCCGTTGCGACACTATTTGAAGCACCTTTCAGATATGGAAGGTTTATGACTTCATCTTTAGAATTATTCTTTAATCTTTCTAATTCTCTCTTTGTTTTTTCAGCTTCTTTTCTTGCCTTGTATCCTTCGACACCACCCCAGATTCCAAAACCTAAGCCTACAGCACCAATTCCTATCAGAACCCATGACAACGGATCAAGACCAAGTGGAACTTTTCGAATGATGATTGAATCTTTTGGACATACTACATGTGATGGTTCATTCCAACATTTATTGACAATAATCTTGTAAGATTTCCAATCTGTCACAGATGGAAAGTTTTCTGCAATTGTTTTTCCGTTCTGAAGAACATGAACTTTCTTTGCGTCTGATAATGATTCATAGAATTCTGCTATTGCCATTTTTCAACCCTTCCAATTTTATAGTCTTTGATTATTGCAACCGGTGTTATTCTCACACCTTTGAAGGTTGCGTGAATTACTGTGTTTCTATCAACAAGGAATCCAACATGCAGATTGTCTTCATAATTCCATTCAATGATGTCACCAGACTGTCTTTCTTCAGAATCAATCAGTCTGACATTTGTCTTTCCAAGACATTCATCCAACTGATGATTTTTCACTTGTCTATTGTGATAGACAAAATCAATCAATGGTGTTCCGTTACGTCTGCACATTTCTATGACAAGTCCATAACAGTCCATTCCTTCCATATCTCTTCCGAATTCTTTATATGGAACTGTCAGCAAATCTTCATAATACATTCTGTGTATATAGTCAGATTATTTTCCCACCTAAAATATATTTTTTCAGAAAGATAAAAAAAAGGACTTCTTGATTGGTAAGTTCAAGAAGTCCAAATGGAGGTATATTCGGCAACCCTATATGTTATGGCATATATATAGTCACTTTTATGAGTTTCCTTTGTTGTTCAAAGTTGTCCAAATCAATGTCGGAAATGTCATTTCCGTTCTGTCATCCTTGTCAAAATCAAAGCTGATTGTCTTTCTGTTTCCTGAAATAGTTCCATAATGATGACGGAATCTCTTGATTTCCGTGAACTGTCCTTGTTCATCCATTGTGGCAACCGTATCAAGATGGATGTCATTATATCTTTCTACCAAGTCAATAGTCTGATTATCCAAGACAGTAATTTCAAGTTTCCCACCACCATCAAACCCATATACAGAAATGTTCGGTTTGTAGGTGAAGACTGATTTCAGATAGACATTTCCTTCATACAAAACATTTACATCAGAATTGTTGATGAAGAACATTTCAATGTTTTTCTTATCATCATAAAGATGAATCAAAAAGGGAAGTGAGAATCCACCACTTCTTCTTATAAGTTTTTCAAATGTATTCATTTATTCTTCCTTAACTGAAACTGAACATTCTTTCGGATATTGTGAATTCTGAATCTGTGGTTCTTTTATCATCCGGTATTCTTTGATACCGGAATGGCTGACAAGGTCAATCAATCCTACTGTCTGCGTTCTGGAAAGTAATATGGTGTTATACCAATTCCAGAATGACAGTTCTTCTTCCTTTGAAGAAATCAAGAATGAAAAACTGTGAATCAGCTTTGCTGAACTGTTCTTCAATGTATATCTTGATTTTCCAGATTCAAAAACTGTTTCTTCAACATTCTCTGAAGGTTCTGTGTCCATTCCAAAAAACTTCTGTTCTGTTTTATACCAATTTACCATTTTTCACCCCTTATTCATAATGAAGACCATTCATTGTGTTTTCTGCTGACAGTAAAGCACCATTCAATCTTCTGTTTTTCAGGTCATCTGCGATTGATTCACGGATCATAATTTTGATTCCATCATTAGTGAACTGTGGTGTGACTTTCGTGTCATTTCCCCTGAAGTTCTTGATTTCAATATTGTTCTGAAGTCCAGAACTTCTTCCACCACCTTGTGCCATTCTCCAAAGATTCTGTTGCTGTCTCTGGTTCAGAATCATTTCACCGGTCTTGATGTTTGCTCTTATATTGTCACCGGAAGAATATGCACCACCACCAACAATTCCACCACTTGCAAATGATGGTGGAATAGGTTTGTTCCTGATTGCGTTTGCCAACTGAACAGACGCAAGACCACCCATGATTGAAGCCATTGCAATTCCCAACGTTGCAGGTTTCATGGTCAAGGCATTTGCAATTGCTTGTGCTGATGATGAAGCAATCTGAACAAGACCGGCTGACCATTCCCACATCTGCAACTGATAGTTCTTCTTTGCAGATTCCTTTTCCAATTTCTCTTTCTTGTCATAATATTCTTCTTCAGATATAAGACCGTCTTTGAACTGTTTTTCAATTTCTCCGTTCTTGACTGTCGCTTCATCTTCTGCGTGTTTCTGTGCAAGGTCAGACATTGAAGTGATGACATTTGAAATCTGTGAAACAAAATCATTGACCGTTGAAAGAACATCCTGAAGTGAAGTTTTCTGTTTTTCGTTTTCTTCTTCAATTGCGTTTGTGATGTCTTCTTCAAGTTTCTTTCTTTTCTGTGAATACTCTGACCATATCTGCATTTTCTCATTTGCAGACAACTGTTCAAAAGTGGAACTGTTCACAAATGCTTCATTCAATTCATCAAGTGTGTTCAACTGTTCTTGAAGAATTTCAGATTTTTTCAAATCGGCTGAAAGGTCAATTTCTGACAATGCGTTCTGGAAGTCAGTTCTTTTTCCTTCAGCAATTGCAAGTTCATTTGTTTCTTTGACAAGTGCCTGAACTTTTTCCAACTGTTTCTGTGTCATTGTCGGAAGTAGTGGATCTGAAGCCATTTCCAGATATGCTGTCATTTCTGCATTCAGGATGTCTTGTTGGTCTACTTCTGTTCCAAGTGCTTTTGCTTCATTCTGAATGTTCTGAATTGTTGCGTCACGTTTCGCAATAATCTGATTATAGTGTTCTGTTGCTCTTGTTAATGCGTCTTGTCTTGCTTTTTTATCATCTTCTGTCTTTGCGTCAAGTATTGCTTTTTCTTTTGTTTTCTTATCTGCTTCAACCTGAAGTCTGTATTTTTCTGCATAGGCATTTGCTTCACGTTGATATGCGTCTGCCATTTCCAACTGATGTTTGTATTGGTCTTCATAGGTCTTTTTTGAAGTATAACCCCTAGATTTTGCAATCAGTTCGTTCAGCTTTGTTTCGTCATCAAGAATTGCTTTTGTTTCTTTTGCACGTTCCTTCATGTCATTTGCTTGACCTTGTTTTGTCATCAAATCGTCATAAAGTTTTTGAAGTTCTTTTTCTTTCACAAGACCGTCTGCAATTCCATCATCAGCATTTGCAATTGCTTTGACTTTCTTTCTTCCTTCAATTGCTTTTTCAATAATTTCCTGAAGTGCTTTTCTGACAGATGAAAGTGGTTTTTCAAAACTTTCACCAATTTCTTCTTTAAGGTCACCCCACGCATTTTTCAATTGTTCAGAAGAACCAACTGTCTTTGCAACTTCTTCTGCTGTTCCTGAAAACTGTTTTTTTAATATTTCAATCGCTTTTCCTGATTTCAGTTCTTCTGTTGTCAGATTTTTGATTGATGAAATCTGTCTTCCCAATGTTCCGGTAGTTCCTTGAAAAGTTGCGTTCAACTGTGAAACAGCACTTCCAAAGTCCATCATTCCACTTGCAGAAATGTCTGTGGCTGTTTTGATGATGTCCATTGTTTCATCAACAGTTCTTCCAGAATTTACAAGTTCAGCCATGAATGGGTATAAATAATCATCACCATATTCTGTGAATTTCTGAATTTCACTTGCAAAGTCTTTTAGTTGTTTTGCAGACTGACCATTCAAGAATGGTGAATTCTTGACAGCCGAATCCAATTGTATTTCTGCCCTTGCTTGATTTCGGTAGGCTTCTGTTGTTTCCTTGACGGCTTTTGTTACGGCTTTGACAGAAGTTGTCAGAATCTTCAATGAAGCTGAAGCACCTAAGACGGCACCGGATATTGCAGAACCTAATTCTGCAAATCCACTATTCTTCATTTTATTTGCGAATTGTTTTAATTTCTTATTTATTTTTTTAAGACCGGAATCAACACCACTATCATCAATTTCCGTGTTAAATCTGATTTCACTATCATCCATTTTCTACCACCTAAAAAGACTATAACTTGTTTATATAGTCATGTTTAATTAAAATTAGAGTAAAGGAAGGACACATGAAAAAATACATTTTTATTCTTTTATCACTATTATCTTTCACTTTGTTTTCTTGTGGGAATGAAATAAAAGTGGACATCATTGAAGAAGTTTCTTTGAAAGAAATCAATCTTGAATTATTGAATTGTATTAAATATGACGGTGAAAAAGAAACTGTCTATTCTGTTGGAACAACAACAGACTATGACGGAACAATCAAAAAGGATTTTTCAATCCGTCAGTATGCAGAAAAAGGAAATTATAATTCTATGGTTTCTGAAAAAGTCACAGAACATCCGATTGTAGAAGAAGTGACAAAATCTGGAAGTCAGATTGTTTCACTTAAAATTGATGGAACAAAATACATTCTGAAAAGGTAGACAAATAAAAAAAAGACCTGACATTGAATCAGGTCTTTTTCTTTTCCGGCTGATGTTTTTATTTCTTGTCAGAAGGAATTGCAATTGCACAAATCAACGCAATTACACCACCGATTGAAACAACAGCAATTTTCACGGCTTCAACAATTGAACTGATTTCTTCGGCTGATACACCACCAACAATCAATGCAATTGAACCAATGACAACCATCAGACATGCAACGATTCTGACCCATTTCTGTTTGAAAAACTCTTTCATGCTTTCACCCCTTTAATTATTTTCAACAACCAAAAAACACTTGGTTGAAATGATCCAAGTCATGCTGAACTTTCAGTTCTTCTTCTTCTGGAATGATTTCCCACATCTGTTTCAGTTCTTCCATTGATTCTTCATAACTCTGATTGTCATTCTTGTTGAAACACCGGTATGAAACAACTTCATTGAATCTTGTTCCGTGAAGTCCATCCATAAGTGCAAGGAACTTGAACCAATGCATGTCTGATTTCAGCAAGTCAATGTGATACAGTTCCATGAATGCAGAATAAATCAAAGCTGAATCAATCTCATAATCATAGACAATGACACCTTTTGATTCTGAACCAATAGGTCTTGGAAGTTTCTTTTCTGGATTCAGAAACTTCAATAATTCTTCATAACCGGAAATTCTGTCATAAGGTTTTCTTCCGTCATAAAGAAAATCCACATCTTTATAATTCTTGATTTCTTGATTTTTTATCATGTGGTGGAAACGCAACCACCAATGAAAATCTGTTTTGATTTGATAAAATCTTCCGTCAACTTCAACAGATGACGGAAGATTTGTCTTTGTAAGACTGAACATTTTTTATGCACTTGCCGGTGTGAATGATGGTGTTCCGTCTTCTGTGACTGTGACAGTTCCTTTCTTTACTGTTCCGTTGAAGTAACATTCAAAAGAAAGTGTTGAATCAACAGAATTAAGGTCTGTTGGAACAATGATTCCATCTGTTTTCCAAGCCTTGTAAGAACCTGAAGTTTCTTCCTGAAAGAATACAAGAAGGAATTCTGTCTTTGCTTCAGAACCGGTTGACAGATTGTAGAACTTGTCAAAGACATATTCATAATCTGGTTCACCTTTATACATTGTGAGTGCCTGACTGAGTGAAGGTTTGAACTTCATCAGTTCTGTTGTTGGAATTTCATCATCAATGTAGTCAAAATCCTGAGTTTCTCCATTCATCTGAAGGTCAAAGGCTGTTGACTTTCTGATTCTGACCCATTCAGGACTTGAACTTGTTCCGGCATTGAAAAAAGGTGCAATCTTATATTTTTTGACCATTTCGCTTGTAGCCATTTTTTTATTCTCCTTTACGGTTATATTTTGCGACAATGACTGATGAATAAATCACCAATCCTTTTTCATCTTCAGAAACAAAACTTGGAAGTGTCTGACTTTCAAATCTGACTTCAGTTTCATTTCCGTCTGTCAATGCAAGGTTGTCCACTTCGTCACAGATTGCATTCAGAATGTTTCTACAAACTTCTGCATTCTGTGAACGCATATAGTAGGCAAGTGTTACAGAACCGACACAAGAACCATCAATGAATGAAGTTTCTTGTGCAGAACTTGGTTCGATTCTGGAAATAAGACAGTCACCATCATCAAATGGAAAAAGGTCATTGAAAATGAATTCAACTTTGTCTTTCAGACTGTGTTCCAATAAATAATTATTAAGGATTTCTGTGATATTCATTCTTGACTAACTCCAACCATTTCTTCTTGTGTCTTGCCTTTGCAGATTCACACCATTTATATGTCGCATTCGGATTCTTCAAATGTGACTTATTTCTGTATTCATAATATTGAACCCTTGCATAAGGTGTGACCCATCTGACAACCCCAGAACCGATTACAGTTTTTTCAATTGAAGATTTTTCCAAATGACTTGTGTCTTTCGGAATAAAGAAATTACAATCAGTCAGAACAGTTTGATCCAGAACTTTCTGTGCCTTCTTTTTCTTTTCTGCTAGTTCTCTCTTTTTCTTTCCAATATCAAAAGTGTATTCGACTTTCTGTTTTGCCATCTAGGAAACTCCACATTCAAAGTGTTCAACACCATTCATTCCATAACACTTTTTTACTGAATTGACTGTCAGCTTTTGCCCGTCAAATTCAATTTTCATGTTTTTGACTGGCTCGAATCCTTTTGGTTCACTATTCACGCAATCAAAAAACAAAGTTCCTGAATCAGAACTAAGTTTTCCATTCATTGCGTTCATCTGTGAATCCGTGAAGTCAATCCAGATGTGCTTCAATTCTACCGGTGTATCAAACACCGGCTGTCTGTCTGCATTCATTCTGACAATCGGATAAGCAATTGCAGAATGAATCAACATGGTCTTTGAAATATTCATCAGCACACCCCGACTGAAATGTCACAGAACAATTTGATTGATTCCATTTTCATTTCTGCAAGTGATTTGATGTTTTTTTCATTTGCCTTGTTTATTGCAGAATTGTCAAAACTGACAGAATGACCAGAAACGTTTTCTGAAGAAACTGTTTTTGCAACATCTGAAATTCCGTTTGAAACCTTGTATTCGGCTTCAATCATCATGCAGACAGCATGGTCAATTCCGTCTTCTTCTCTAGGGAAAACCAAAGGAAGAACTTTTTTCATTTCCAATTCATTTGTCAGTTTCAAGTCATTGAAAGACTGTTCATCAGGAATGACAGACCTTCCAAGAACTGAACTGTATTCTGTATATGTCACTTTCTCAAACATCTGTCATTTCCTTTTGTTAGTCTTTTTCTTTTGGTTTCTTTTCAACCGGTTTTTCTGCTTCAGGTTTTACAACCTTCTTGTCAGATTCAACCGGTTTCTGTTTTGGTTCTGGAATATATCCGGTTGTTATTTCCATAACTGTTCACCCTTGAACTATTTACAGTTCAGATAGATTCCGGCAACTTTGTTGTCATAGACTTCTGTCAGACCGTAAGAACGGAAGAAGAACTTCCATGCGTCTGCATCCTGATTTTCGTCTGGTGAAATAGCCTTTGACACATTGTGTTTTGTATACTGAATAGTTGCTGATTTTTCCACAACAAGGAAGTTGATGTCTGCACCACCTGAAGCCTTTGCGAATCCACCGGCTTCCTGACCAGATGTTGTTCCGTCTTTCTGTGTGATGGCTGTGTAGAATCTGCCGTTTGGAACTTTAACAATCTGTGAGAATGAACCAAGAACTTCACGGCTCTTTGTTGTGTCAAGTGCTTCAACAAGGTTGTAAAGTGAAGGTGTGATGAAAAGGATTCTTCCTTCTTCTGGAACTTCTGCTTCATCCATTGTTGACTGTGCTTCAATTAGTGCTGAAATTACATCATCACCACTTGAAAGTGTCTGACCATTTTTCTTTGTTCCGGCTTTGTCTGAATATTTAGCAAAACGGAATGCGTCAAGTTCTGGAACAACTTTTGTTCTAATGAATTCAGCAGAAAGTTTTCCAAATGCAACACCTTCTGTTTCTTCATTGTCCATTGAATCAACCTGAAATGTTCTTCCACGGTCAAAGTTGAACTGAACTGTTTCATGTGTGATTGTTACATCACCACCAACATATCCACCATTGCGTGAATAATTTGCAAGACCATCCATTCTCATTTTTGGAATGATGATTTCATTTGCATTTGCACCGGCAGACACCATTGAACCGTCTGATTCCATAACGGCTGACTTTGAAGCATTCTGATAAACTTCATCAAGAATGGCAACGTATTTTTTAAACTTTGCAATTGAATTAGCCATGTTTTTTTTCTCCCTTTTTTGGCTTTAGTTTTTAAGCATTCTTCGGTGGAAGACCCATGATTGCCCGAACCTGATTTTCTTCTGCAAGTTTGTCATTTGTCTGACTTCCCATTGGAACAGTTTTCGGTGGTTCTGGTTTCTTTTCATCCACAAGAATGTTTTCTTTGTCTTTGACGATAGAATTGAAAAGGTCTTCAATGGACTTTCCCTTTGATTCAGCTTTCTGCAATTCAGAATAAATTGCTGAATTGATTGAATCTCTTGTGAAGTCATTCACAAACTTTTTCTTGTTTGTGAAATCCTTGATGTTGTTTTCAATCTTCATCTGTTCAATCTGTTTTTTAGAATCTTCCTGAATCTTCAGAATTTCAGCTTTGTAGTTTTCAACTGATGATTTGACTTCGTCATAATCTTTGACACTTTCAAGTGTTGCGTTTGCTTTCTCCAAAGACTGTTTCAGTTCTTCATAATCTGCGAATTTGGATTTGACCTTTTCAATGTCTTTTCCGTTTTCTG
The DNA here is from genome assembly GCA_024402695.1 of Treponema sp. Classification (GTDB taxonomy): domain Bacteria; phylum Spirochaetota; class Spirochaetia; order Treponematales; family Treponemataceae; genus Treponema_D. The sequence continues at coordinate 8,514 of JAKSTG010000037.1, read as the reverse complement.
CCATGATGAATGAAATCTGTTCTTCATTCAGACCTTTTTCTTCCAGATCTTTTCTTGTCATCTTTCTTTTCTCCATTACGATTTTTTAGGTGTTTTCTTCACCAGAAGTGATTGATGGTTTTTCTTGTTTTACGACTAGAAATAAGTCAACAATATAGTCATTTTTACTGACTGAATATTTTTAATTTTTAGTAGGGAAGAACTGATTCAAGACTGATTCCTTTTGGCTGTTTGCCTGATTTAGTTCCTATGTATTCCCTTGAATAATCACGTCTAAGACCGGTCTGCTCACAGAAGTCTTTTGCTTTATGTTGCCATTCATAAATCTTTGTTCTTGCCATGACATTGTCCACACTTCCAACTTCTTCCATGTCAGCTTGTCTTTTCCATTTTCTGATTGCACGTTCAAACATTCTCAACTGTTGTTCTGCTTCATACTGTGTGAACTTCTGACCATTGAATGTCATGGTCTTTTCATTCATCTTTTCAATCTTGTCTTCTGAATAGTGCTGCTCTGAACCTTCAAAATATGGATAATATGAATGACGGCAATTGATTCCACAGATTCCATCAGGATAACCAATCCCACACGTTTCTTTGAAATTAGGTGCAAACTTCCTTTCACCGTTCCCATCCGTGTAGTATCTTTCACCGTTCAGACAATAGACCTTTCCTTGAAGTGCTGAATGGTCAGACCACGCATTTTTCCCATACTTTCCATCCCTTGCACCGTAATGTGCAGAAACTTCAACAAGGTCTGTGTCCAATTCCTGACAATTGTCTTGTGTGATTTGTGATACCGTCTGATTGATTCCAGAAAGAATGTTACTTCTCACAGCCGATTCAATACTTCTGACAACGGCTTGTGGCTTTGCACCAATCTGAACTTCTGGATCATCAAAATCAATTGAATCTGTATAAGACACCGTATAGACACCTTGCCTTGCAAGGTCATCAACACCCATTTTGAATGCTTTGTCATAACTGAATGCACCGGAAGAAACTTGCATATAAAGTTTATTTGCAACCTGAACAAATTGGTTTGATGAAGTGTCAGCAATGGTCATTGTAAGTCTTTGCAGACCACTAAAAACCTTTATTGCTTGACCGTCTGCAAAATCTTTTCTAGTCTTTTTGTTTGAATTGATGATTGGTGCAGACTGAAGTTTTTTCATTGTCGCTTCAATAAGCTGTCTTTGGTCATCCGTCAACTGTCTGTCAGAAAACATCTTCAGGTCATTGACCGTTGCTTTTTGAATTGCGTCATTAAAAAGTTCAAGAATCATTTTCTGTGATTGATTGTCATAACTGTGAATTATTTCCAAGACTTTTTCCTGAAGTCCACCGATTTCTTTGTATATCTCCATCTGATACAATGTGGATTCAGTAACACTTCCAAGTCTTTTCAGTCTTTTGACCATATCAACCAAAATGTCTGATTCCAACTGTGAATATAATTTCACAAGGTCATCAGAACAACTTGCAAGATAATTTGCAGACAACATTTTATTTTCCTAGATTTGAAAGTCTGATTTTGTTTATGACGGCACAAACTTGTGCAAGTTCCTTGATTCCGTTGATTGCTCTTTTCTGCATTTTGTTCAAATCAACAGAAAGGTTTTCGCCTTCAACCCAATCTGTATCAGAAAAACGCAAGTCAAGTTCTTCAACTTCTGTGTCGGCTTCATTGATTTCTTCAATCAGAATCTTTTCGGCTTCATCCAATGAATCATAAATCATTCCGTAATGGTCACATGCGTTCTGAAATTCTGCCTGAATAAGTTTCTTCACCAATTTGTCACTTTTTTCTGCAAACATTTTTTCAACCCTTAGAAAACGAATCCACCGGAAATCTGTTCTGGAACATTCTGTTTTGCTGTTTCTTCATCTTCACCATAATGCTTCATTCTGTATTCCCATTTCTGCATTAAACCGGCATTGACTTCCATCATGTCAGACTGTCTTTCCATTGTCGGATCTTTTCTGTCTGCTTCATCATAAGTGATTGAGATTTCAGGATTGAAAGGAACTGACTGATAAGCTGACAGCATATATGCAAAGATATATGCAAGATGTTTGTATTTCTTTTCAAACTCTGATTCAAAAGTATTTACTGTGTTATACAGAACAGATTTTCCACCTTTGAACTGTGTTGCCGTCATGATCTGTTCTTCAAGATTTGAAAGTGTTCCTTTTCCAATTCTGCAAACGTTTTCAATTTCTCTTAAAATCTGCTGATATGCAGAAATCTGTTGTTCAGTTCTAAGTGTTGGTGAATGTGTCTGAATCTTTTCTTCTGAAGTGCCGTTTCCGTTCAGCTTGATAATTACTTTCTGAAGTGCTTCAGGAAGAAGAACTTTCTTCAGTTTTCCGTCTGCACCCTGATATGACTTGAACATGTCTTCATCTGCAAAGATTCTTGTTCTACCGGCGATCTGTTCCCAATTGATTTCATTGTATTGTCTGTCACAGTCTTCAATCAGATTTTCGTGACCACCATACAATGCAATCGGACAAGGTGATTCATCAATTGTGTTCTGTCTTGGATTTCTGAATTCAACAATCATTGGAAGTTCAACATTATCCCATGAATAAGAAGGTGACATTCCTTCAGTCTGTGAACATTCATCAAGACTTGCTTTCTTGAAGTTGCCGTTCTGGATTCTGTAGATGTTTTCTTCAACTGTGTGGATTGGATGATTGAAAGAATGTTTTTCTACCAACATGAACTGTTTCTTGTTGTCCATGATTTTCTTCAGAATGACGCAGCCGGTCAATGTTCCATCCATGTCATAAGACACCGGAATGTAGAATCCATTCTTGATGATTTCATACTGAACTTTGTTGTTTGAATAAATTGGTCTGATAATTGAAGCACCAACACAGACATCATTTCCCACAAGTTCAGGTGAATGACTGTGAACATCCTTCATCAGATTTGACAGTATTTCATTCTCTGATTCAACTTTCATTTCTTCCAATACCGGATCAGCAATTGCACCAACGATTGACGCAATAACACCAGATGGTTTTGATTCTTCATTCCACGGTGCTTCACCTTTCTGAATCTGCAACCACAGAACCAATTTTTTCTGCATGTCATCTGAAAGAAGTTTTGTGTATTCTGACAGTTCACCGTCAATTTCATTGATTCCGAATCTTGAAAAAATATTCATGGCAAAATCCTTTATTTTCTGAAATATATTCATAGTGTCTATATAGTCATTTTTATTATTTATCTTTCTTTTTGTATTGACATAATAAAAGATACATGATAATATTTAATCATCAAGGGAAACTTGAAAGGAAGGTATAAAATGGTGAAAATTACGGGTGAAAGACTGACATTGAAGAATGGTGAATCAGCCATGATTGTTGAAAGTGTATCTGAAGAACTGTGTGGATATGGTTCTTCTGAATATCCATCAGGAACATTCAAAGGGCATGACCTTTTAATCAACCTTGAAACCGGTAGACTTTACGCATTACCACAGAAAATCTACATGAACTGTTCATACTGTGGAAAATGTGCAATTTGGGTGAATGAAGGTGACAATGGAACTTGCAGAAACTTCACAATGAAGGAAAGTGCAGAATGAGTTTCTTTAATTTTAATGGTCAGAACATTTCATGTGACACTTCAGAATTCTATGAAGGGAACAATCTTGTTCTGACTGTGGATGGAAAGACCATCAGAAGAAAGGTCTACTTCTGCAAAGATGGTTTGTATGTCACAATAAATGGTTACAAAGTATTTTATGAAGATTTCAAGGATGGTGAATAATGGATTTTAATGAATTAGAAAGAAAGTCTTTTGACTTTTGGTTTTCTTCAAATGAAAGATGTGGACTGACACCAACAACAGAAGAAGAAAAAGGACTTTTAAATCTTGGTTACCATTTCGGATTTCAGAATTGTTTGAAGTTAATGAAAGAATCATTGGTCAAAGAACTTTATTCTGACAATCCAGATGGTGAAGTTTGTGCAAAAATTATGAATATATTGGATGATGTAGAATAATGGGTGGAAAAGGTTCTGGAGTAAACGCAACCGGCAGAAAAAGAAAGTCACCGGAAGGAAGAATTTCCTTTTCTGTTTCTTGCACAAAAGAAGAAAGGGAAGGAATCAGAAGAAAAGCTGAAGAAGAAGGAATGACAATTTCAGACTTGATTCTTCAGAAGGTTCTGAACAAGGACACAGAAAAGAAATAATCAGTATATTAAAAACATCATTGCATTGGGCTGTCAGAAATGACAGTCCTTTTTTTATACTCCACCACGTTTCCAAACTTCTTCAAGTGCATAGCGACATCCGGCAAGAATGTGGTCAGGCTGTCCATCAGGGAATCCAGAAAGGATTTCACCTGATTTCTTGTCTATTTCATATTCATACATTGAAAATTCATCAGCAGATTCAGGACACCTTTCTGGATCAATTACTATCTTTGTTCTTGACTGTAACCATTTGTAACCGGCTTCAAGACTTCCTTTTCCTTTGATTGCACCACGCATATTCCAACCATAATTTCTGAAATCCTGAATTGATTTCGGTTCAGCAGAATCACCAACAATTCTGTCATTCATATAATCGGGAATGTCACGTTCATTGAATCCGATAGACAAATAAAAGTCATGAAGATGTTCTTTCAGTTTCTCACTTGCTTCATAGTTCCCATGTTTATACAGTTTCAGTTCATCATAAATATACAATGTCTTTGTCTGCATATTGTAAGACATAGCAACATAACACAATGGATCAGGATAGAATCCAAAGTCAAGTCCATAATAGTGGAAGTCAAAGGAATTGATTTCTTTTTTGGTGATTGGTCTTAGTTCGATATTTTCAAATACGTTTCTTCCCGTTCCCGTTGGTTTACCTAGATAGATATTTTCGTATGCTCTGAAATTGTATTGCTTCATATATTCAATTTCTTCCATCTGTCCTTCCAACCATTCAGGATGTTCCTTTTCAATGTCCAGATAAGAAGTGAAAAGTGTCATCCTTCCTTTCTTGTTCTGCATGATGTCAGTATTACACCAATGTCTTGGACTTGATGGTGGATTGTATGATTCAAAAATGTAGTATTTATCACCACCACGTTTGACTGATGATTTCATTGACGCAATGTCTTCAAAGGTGCATTCTGTCTTTTCTTCAACCCACATTATCCCAAAATAACCAATTGCCGTTTTTAATGATTTTGACTTGTTCGGATCATCAAGACCAACGAACAAAATCTTCTGACCGGTCTTTTTATAAACAATCGGCATTGCTTCTTTTGTTGATTGTGGGATTTTGAAAAGGTGTTCACAATGAAGAATCTTAATCGCCCACACAATCTGTTCAAAGACTGTATTTCTCAAACTTGTCTTGTATCTGCGAATTACAACAGCATTCAATGATGGATTCATTCTGATAAGAATAATTATCATCAGGGAAATGAAAGAAGATTTGATGGAACATCTTCCACCATAAAGAACAAATTCTGTGAAGTCATGCTTCATGATTGCACGAAACATCTTGTTGTAGACTGTTGCAAATAATTCTGTGGACTTAACTTTCATCTGTTGTTTCTTCTACTCCAACAGAATCAACGGTGTCTGTGATTTCAATTTCATTGACTGTTTCTTCTGTTTCGTTATTCTCATTACCATCATTCTGTTCTGTCAGTCCAAGCATTTTTCCAAGAAGTTGCGTTGCTTGGAATCTTGTCTTGTTGTCAGGATGTTGTCCAACATGAACACCGTCTTTGTTGTAGAAGTGTTGTTCACATTCCAGAAGTTCTTCAAGTTTTGCAATGAATCTTCCAAGTCCAAGATTTGCAAATTCCATCAGTTCTTGTTGTGTCAGCTTTTCTTTTATCTTCTTAATTTTTGCACTTGCGTGTGCATAAGCATGTGTATCACTTTTTTCTGGATATACTTTTTTGTATGCCTTGACTTGATTCCCACATCTGAAATATTCAGTCAGAAGTTCTTGTTCTTTTTCTGTCAGAAGTTTTGCCATATTAAATTCCTATTATTCAACTTTAACTCATCCGTTACAAAAAAACGGTATCAAAAATATAGTCAAATATGCGTCTAGGATTCATTCTGACGCATTCCAAATACCAAGATAGTGTTTTTATATTCCCAATAAAAAAGGTCTTCTGAAGCATAACCACAGAAGACCACACAAGGAAAAACACAAACAATAATGAGTAAATCATTGTTCATGTATATAGTCACTTCTGGTCTATCTGTTCAGAAGTTCTTTCAGCTTTTCTTCAAGAATCTTTGAATCATTGATGACAAGTGCAATTCCATGATTCTGTTCTATGGCAGACAGAAATTGTTTCTGGTCTTCAGAAACCCTTCCACCTTTAGAACGTTTGACTTCAACGGCAATGAATCTTCCATCAGGAAGAATGCCGATAATATCTGACACACCTTTGACAGATGTGATTTTGTAGTAGTGTCCATGAACAAAGATTCCACCACTGTTCTGTCGCCAATGAAAAATATTGTATGCAGAAAGAATCTGAAGACATTCTTTCTGAACGATTGATTCAACTTTGTCTTCAGCCATCATTCACCATCCAAACAAGTAGAATGACCATGTGGTCTTCTTCTTCCTTCTGAATAATATTCCAACTGTTCATCAGTATAAGAAATGAATTCTTCAATTTTCTTGTGATAATACAGTTCATGAAGCACACGCAAACGGATATATTGTGAAGGGATTTTCAGTCTGAAGTCTGGTCTTTTTTCAAACTGAATCATGATGTAAGCAACAGCACCAAGTGATTTGATTTCAACATCTTCAGCAGAAATGAAGAAACCCTTTTTCTTCTGCTCATAGAAAATGAACTTCTTTGCGACATTCTGCATTGTCTTAATAAGGTCTTTTTCTGTGGATGAATTCTTGTGCTGATTCCACATTCTAAGAAAGATGTAGTCTGTCTGAAGTTGGTTCAGTTTCTGATTGTCTTTTTTCTGATTTACCTTTGCACGGTGAAGGGAAGTGTCTTGTTCAGGAACACGGGAACAAGTTCCAGATGGTTTTTCCATAATGTTTTTCCTTGTTCCCGTTGCTGATAATATAACATATTTTTTAGAAGGTGTGTTTCATAGACAACTATCAAAACAAATCTTTTGGACATTAAGACTGTGCCTTTTTTCTTTCTCCAATTCTGCTTTCAGTTCCTGATTCTCTTTCAAAAGTTTTGCACATTGCGAATTGCTGAAGTCATTTAATTTGTTGTAGGAAATCTGAAACTGTTCAATCATATCGAACAACTCATCACGTTCCATTCTGGTCAATGCAACACAACCATTTGGTGATGAATGCTTATAAATAAAGTTTTCAATTTCTTCTGTCATTCTGCAAATTCCCATTCACTATTATTTTTACACCTAACACAAACAACGTTTTTTAATTGCTTTTCACAGTTCCCACAACACTTCATTTTTTCAATCTGTTTTTCTAACTCGGTAATTTTGGTTTCTAACTCGGTTTTCGTGTTAGTTAATTCGATTACTGAATTAGAAAACTCTAATACCGAATTAGAAAGTTCTGCGTTTTCTTTTTCAAGTTCTGAAATCTTCTTGTCTTTATTTTCCTGATGTTTTGAAAATTTTCTAAAATCTTTGATAACTTCATCATTTGTCATTTTTCCAACCCCATTTCAAAAATAGTTGAATGAATGTCCTGAAGGATGGTCACAGCCTGACCATAGTTCAATCCATGTCCGTTATGAAGTGCAAGACCTTCCATGCACCTATCATCAATCCACTTCAGAACTTCATTCTGTTTCTGGATTTTTTCACACGCAAGGTCAATTCTTTCATTCACCTTGTTCAGATTTTCCAATACTGTTGATTTCATTTTTCCCCCTATGCCTGATGTATGTTCAACTGTTTGAAGATTGCACACAGAACATCTTTGACAATGCTGTTTCCGGCTTGTTTGTAAAGCTGTGTATTACTATTCACGGCTTCAGCCTTTGCAAAATCTTCATCAGAAAATCCCATCAATCTCCAACATTCTTTTGGTGTGAGTTTTCGGATTCTGTAGATTGATTCAATTCTGTGAAGTTCTCCATTTGCAGTGATAGTTGGACACGTTTCACCACCATCCTGAACCCTTCCACGTCTTGTGGAGGATGAAGGATATGTCAGATCACAAACTCCACCCATCTTCATTTCAATGAATCCATCTTTTGTTGGTTGTTTGATTCTGATGGTTTCTTCAGAATTGCAGACAACCTTGTTCAGAACAAGGTTGTCTTTGTGAGCACCAATCCCCTTGTAGTAACGTGCTGTCACCGTTGACGCAAGTGGATGGTCAATGTCACATATTTCTGCGTCATTGTATGAACCAAGATGTCCTTCCGGCATTTTGTTCAGCTTTGCAGAATGATTTCCATCTGAAGCATTGTTCAGTCTTTCAATGTCTTTTTCTTTGCCATAATCAAAGATTGTGTTTTCTGTTCCTAATACCATTTTTCTGTTCCTAATACCATTTTTCTGTTCC
>JAKSTG010000036.1 GCA_024402695.1 Treponema sp. | reverse complement strand
CATTCATATTTGCTACAAGACTGTTTACAGACTGAATATTCTGAAGCATCTGATCGATTGTTGTTGAAGATTCGGAAACAGCTGAGTTCTGTGTCTGAACAAGATTTGAAAGATCATTCATTGTTTCTTTAATAGAAGAAATAGAAGCAACTGTTTCTTCAACACTCTTGAACTGAGAATTAATCTGTTCCTGAACCTGATCAATATCATTTGAAATACTCACTACGTTATCAAGTGTGGTAGATGTAACTTCTGTAAGGCTTTTTCCAGCATCATTCAAAACACTTTCAGAAGCCTTCATATTTCCGACAATATCTTTCAGTTTTCCGATAAAGCCATTGAAACCTTCTGCAAGTTTTCCGATTTCATCTTTGCTTTTTATCGGAATAGTTTTATTAAGATCGGCATTTCCATCTACAATTGCTTTTCCATATTCATCAATATATTTAAGAACTGTATTAAGCCGTTTAATAATTCTCTGAATGAAAATCATAAACACAACCAGGAACAAAAGAACCAGAACGAGAATACCAGTAGCAACGGTATAAGCTTCATTATTGCTGTATCCGGCTTTCGGATAGAAAAGCAGAATGTTCCAGTTGATTTCCGGAATAGGTGTAACTGCATAGTTTCCGTCTTCAGCTTCAAAATATGTACTTTCAGTTTTACTGATTTTCTTAAAATCAATTGTTGTTACGATTTTTGAAATATCAGCTTTGCTTTCGATTAATTTCTGATCTAATGCTCCAGTGATTTCAAGAGCGTCATTGAAGAAGTAGGTAGAACCTGTCTTTGGAGCATTTTTATAATTGTCAGCAATAAAATCTGAAAGAGGAACTCCGGTTCCTGCAATACCGATTGCCTGTCCTTTTTTATTGCGGACAACAGCATTTACCCACATCATTGTTTTTCCAAGATCCGGATTGTAATTGATGTTGAAGTTATAAACCGGAGTATCATTGATTGTCATATTGTACCAATACTGATCCGGGTCATTTGGATCAACAACATAGGCAAATTCCATGTCTGAATAAAATTCTTTGTCTGTTGTATTGATCCAGAAAATACTTTTACTGCGGAAAGAATTCTTGTAACTTGATAATTCTTCAAAAGCCGCTTCTCTGAAAACCGGGTTTTCAGGATCCTCCATAAACTTTACGATAGTCGGAGAATTGACCATTTGAAGGGACAACTGAAGTTCACTGTTCAAACTTTTCTGAAATTCAAGCTGCTGTCTGACCGAGTTGGTCTCGAGAAAAGTTTTGGAAGCTTCTGTAAAATTCTTCTTTGAAAGAATCTTGACTGTGGCATTTGTAAAAATAAGTGTGATGAAAATACAAACGCCCGAAAAGGTAAACATTTTTGCTCTTAATTTCATAACTTTTAATTATAAATTAAAAATCTAAAATGTCAAATTTCTCTAATCAAATAACTCAAATTCCTCCAAAAAAAAGGCTGACTGATAAGTACTTGTTTTCTTATCAGTCAGCCTTTTTGTGTTTACTTAATCGATATGTTTAAATCTTATTTGCAGAATTCTGAAAGTACATTTTTGAAGATTTCGAGACCTTCATCAATTTCTTTCCAGCTGATGTTGAGGGGTGGAAGGAAACGTACAACGTCTTTTCCAGCAGTTGTAGTACAAAGCCCTTCTTCCAGAGCTTTTACTTCAATGTCGAAAGGTTTTACAGATTCATCAATCTGAACACCTACCATAAGTCCCTTTCCGCGAACATCCTTAACAATTGGGAACCCCCAGCTTTTGATAATTTCGCGAATGTAGTCGCCCTTGTTCACAACGTCACGGAGGAAACCGTCTTCTGTGAGTGTATCGATTACAACATTTCCTGCGGCACAAGCCAGAGGATTTCCAGCAAAAGTTGACTGATGATCTCCGGCTACAAATACACCGTTTGCCTTTCCGCGGAACAGCATTGCTCCCATTGGAACACCGCCTGCAATTCCCTTTGCAAGAGTTACAACTTCCGGTTCGAAACCAAGAGCATCGCTTGCAAGGAAAGTTCCTGTACGTCCAACACCAGTCTGTACTTCGTCGGCCATAACGATGGCACCGGCTTTTCTTGCAGCCTCAGCGGCTGCCTTTGCCCATTCAGGATCGATAAGGTTTACTCCGCCTTCTCCCTGAATACATTCAATAAAGAGAGCTGCTGTTGTATCGTCGAAGGCTGTTGCAAGACAGTCAAAGTCATTAGCCTTGATTGTTTTAAACCCTTCAGAATATGGAGCAAAACATTCAGGATGGAACTTATCCTGTCCTGTAGCTGTAAGAGTTGCAAGAGTTCTTCCGTGGAAGCTTGATTCCAAAGTAACGATAGTCTTGCGTTTTGCTCCGCCGTTCAGCTGTCCGTATTTACGTGCCAGTTTGATTGCAGCTTCGTTTGCTTCGGCACCTGAGTTTCCGAAATATCCGCCTTCAAAACCTGTTACAAAAAGAAGCTTTCTTGCAAACTCAAGCCCGATGTCAGAAAAATAATAATTAGAAATATGAATCTGTTTTGCGGCCTGTTTTGAAATAGCTTTTACAAGGGGCTTGTAATTATGTCCCAGACAGTTTACGCCAATACCTGAAACAAAATCGATATATTTTCTGCCGTCGGCAGAAGTCATTGTTGCGCCTTTTGCCTTAACAAAAGTAAGGTCAAAAGAGCCGTAGTTATTTACAATAAGTTTTTCCATAAGTCACAGTATAGTTAATAGAATGATGGAATTCAATTAAAGGAATGTTTTAATTTATGTACGTTCTATTAAGATTGTTTTCATTCTGTCTTTCTATTATACTTATTTCTACTATTATAAAATTGGTAATACTTAAAGGAGAAAAAAATGGACCAGTTAAAAATTCTGCTGGCTAAAGGCCGCATCTACGAATCAGTTTATGAACTTTTGAACGACGTAGGTATTACAATCCATCTTCCTGACAGAACATACTTTCCGACAACAAACCAGAAAGACCTGGCATTCCAGGTTGTAAAACCACAGATCACAAGTGCCCTTCTGGCTCAGAACAAAGCTGACGTTGGATTCAGCGGAAAAGACTGGGTTTACGAAAACGGAGTTCAGAACAAAGTTGTAGAAATTATGGACCTGGGATTCGATCCTGTACGCATTGTTGCTGCAGTTCCTGAAACAGTTGATTTTGACGCACTTCTTAAAAAGCCTGTAACAATTGCAACAGAATACCAAAACCTTTCAAAGAACTGGATCAAAGAAAAGAAAGTTGACGGAACAATTTTCCGCACATGGGGAACTTCTGAAGGTTTCGTTCGTGACGATCCTGACTCAGAAGCACAGATCCTTATCGACAACACATCGACAGGTTCTTCACTTAAAGCAAACCGCCTTAAGATCTGTGACACACTTATGACTTCTTCTACACGCATGTACGCTTCAAAAGAAGCCATGAAAGACCCTGCTAAAAAACAGAAGATCATGGAACTTAAAATGCTTTTTGAAGCAGTTCTTGCAGCCCGCGACAAGGTTATGCTTGAAATGAACGTTTCAAAGAAAAACTTCGAAAAACTTGTTGCTGCTATTCCAAGCATGAAGAGTCCAACAGTTGCACCTCTTTACGGTGACGACGGCTACGCAATCAAGATTGCAGTTAAGAAAGGCGATGTTCCAACTCTCCTTCCAAAGCTCCGCGAACTTGGCGCAACAGACATTCTGGAATACGCACTGAGAAAAGTTCTGTAGTTTTTTAATAAAGGGGGGGGAAGTCTCCCCCTCGCTTCAACTAAAAAGGACGGTCAGAAATGACCGTCCTTTTCATTTTCCGCTACCCCCTCTCCTAAGGGGAACGCAATAAATTGCTTATCCCCTTAAAAACCCCAGAAAAATTTGACATGACCATCATATAACCATATTATATAGTCACATGATAACTATATTCTCACAAAAAGGAGGCAGCAATGACAGCACCACTTTATGACATTAAAGCCCGGTTCAGCGAATACGTAACCATGGCAGAAAACGGAGAAGTTGTTGAAATTACAAAACACGGAACCACAACCGCCGTCATCATCAGTCTTAAAATGTTCAACGAGCTCAATGATGAATATCAGGAAATGCACAGACCAAGCTTTGTTGATGAGGTAAGGAAATGGAGGCTGAAGAACAAAGATATTCTGGATAATGAATTTGCTGATATCCTTGAAAAACAGCATCAGGAAGACAGAAAAGAATTTGATGATAGGAGTGATTCATGGCTGTAAAAAGAATTTATTTATTGGATACAAATATTATTTCTGAACTTACCAAACCCCTTCCTTCTGAAAAACTCCTGACAGAACTTGATGCCCGGGGAATGTTCTCTGCAATCAGCGCATCAGTCTGGTATGAAACACTCAGAGGAATCGGAATCTTGCCAGAAGGAAAGAAAAAGAAAGTTCTTTCTACAGAATACCTGGATTATATTCAGACTCATTTCACTATTCTTCCATATGATGAACATTGTGCATCACTTCAGGCTGCCATCTTTGTTAGAATGAAAAACAAAGGTACTCCTGTCCCGATTGTAGACGCCCAGATAGCCGCCACGGCCCTGGCAAACAACCTGGTTCTTGTTACACGCAATGTAAAAGACTTTGAACCTATCTGCAGCGAGTTCCCGCTTCATGTGGAAAACTGGTTCGAATAATGCTAAAATGAAAATACGGAGTTAAAAATGGCAAGAACTGCAACTGTTGAAAGAAACACAAAAGAAACTCAGATTACACTTACCCTGAATCTTGATGGAAGTGGAAAGTGTGATGTAAAAAATCCTATTGGATTCTTTGACCACATGCTTCAGGCATTCTGCAAACACGGAATGTTTGACTTAAGCGGAGAACTTAAAGGCGACCTGGAAGTAGACCAGCATCATTTAATAGAAGATACAGGAATCACTCTTGGAATGGCATTTGCTAAAGCTCTTGGGAACTGTGCCGGCATTTATCGTTCAGGATTCTTTATTTACCCTATGGATGAAACTCTGGCTCAGGCCGCAGTTGATTTTGGCGGACGTCCTTTCCTGGTTTGCAATTCACAGCTTACTGGAATTCCTCTTGTTTCTATTGGACAGGATGGAAAAGAAGCCAGCTTCATGACAGACTGCAACGAAGATTTCTGGCAGGGATTTGTAAACGGAGCCGGCTGTAACCTTCACATTGACGTTATCCGCGGAAGAAGCGACCACCACAAAATGGAAGCCATCTTCAAAGCCTGCGCCCGTGCAATGCGCGCCGCAACAGAAATTGATGCACGTCGTAACGGCGCTATCCCAAGTACAAAAGGCGTAATCTGATTTATATCACAGGGATTTTTGCAGAAATGCAGAAATCCCTTTAAAACCTTACTATAAATTACACCGTATTACAGAATTTAAAATAAAAACGGCCGATTCGAAAATCGGCCGTCGCCTGCCTTACTATCAGATTCCTTTCAGAAAACTAATTACATTTCTACTGGGAAAAGAGCTGCCAGTTCTTCGATGCTGTTGTAAGTTTTGCTGAATGTTTCTTTTCCATCATCGTTGTAAGCTTTTACAGTAACCTTAACTGTCAGTTTAAGAGCTTCCATGAAGTCTTCAAAATCAAGTCCACTATATTCTGCATAAGGATTATTTTCAATTGATGACATAGCATCATTTGCAATTTTTACGAGATCAGAAACGCTTGTTGATACAAGGCCGTCAGCAGAAATAAGAATCTTTCCACCTAAACCTTCTTCTGTACAAACTGAAGCACCAGTTGAAGCAGCTGCAGTAAGATAAATTTTTCCTGAACCGCTTGCTGATGTTTTGTAATCATCTTCTGTGACAACAGTCTTCTGTGTAACTGAAACACCTGCAAGTGTAAGAGCTCCGGCAGCTGCTGCCTTCACATCTTTTAATCCAGATTCGATGAGAGGTTTTACATTCATTTCAGCTGCTGCGCTAACTGATCCAGAGAGTGACTGAGTCTGTTTAACAGTCATAGAGCTTGTTGAATAAGTGATTTTTCCTGAACCAGAAAGATCAGCTTTCAATGATACTTTTCCGTTTCCTTCAACCATATCTTCTGCTTCTGCAAAAAGTTCATTCAGATCAGCTGTTTTGTCATAAGACATTTCTGCACTTGTTTCAAGTTTGTCTTCTGGAAATTCAGTTGTTTTTTTCAGGAATTTTTCAAATTCATCTGCAAAGTCATCAAAGCCCAGCACAGACAGAATGTTTGTAGATTCCATAGCTTCGCCATTGTCATAACTATCATCCCAACCATTATCCCAGCTGAAATCATCGTCGTAATCGCCCATGTCCATGTCATCATCATAACCGTATGAAGCGTTAACAACTGATTTTACAATGTTTGCAACTGGAATCATCTTTTTGTCTGCACCAAATTCTTCTGCCAGAGCAGCCATAACTTCTACAAGCTGAGCTTCTGATTCAACATCAACTGTAGCACCTGATTTTTCCAGGCTTGCAGCAGCAACAGCGTCTACTTTTGGTGTAGAAGGAGTTACTTTGTTGTCTCCACCGGCACAAGATGTTACTGCAAACAGCAGTCCCAGTCCCATAAGTGCAGATACTGCACGTCCTAAATTTTTTTTCATAAAAACCTCCGATCAGGATTTTTTTCCTGATTCTTTTTTTATTTTAAGCTTTCGCCTTTTAGCATTTTTTCATATTCGTCCACGGACATCGGTTTGTAATAATAGAATCCCTGAACGTAATTCAGACCAATATTCTTGATAACCTGAATCTGATCTTCTGTTTCTACCCCTTCAGCAATAACTGAAAGTTTCATTTTTCGCGACATATTCAAAACGCTTTCGATAATATCAACGCCTTTTTCATAGTTTGTGTTGTTCAGATCAAAGAACTTAATATCCATCTTAAGCACGTCTGCCTGAACATCTTTTAGCATATTCAATGAAGAATAACCGCTTCCGAAATCATCAATGAGAACTGTGAATCCTGAAGTTCTGAGTTTTTGAACAACATGTTTCAGAGCACGAGTGTCTTCGACAAAGGCACTTTCTGTGATTTCGATTTCCAGGAACTTTCTGTTGATCTGATATTTTGTTACCAGATTTTCAAAAAATTCAGGAACGTCTACCGAATCGATATCAATGCGGGAAACGTTTACAGAAACCGGAGCTATATCAAGCCCGTCATCCATCCATTTTTTAATTGTGGCACAAACCATTTCCCAGATATACATATCGACACGGGTTACAAGACCGTTCTTTTCGATAATCGGGATAAATTCTGCAGGCGGGATCAGACCGCGCTTTTTGTGAAGCCAGCGGACCAGTGCTTCCGACCCTACAATCTTTTTATCTGAAACCGAATACTTTGGCTGCAGATAGAAAGTAAATTCTTTTTCTGCCAGGGCGCGTTCAACTTCAGGTGCGATCTGAAGTTCATGCTCAATGTCTGTAAGCATTTCCTTGGAGAACCAGCAAATGTGTTCCTTATAGTTTCCAAGAATTCTTTCACAGGCGGTTGTGGCGGCGTCCATGGAATCACGGATATCCGGTTTTTCGGCATCCACGATTGAGGCACCAAAAGCCATGCGGAATCCTTCAATTCCGTCAAACTTTGCAAGGATATCGGAAATACCTTTCAGGAGATAATCAATCACAACGGGCTGATTATCCATGATAATATAGAAGTTATCTGCTCCCGCATAACCTGAAACTGTGTCGAACATTCGGTCCATTTCCAGAAGGAAAATGGAAATGCGCTTCAGAAGCTTGTCGCCTTCAGGACGACCGTACCACTTGTTGAACAGACGGAAGTGTTCCACATCCATTGCAATAACACAGACTTCCGCTCCCTGTCGTTCCGTAAGGTATTCTTCTGCATGGAGAACGAAACCTCTGCGGGTAAAAAGCCCCGAAAAAGAATCAATTTCTTCGGAAGCATTCAGTTTGCGGACATCCTGTGCGGCATTCTTGATCTTGAAAATTGCAAGAACAATCTGGTCGTCTGTACCGGCGTAAACTTCAGGAATAAGGGTTACCGTTACTTCGTCCCAGGAACCAACAGCATTTTTCTCACGGTATGTATTTGTGAGAGGCACTGTTGTTTCTGCCATCTTTAAAGGAAGCAATTTAAGATCCCAGAAGTTACGGAAATTCTGCAGGTCATTAGGATTTATCGAAGTTTTTTCCAGACGGGAAATAAGATTGTCAAAAGATTCAACGTTATAATCAACTGCAAAAGAAGCTTCTTCTCTGTGAAGATAACGATACTTGTTCTGAGTCAGGTTGATTTCAAGGAAATAGTCGCAGGCCGGAAGGAATCTCATGCGATCCATGAGGCTTCTTTCTGTATCAGGAATCTGGCGGCATGTAATAAGGTTCATTAAACCTATTTCCGGAAGTTCGAGGCGAGCGTGATTTGCTGAAAGGAATGTATTGAGTTTTTTACTGAAAACGCAGAATGAAGACGCATTACCACCGCTGACAGGGCAGCCTTTGCATGGAGACGAAGCTTCTTCACCGTTGAAAACCTTATAACAGAAGTCCCCTTTCTTCAGTTCCGGAAAACAAACGGACATTTTTGGGTTGTAGCTCACAATCCTGTAATCGTTATCGATTACGTACACAATAGAGTCCAAATTGTCCAAATATTACACCTTTTGTAATAATCAATTACTTTTTTACTTTATGGCTATTATAACATAATTTTTTCTATTATCCACATAATAATAAAATAATCTGTTTCGAATTAAGGATTTTTTCCTAGCCAGACAGTATAATTACTATTATGGATAACGAAATCATTGTTTACACAGACGGCGGATGCTCAGGAAACCCAGGGCCTGGAGGATGGGGAATTGTTGTTATTGCTGACGGACAGGAAAAACAGCTTTCAGGCGGAGATGCCTGCACAACAAACAACCGTATGGAACTTTCTGCCGCTATTGCAGCCCTTTCGGTAATCAAAAACACACCACAATTTGCGGGACGCCCCGTAAAAGTAAATATAGACAGCCAGTATGTTAAAAACGGCATTACAACCTGGATCAAAGGATGGAAAGCCAAAGGCTGGAAAACTGCAGGAAAAGATCCTGTGAAGAACCAGGACCTGTGGATGATGCTGGACGAGCTGAATCTTTCAATGAACGTCAGCTGGAACTGGGTAAAAGGCCACGCAGGAATCAAATACAACGAGATCTGCGACAGTCTTTGCCAGGCTGAAATCAAAAAATACAAATAATTTCTTCTTTTTTCGTGAGTTTTTGCCTCTTTTGTAAAATAAAACAAATACTATAGACGTGGGCAAAAAACTCATCGCTTTTTCTCTCTTTGTACAGATTCTCTTTCAGTCATGTTTCTTTCAGGAAAGTTTTTCCCGGACAGAACAGGTCAAAATCCTTATGCCGACCTGGCCGCCCGCAGAGGGTGTGGAATATCCACCCCTCTCAGGCTGGCATTTTTCTTTTTACGGGAAATATGGGCAAGAAACCAGGTTCATTCCTGTTACAGAAGAACCCCCGTCTCCTCTGACTTTTAGTCTGGAAGTCCGAAAAGATGATTTCTTAGGCTTTTCCGCCCGTCCCGTTACCCTTTCATCAGACCGTTCCTTTGAAACAATGTTTTTCATGCCCGCAGGCACTCTGTATCCCCAGCTGTGCAAAGGCGACAGCCTCCAGCTTACCTGGGAAGACGGCTTTTCGGCAGAAATTGTCCGGAAAACTTTTACTAACGGCAGTGAAAACGGTCAGGACCCGGTAAAAACCGGCGATTACCTTTCTCACTTCAACTGGAGACGCTTTTCTTCTGAAATCTCAAGACTTTCCTCCACCGAAGACAGTTTTTACAATCCCTGGCACCTGGATTTCCGGAAAACGGTCCGTTCTATAACGGGAAAAGACTTTTCCCTGCAAAAAATCAAGCTCTCTCCAACCTGTACCCTGGAAACGGCTGCATTCAATACAGAATCACCCCTGTTTCTTTCCCCATATATCCCTGAAAACCTTCGTATAATAGAAAAAGACGAAATTCCCTGCTATTTCCCGGGAGAAAATTCCTTTTTTATTGAAGGCGACAGGCTGCTTATAATAAATTCGGAGGATTCAAAAAATATCTCAGAAACCACTGTCTTTATGCCGAAAAAAATGGATAGAGACAGTCTATGCAAAAACGAATTCAGTGTATTTTAACTATTCTGTGTGTACTCACACTTTTTGTTTCCTGTAAGAACAAGCAGAAAACATCCGGCAGCGAAATCATAGAAATTTCTGACGCCGGAGACAAAATAAACAAGCCTCATCAGTGGTATGCCTTCTCACAGACAGGTTACAGTCAGGTAACCATTCCTCAGGCTGCACCTTCAGTACCTGCAAAGCCATGGACAGAAGCAATCAGAATTTCTTCAAGTTCTGCTTCCAGCAACGAAGACGGAAAAACCCAGGAAGCCTTTATGATTGTTAACCGCCTTGGAATCATGTCCATGAAAGGCTCTTCAATGGAACTGAACAGAGACACTACCCTTTTTGCAGAAAGAACTGCCGGAAACCTGGTTTTTGTAAACGGAACTCCAATTTATTCCCTTTACAAAAGTACGTTCTTTAACAACAACCTTCAGGACAATCAGCATCCTTTCCTTGTGCAGTTTGATCCTTCTTCAAAGATTTCCTACCCTCTTGTAAACTGCGACAACCTTACAGACAACAAAGCCTGTGAAGTAACCGATTTCATCTGGGACGGACGCACCTGGTTCTGCTGCATAAAAAGCGAAGAAAACTCAAAGACTGAATTCTCTTACATAAAATGGACTTCAAACATTCCTCTGTTAAATCAGAGTCCTGCCGTAGCTTCCGAAAACATCACCATTTCTGAAAGCGATGCAGATACATTCCGCAGCGAAAAAGTGCCTCTTCCTTTTACAAGAGCTCCTGATCGCATCAAAAAACTGCTGAACGGAATGGCTTCGAAAGTTCCTTTCAACCTGACAATTCTTACAGCAGGTGGAACTTCTCCACGCCACTATTCCAATGTTTCAAAAGAAAACGAAGAAGCTCTTATGGCTTACGGAGTAGTTTCTGAATCCTGGAGCGGAATCATGTTCCAGGACGGCACCCTTTATGTGGAAGGCGCTCTGGACGGCAGACGTATCCTTCGCGGAGGAAAAGCCGTTGCACTCAGACTTCCACGTCTTCCTTACGGATTTAATTACACTAGTTTCATTATTTCAGGCTCCACACTTTACGCAGCCTGGGAAGAAAGTGATTTTTACATGACTTCCAGAAGCGGCTTTATCAAAGTTGATCTGGATGCAACCTTATATAAATCAATTCAGAGTTAGCGTATGAAAAAAATTGTCTTTGCACTGTTACTGATTTTTTCCATCAACTTCCTCTTTGCCCGTACCCTGGACTTTACCTTCAAGTTTCCCACAACCATGTATCTGAGTAACGGCGACAAAGAATACAGTGCCCCTTCTCCTGTTGTATTTTCTCCGGGAATAGGATTCGTATGGCCAAATGAAGGATTCCTTGCCATTGAACCGTCCCTGAACTTTTACTCCTCCTATTACCTGTGGCATGACGGCAGAGCCCTTCCTGCAGAAATTGAAAACCGTACCGCAACTACCCTTTCATTTCTTCTGGATGTTCCCGCCGCCTTCACACTTGATATAAAGAACACCAAACTCCGTTTCAATGCCGGCGCCGCAATGCTTTGCCGTTTCGGATGGCTTTCCAACGGAGCAACTGAATCAGATGATGTTACTGCCATAAACCAATATTTCTGGTCAAAGGCAAGGTTCTTCTATCTTTCAGGCGGTGTTTCATGGATGGTTCCGCTCACTTCTACTTCGAAATTCGGACCATTTTTCAACTTCTACCTTCCGGTAGGCTCAATCTTTGCACGAGAAGGTCTGAATGGTATGATATTATCAGCAGGACTTAAAGTCTCAATATAATCAGGAAAACAAAAAATGGAAGAAACATTAGACTTTTCATCTCAGCTTCAGAAGCTGATTGCTCAGAAAACAGAATGGTACAATGGGACTGAATTCCCACGTATGCTGGATCTTTATCGACTGCTTCACGCCTGTGTAAAAAACATCTACGAATTCCTTATTGAAAAAAGAATCATAAACGAAGACCCATACCGCTTTGACAAAAAGATTTCAGAAATTCAGGCACCAGATTCCAGCGCCTTTAATGAAACAGAAAAAACAATGATCATGGGAACTCGTTTTTCTGATTATTTCACAATGCTGGACTTTGTCTGCACTTACACCAGATTTTCTGTAGAAACAATAAATCTTTCAAAGATCAAGAAACTGCAGGAACTGAACGCCTGTTTCAACTGGGACGAACTTACATCAAACAGTACAAAACCAAACACAAGAACACTGGCACTTATGATCAGCGAAGGAAGAACAAACGCACCAGCCCTTGTTCAGAGTATGCTCAATGACTCTCTTGCAAAATGTTCCTCTACAATCAGCGACATCAACAAGATGCTGAACCAGTTGATTCGTTTCCAGCGTGAAATCTACAAGGCTTCTGTGCGCAAAAACCTTCAGGAACATCCTTCCTTCAACAAATTGAAGGCTTATGAATCATCAGACGCAGAACTGGCAGAAATTAAAAAACTCTTTGCCGAAACAATGGGAAAGAAGACTCCGTTCTACACAGAGCTGATTAACGAAATTATTGCTGAAGACACAAATCCTGACAAAGAAAGAATCAGAGCTGAAGTTCTTAACAGACTTACAATAAAAGATACAAATAAAAAAGTAGTAAAGAAGACCGTTGATACTCACGCAATTCTTATGAATGCAGTAATGGTTCTTGGTGCCCTGCCACCTACATATCATGCTCTGACAGAAAAAATTACCGACAACTTTGCCCTTATCCAGTCGGGTCCAACTTCTTTCTTCGGAAAACTGGCTGCTCTTTTCAAAAAGGCTTTTGGAATTCCACAGAAAGACACTGTAATCAAAATTGTTACTGTGGATCCTGTAACAAACCACAAAGTTACTAAAGAAGTTAAAGTAAATGAACTGATTGAAGACATTACAAAGAAGACTCGCATCTACACAGGAATCGGTTCACGTGGACCTGAATTCTCGAAAATTGATTCTGCCAAAGAAGACCAGGTAATTGCATTCCTTGGAAAACAGATTTCTGAAAATCAGAATCTTTACACTACACTCTTCGCCCTGGACGAATACTTCAAGAGCAATACTCCTTCACAGGCCCGCGCCCGTGTAAAGGGAATCAAAATCGATCTGGACACAATGAAAAATACAATCATCAACTGCAACAAAAAACGCGGTGAATATCAGGCTGTTGTTGAAGAAGCAGAACAAATGAAAAGACTGGGAATAAACGATGGTATTATCTAAAAAAATTACGGCAGGCCTTCTGCTTGCCGGCCTTATGATTTCGCCTGTATTCGCACAGAGATATCTGGATGATGAAGACGAAGTTGAAGATCTTCTTATTCAGGAAGACATGGTTTATGTAAATGACCCGGGAGAACTTTCTGACAATCTTCTTGCAGCCAGCAAATATGTAATGACTGTAATTGAACCGGCTCAGCCTCATGACCTGAATCCTAAGACGGCAACTTATGTCTCAGACGCACAGCTTCTGTCTGGTATCTACGAAGGCCTTTTCGCTTATGATCCTAGTTCTCTGGACCCTACTCCGGCTATCTGTGAAAAATATAAAATCTCCCGCGACAAAAAACGCTGGACTTTTTATCTGAGAACAAATGCTCGTTTCTCTGACGGCTCAACCATTACGGCAGAAGATGTTCGCCGTTCATGGATCGAACTTATGGAAACTCCTGATGCACCTTACTCTTCAATGCTGGATATTATTTCCGGTGCGGAAGCTTTCCGTAAAGGACAGGGATCTGCCGAAGACATAGGCATTACAGCCGTTTCACCTTTTACACTTTCAATCAGACTTACAAAACCGGCAAGTTACCTGCCAAGTCTTCTGTGCCACTCAGCTTTTGCTGTTACACACAGAAACCCAACAGTTTTCTCCGGCGCTTATGCAATCAGCGACATGAAAGACAAACAGGTTATTCTTGAGAAAAATGAATTCTACTGGGATTCTCAGAACGTTATTCTTAAAATGATTTGTTTCTTCCAGTCTCTTGGCGCAGAGGAAAATGTTCACTTTTACAACACCGGATTCGCTGAATGGATTTCTTCCTACGATGTAGATTCAAGAAAAGTTCTGCGCCAGGAAGATGTAAAAATCAATGCAGAGTTTGGAACAGAATACATGTTCTTTAAAGATGCTTCTGCAAAACCTGAAGAAAGCAGAACAAGCGGAGTCTGGAACCTTCCTGAATTCCGTCTTGCCCTTCTGGAAGCCATGCCTTGGGACAAACTGCGCAGCAAGTCTTATGTTCCTGCCCCAACCTTTGTTTATCCTCTGAACGGATATCCTGAAGTTGAAGGTTTTTCTTATACCGATGCACAAGAAGCAAAACTTCTTATGATGGATGCAAGAAACTCTTACGGAATCGATTCTGAAGAAAAAATCCCGCTGTATCTGGACCTTTCGGAAGGAACTCTCAGAGAAGAAGACCAGATTGCCATTTACGAAGCCCTGACTCCTTTGGGAGTAGAACCTATAATCACTTTTATTCCTTTCAGAGAATATCTTGATTATGTAAAATACTGCGATGCCGACATTGTTTCCTACAACTGGATCGGAGACTTCGCAGACCCGCTGGCCTTCCTGGAACTTTTCCGCGGAGACTCAACTCTGAATGTAAGCGGCTGGAAAAACTGCGACTTTGACAGACTCATTGATGAAGCTTCAGGCGTAAGCGGAACTAAAAGATATGAACTTCTTGCCGAAGCCGAAAAAATTCTTTTAGACAACGGAATTGTCATTCCAATGACTCATCCGGTTTCCATGACAGTAATCAACACTGATGAAATTGGCGGCTGGTATCCTAACGCCTTCAACATTCATCCGCTGAAATATCTTTACAAAAAAGATGTAAAGCCGGATCTTAAAAATTGTTTCTAAAAAAAAAGCGATGGTCCATAAAACCATCGCTCTTTTTTTTTACTGGCTTAAACAGCTCTATTTAGAAAAAGCTTCGCAGGTGTTGTAGAACTCCTGCTTTGGTTTACAGTTCCACTGGAACATTCCACAGAATGGTCCATTCATTTTGTAGCTGTAATCTGTTACAGGAAGACTCGGATTATCAAGAATTCCCCAGATTGCCCAACAGGTAAATTTGCCGTTGGCAGTTTCATTTATATGTGCCAGCATATTTGCCATTTTTCCGTAGAACTCGGCGTGCTGTTTTTTTGCATATTCTCCGTTGTCATAGTTTCTAAGAGCCATTTCTGTAATCTGAACTTCGTAACCAAGAGATGCATATTTTTCGATTGTTTCTTTAATTGCATAAATATCGCCGATATTCATACAGCCGTTCTGTGAACCGTATCCACCAACGTATCCCTGCATACCGATTCCGTCACAGAGTTTTTCGCCTGTAGGGTTGATTACATCATCCTGAGAGTTAATTTCCTGAACCAGGTTGATGATACAGTTACGTTTGTCGGCATAGAAGTTATTGTAATCATTATAGAAAAGTTTGATGTCGTAACCCTGTTCCTGAACAAAATCGTGAGCATATTTGAAAGCCCATTTTACATAGTCACGGCCCATTGTTTCATAGTAAAGGTTCTTTGCACCGCCGCGGCTTTTGCGGATGCGTGCTTTGTCCCCTGATGCGGCTTCGCCAGGTCCATCGGCAACCGCTTCATTTACAACATCCCAACAGTAAACAACTCCAGGATATTTTTCTTCACAGTGTCTGATAACTTCTTCAATTGAATACTTCATGCGTGCCTTCATTGTTTCGGCATCGGCAAAAGTCTTGTTGCGGTAATCTTCATAGAAATACCATTCTGTCATGTAAGCATCCCAAACAAGAACATGGCCGCGAACTTTAATATTCTTTGCCTGACAGAACTGAAGAAGACGGTCACAGTTTGTCCATTTGAAAGCAGGCATTCCGTCCTTGCTGCGAACTCCCCAGTCCAAAAGAGAATAAAGTTTCATTTCATTGGTTGCTGTGACAGAATTGAAATTATCAATTACCATGTTCTGAAAATTTCCGTTCTGAAGATTTTCAGGACTCATACAAGTTCCTATTTTGAAACCTTTGGCTTCTGCCAGTTCATAAAGAGGAGGATACTCAGGAGGAACTTCTTTTGCAGGTTCTGCCTTTTTTGATGTGCTTCCGCACCCGAATAAAAACACTGAAAGTGATGAGATTGCTAAGATTTTAGTAAAACATTTCATATTTTAATTATAGTGAAATACTAGTATTTTTCCACTCAGTCGGAGTCTTTCCGGTAATTTCCCTGAAGGTCTTCATGAAGTATTTTACATCTCCGAAGCCGGAACGTTCCGCCACTTCGTATACTTTGTAGCAGTCTTTTTCCAGAAGTCGCTTTGCTTCTTCAATGCGGAGATTTTTAAGGTACTCGTTGAAATTCACGCCGGTATGTTCCTTGAACTTTTCCGAGAACCAGGTGTAATTCACCGAAACATGATTTGCCACAATGGCCATGTTTATGTTTTTTGTGTAATTCTTGCTGATGTATTCCAGAGCTTCCTCAATAAAAGGATGTTCTACAATTCCACGGGAAAGAAGTGCCGAAAGATAAATACAGTAATCGCGGACATAGACTTTCCATTCTTCCAGATCTTTCAAAAGCCAAAGTCTTTCGATCATTATGGACTTCATGTTCAGATAAAGGTCCTTTTCTGTGTAAGCCGGGAATCGCTTAAAAAGGTCAGAAATGATTTTTGAATAAAGATAGTAAAGTTCTTCCGAAGCCTTTTCCAATGACTGATCAAAGACAAAAAGTTTTGTCAGGGATTTCTGAATATCTGATGGTTCCGAAATTTCCAGACGACCTGTAAGTTTTTCGTATTCCGAATCAATTCTTGAATAATCGTTTTCCTGTTCTTTGTAATGGAAAACTTTTTTCTTTTTACCCTCTTCCTTTTCAAAGAAAGACTGTAGGAATGCACATACAGACTGACGCCTTGAAACCTTAAGATTTGAAAGACTTTTCTCCGGATTACTTACGCCTATTACACCAGGAACAGACTCAACATCTTCAGTTATAAGAAAGAGAGCTTCTTTAGGAATCACAAGGAACGAAAAATCTTTTTTCTTTTCAAGAACGTAATATTTTACTGTTTTAAGAATCTTTTCAATAAAAGAAAGACTGTTCTGGCCTGAAACAGAAAGAACATAATAACCATTTGGAAAGCTGTCAGTATCAAAAGAATTTTCACTTCCGATTCTTCCTTCCGCTGCAATAACCTTCAGGTTCTGTTCATTTTTTTCCTGTTCTGCACGGCAGGAATTTTCAATGGCTTCTGAAACTGCCGAAACCAGTTCTTTTTTATCTACCGGTTTTAAGATATAGGAAAGTGCTCCGCTTTGAATGGCAGCCTTTGCATAAGAGAAATCGTCAAAGCCTGAAAGGACTATGATGGCAGGATTTTCATCCAGCGCTGAAACCTGTTTCATAAGTTCAACGCCGTCCATTACAGGCATGCGGATATCTGTAATAAGAACATCAGGCTTTTCTGTCTTGCAGAGTTCCAGCGCTTCTGCACCGTTTTTTGCTTCCAGAATATTCAACGGAATCTGGATATTTTCTGCAAGAATTTTCTTAATGCCTGCACGAATAAGTTTTTCATCATCTGCAATAATAACAGTAATCATTTAACCCCCGGAATAGGAACGGTGATAATTGTACCTTTCCCTTTTTCACTTCGGATCTTTACGCGGTAACCGGCCCCGTAAAACATTGTAAGGCGCTGCTGAATATTTTTAAGCCCGATACTTCCTTTCGAATCCCGTTCATAAGTATCGTCTGCAAGGTAATTGTTAATTTTTTCGAGAGTCTCTTCATCCATTCCAGGACCAAAATCCTGAACTGAAAGTTCAAGGCAATC
Organism: Treponema sp.; assembly: GCA_024402695.1. Classification (GTDB taxonomy): domain Bacteria; phylum Spirochaetota; class Spirochaetia; order Treponematales; family Treponemataceae; genus Treponema_D. The sequence goes on along the minus strand of JAKSTG010000036.1, from coordinate 5,359 downwards.
CCCTTTTTTCTCTGCTGTGATACGAACCACTGCATCCTGTCCCATCGGTTCTATAGCATGGGTAAAAGCATTTTCAATAAGAGGCTGAAGAATCATTTTTGGAATTTCCACCGAAGCGAATTCCTCAGGAATTTCAACCTGAAGAGAAATGACATAATCATTTCTGATATTCAGAATGTAAACGTAACTGCGTACATACTCTACTTCCTGTTCCAGAGTAACCCTATGTATGCGCCAGCGGAGGCAATAGCGCATCATCTTTCCAAGAACAGTAATACTTTCTGAAATATCATCCTGGTCTGCAAGTTCTGCCTGCATGCGGATTGTTTCGAGAACATTATAAAGGAAGTGTGCATTGATCTGATTCTGCATTGCCTTCATTTCGGTGTCGGCAATAAGACTCTGTTCATTTTTAATCTGTTCGATCTGTGATGTGAGCTGTTCCGTCATGGAATTGAAAACCGCCTGAGTTTCTCCAACTTCATCTTTTGCGGTAACCGGAATGCGAACAGAAAAATCTCCGTTCTTAACTTTCTTCATTCCTTCCATTACAGAAAAGACTCCCGACATAAGACGGTGGGAAGCAAAATGAATGAGCGAATAAAAAAGTGCCAGAGAAAAAAGAATCACCAGGAACATAATTTCTACAAGATGCCTGATGTTTCTGTTAATGATTTCTGTGGAACAAGTATGAATTGAAATCAGATTCATTTTTGGAATTTCATTCCAGGTTACAAAAATGCGCTGTCCTTTTTTTCTGAAAGAAAAGCTTCCAGAACGAACATCAATTTCAGAATCAACTTTTTTTGTGTTTCTGATTTTTTCAAGAACTACTTCGGGAATCTGTCCGTGATATGAAACTATTTTTGCGTTCTCTACAGGATTCCATTCTCCATCATCATTTTTCGAGAGAATATAATCATTCTGAAAACGATCCGGTTTCTTGAAAAGGAAAGGAAATGCTTCTTCCATTTTAACAGCCACCTGGAGATAGCCTGCTTCGCGGGCGTTATAAGTAACGGGTCTTGTAGCCACAAAGGAAGGTGCCATAAGAGATTCTTGATTTCCCATGTAATCGGCAACATAATCGAATTCAAAAGACTTAAGGGATGCTACATCGGTTCTATTTACATTTATAAAAACCGGCCAGCGTTCTGGAATTGAAGGATTGTTTGTAAAAAAGCGGACCGCATAAATATTCGGCATAACCGAAAGGAGCTGTTCAATAACTGAACTCTCTGAAACGACTGTATCAATGACATAATCTTCGGAACTTGCTTCCGGAAGAACCAGATAAAGAAGAAGCTTTGAATTGGCATCCACCATTTTCTTTATAAGCTCAAAAGATTCGCCTACAGAAGAAATATGTTCCGAGTTCAGAAGGCACTGCTTTTCGCAGTCTTCATAAAGAATATTGTACTCTTCCTTTCCATTCAGTCTTGTAATGACCAAAAGAAGAAAAACAAGTGGAACGAGAACAATCAGGGAATATACCAATACAACGCGTCTGGAAAATTTCATCTTATTCTATTTTAACACAGAAAAGGATGTCCCCAAAGAATATTTTGGGAACATCCTGTGACAGGAGATATGTTCTTTGTTTAGGAAAGAACTGGATTATTTCATACCGAGTTTTGCTTTATTGATGTCCATAAGTTTTGTCTGAGCATCAATAACTTTATCTACACCTTTGTCTGCCTTGAACTTGTTGAAGTCAGCAACGATTTTGTTGAATTCAGCTTCGCTTTCGGCACGGATCAGCTGTGGAAGAACTTTACCCCAGCGGCGTTCAACTTCTTCGTAAATCAGCTGTTCGTCAGATCCAACAGGAAGTGTAAGTCCATCGTATGCAGCGAATGACTTAACATAAGGACGTGTCCAGAGCTGTGGCTGTCCAAGTGATGGAGCATATTCAACACCCCACTGTGCCTGCCATGCTGTATCCATGAACATCCAGTATGTGTACTGTACACCAATTTCTGTTTCCTGCTTGTTCTTGTCGTTCATATCAAGAGCTTTAACTTCTGGTGTAAGTTCTGGAATACCGTCTTTGTTGATTGTGTATGTTACATCTTTGATACCGAAGTTTGTATCCATAAGACCTTCTTCAGAAATCAGGTATGTAATGAACTGCATTGCACGTGCTTTGTCTTTACAGTTTTTAGAAACCAGTGTAACTGTCCAACCTGCGATACCGCCACCAGCGAGAGTGTGGTCATCACCGCGAGAGTTCTTAGGACCTTCAACAGCGATGTAAATTGAGTTTGGATCGTTTGCATACAGAGCGTTCTGTGCAGCCTGCATGTCCCAGTTCTGGTAAAGCATACAGAAGTAACGTCCCTGAGCAGCTTTTTCTTCGATCTGCGAACGTTTGTCTACGAACATGTCAGTTGCGATAAGTCCTTCTTCGTGAGCCTGGCGGAACATGCGCATCCAGTTCAGGTAATCTTCATTGTCTGTAAGACCAAGGTCAGCGTTTACAAATTTTCCGTCTTTTTCTGGAGCGATTGCCAGGAAGTGAGCCAGGTAACCTTCGAATGAGTTACATCCTGTATCACCGAATTCGTTTGCTCCGAATGGAATAAGTGGCTGTCCGTTTACTGTTGGATATTTTGCTTTTGCAGCGCGCATAGCATTCAGGAATCCTTCAGGAGTTGTCATATCTGGACTTCCGATTGATTCGTACATATCTTTGCGAACAAGGAAAGTTTCGTTAGATGTAAGTTTTCCCTTGTATTTTTCATAGTCCATAGCTGTGAAAGAAGCGTTAGGATATCCGTATACGTGTCCGTCAGCCTGGCGGTACCATCCCAGTTTGTTAGGGTCGGCAACCTTAAAGAAGTAAGGATCATATTTTTCTGCGAGAACATCGAGAGGTTCAACAAGACCTGCATCGATCATCTGTGGAATCTGTCCTTCCCACCATCCAAGAGTAATAAGATCTGGAAGCGCATCACCGGCGATCATTGCATTGAGTTTTTCAGCTTCGTTTCCGGCTGGAACGATGAAGTTTACATCAACACCTGTTTTTTCTGTAATGTATTTAGAAACCTGAGAATCTCCCCAGTGGCGTGCGAACCAGCTGAAGTTGATGTACCAGTCAAGTTTAATTGGATCTGCTTTATTCAGAGTCCATCCAGGTGCTTTATCATTTCCGGCTTTTGTTCCGGAACCGCTTTTTTCCTTGCCACCGCAAGAAACCAGTGTAGCTGCTGCTGTAACTGCGAATGCAATCGACAGAACTGCCTTAGTAAATTTTTTCATATATATCCTCCTAATGATATATTTACTTTGTTTATTTTTCAAAAGAATCCTTTGGATTCTTCCATTACCTTGACTAACCTTTGATAGATCCGATCATGAATCCCTTTACGAAATACTTCTGAAGGAACGGATAAACGCACACAATCGGAAGTGTTGTTACAACCATGGTTGCAAGACGAACTGATGTACTTGAAACCTGGTTTGCTGTCATACCGGCAGGCATTGCAACTACAGCCTTTGAAGCCGAAGCACTTGCTACAACGCGATACAGGTAAGTCTGGATCGGCTGCAGTTCTGCTTTGTTGATGTACATAACGCCCATGAAGTAATCGTTCCAGTGGTATACCCCGTTGAACAGAGCGATAGTTGCAAGAACCGGCATTGAAAGTGGCAGAATGATTCTTACAAAAACTTTCAGATCATTTGCCCCATCAAGCTTTGCCGACTCTTCAAGTCCCGCCGGCATTTCGCGGAAAAAGGACATGAAGATTACCATGTTATAGAAGTTGAACAGGCCAGGGATAATGTATACCCAGAAGTTGTCGTAGAGTCCCAGGTTCTTCAGTGTGATGAAGTAAGGGATCAGACCGCCTCCGAAGAACATTGTGATTGTTCCCAGAATCATGTAAAACTTGTGTCCCATAATGTGCTTCTTGGAAAAAGCGAAAGCTACCATAGAAGTAAAGAACACGCTGGTTACAGTTCCGATCAGGGTTCTTGCAATTGTTACTGCAAAGGCACGGATAATTGTTTTATCCATAAATACTGTTCTGTAACTCTGCAGGCTGAACTTTCTTGGGAACCAGTAGATTCCTCCGCGAAGTGCGTCACCTGAATCGTTCAGGGAAATCACCACTGTATACCAAACCGGATAGAGGGCAATGAAGCAGACCAGAACCATCAGGATTGTAAGCATCCAGTCGCCAACTGTATATTTGCTTTTTTTCTTAGTCATAATTTTCTCCTTTACTCTCTTCATTAGAACAGTGATGTATCGTTCAGTTTCTTTGTAATCTGGTTAGCACAGAACAGAAGTCCGAAACCGATTACAGATTTGAACAGACCGATTGCAGTAGAGAAGGAATATCTCATTCCGCGCATAGCTGTTGTATATGTATAGATATCAATTACGTTACTTCTTGGATTGTTCAGAGGGTTGTTCAAAACCAGAATCTGATCAAAGTTTGAGTTCAACAGACCACCAACCTGCAGAATGAACATGATTGTGATTGTTCCTGCGATTGAAGGAAGTGTAATCGACCAGATCTGTCTCCATCTTGAAGCTCCGTCAACGCGGGCTGCTTCGTACATTTCCTGGTCAATTCCGGAAATGGCAGCAAGATAGATAATGGCGCTCCATCCAAGTTCCTTCCAAAGGTCAGAAAGAATTACGATAGGCCAGAAATATTTTGGATAAGCCAGGAAAGTAACTCCTTTTTCAAGGATTCCGAACTTAACCAGGATTTCATTAAGAAGCCCTGTTTCACCAAGCCAGGTTGTAAGGATTCCTCCAAGAACTACCCACGAAAGGAAGTGTGGCAGGTAAGAAATTGTCTGAATCACTTTTTTGAACTTCTGATTTTTTACTTCGTTCAGAAGAAGGGCAAAAATGATTGGCAGCGGGAAGTTGATAATCAGCTTCAGCACGCTGATGCCCACTGTATTGAGCATAACATTCCAGAATTCTTCGTCCTTGAAGAAAGTAATGAAGTTCTGAAATCCACCGGCAGAAGCCCATGGAGAAACCAGGAACTTCCAGCTGAAAAGTGGAGTTGTGATCTTAAAGTTTTTCTTGAAAGCAATAAGGATACCGTACATAGGGATGTAGTTAAAAATGATCATCCACGCAACGCCCAGTATTGCCATCAGCTGAAGATATTTTTCTTCGCGCAGTCTAACCCAGAAGGATTTCTTCTTGAGAGCTGTTTCTGTAAGTTTTTTGTTTTTCATAACGTAAAACTCCTGTAACTCATTTACGTTTTTGAGTATAAGACCGGGGAAATGAGAATTCTAGAATGAGAATTTTCAGAAAGGTGTAAATTTTTCGGTTTTAACCCAAAAAAAATTGACTTGAGGCTCTGGATGCCTTATATTC
>JAKSTG010000035.1 GCA_024402695.1 Treponema sp. | reverse complement strand
ATGGAGAAGATTTGAAAGATGTATGAGAAATTTAAGAAATATATGGGTGAGATTTGAAAATGCATGAGGAAATAATATCATAAGGGAGATTTAAGAATTGTATGGAGAGACTTTAAAAGTGTATGGGAAAGATTTCCGAGCGTCTTAATCGAAAGAACAATCAAATACTTTTGTTAAAAGAAAAAGGCACCTTACATGATGAAGGTGCCTCTTATTAGCTCAAATTAAATTAGCAGTTTTCTGCGAAATATTTGATTGTTCTTACCATCTGAGATGTGTATGAGTTTTCATTGTCGTACCATGAAACAACCTGTACCTGGTATGTGTCATCGTCGATTTTTGAAACCATTGTCTGTGTAGCATCGAAGAGTGAACCGAATCTCATTCCGATTACGTCAGATGAAACGATTTCATCTTCACAGTATCCGTATGATTCTGTTGCAGCAGCTTTCATTGCAGCATTGATTCCTTCTTTTGTTACATCTTTTCCTTTAACTACAGCTACGAGGATTGTTGTAGATCCTGTAGGTGTTGGAACACGCTGAGCTGAACCGATGAGTTTTCCGTTGAGTTCTGGGATTACGAGACCGATAGCTTTAGCAGCACCTGTTGAGTTAGGAACGATGTTCTGAGCACCTGCGCGTGAACGGCGGAGGTCACCTTTGCGCTGTGGACCGTCGAGGATCATCTGGTCACCAGTGTAAGCGTGGATTGTAGACATGATACCTGACTGGATTGGAGCGTAGTCGTTAAGAGCTTTAGCCATTGGAGCCAGACAGTTTGTTGTACAAGAAGCAGCAGAGATGATGTTGTCTCCCTTCTTGAGTGATTTGTGGTTTACATTGTAAACGATTGTTGGGAGGTCGTTTCCAGCTGGAGCTGAGATAACAACTTTTTTAGCACCTGCATCGATGTGAGCCTGTGACTTTTCTTTTGATACGTAGAAACCTGTACATTCGAGAACTACGTCTACACCGATTTTTCCCCATGGGAGGTCAGCTGCGTTAGGCATTTTGTAGATAACGATTTTCTTTCCATCTACTACGATGTAGTTATCTTCACCTTCACCGTCGTGAGCTTCTACAGTGTGTTTTCCTTCGCCGAATTTTCCTGCGTATCCACCCTGAGCTGTATCATACTTCAGAAGGTGAGCAAGCATTTTTGGGCTTGTAAGATCGTTGATTGCAACTACTTCATATCCTTCAGCGTCGAACATCTGACGGAAAGCCAAACGACCAATGCGGCCGAAACCGTTAATAGCAACTTTAACTGCCATAATTATATCTCCTATTCAGCGGCCTAAACCGCCGTATAAAAATTTGCTTACTATAAAAATAATGAATTTTCGCAAAATTGTCTATAAATTCACTTTTTAAACCAATTTCTCCACATCAGAATCGGTAAGTTCCCTTACCTTTCCCAACTCCAAGTCTTCATCAAGCAACAGGCTTCCCATGGAAACACGCTTAAGATAATCAACATGATTTCCAACAGCTGCGAACATACGCTTTACCTGATGGTATTTTCCTTCATAAATTGTAAGAAGCGCAGCCTGTTTTATATCTTCCGGTTTCTGGCTTGAGTTTCCGCAATATTTCTTAATCTCATCTTCTGTAGCCCATTTTACTTCTGCAGGCAGACAGTCACAGGCTTCTTCACTGGCTTCAGCTTCAATATGGATTCCTTTTCGGAATTTTTCTTCTACATCAGATTTTTCTGAATCGGAAAAAGCCTTTTCAAGTCCTACGAAATATGTTTTAGAAACATGTGATTTTGGAGAAATAAGTCTGTGAGTAAGTTCGCCGTCTGTTGTAAAAAGAAGCAGACCTTCTGTATCCATATCAAGGCGGCCAATAAGATGAAGATGATCTTCAAGGTAAGGAGTTCTGTATTCATCACCAAGAAGATCAAAAACTGTACGGTGCTCGCCGTCTTTATTGGAAGACACTACCCCGCCGATTTTATTCATCATCAGATAGCATTCACCACGAAGATTGATTTCATCTCCATCAATTGTGATTACATCTTTTTCTTCATCAATCAAAAAACCGGCATCGAAAATACGAGTTCCGTTCACCATCACTTCGCAGGAACGGAGCATTTTCTTTATGTCTTTTCGGGAACCAAGCCCCTCATGGGCTAAAAGTTTATCAATTCTATTCAAGCTTTTATCCGTTTATTTACGTTCTTCCAGAGGAACGAACTTACGTTCCGCAGAAACACATTTGTAAGCAGGACGGTAAATACGTCCACCTGCAACAACTTCTTCGATGCGGTGAGCAGACCAACCGGCAATACGTGAGATTGCGAAGATAGGTGTATAAAGTTCACGAGGAATACCAAGCATTGTGTAAACGAAGCCTGAGTAAAGGTCAACGTTGGCACAGATGCGTTTGTTCGAGTGGTGAACTTCGGCAATGATCTGAGGAGCAAGACGTTCAACTGCATCATACAGGTTGAATTCTTTTACCCATTCCTTACCCTTTTCTTTTGCAAGCTGTTTTGCTTTTGCTTTAAGCAGAACTTCACGAGGGTCACTGATTGTGTAAACTGCGTGTCCCATACCGTAAATCAGTCCTGTGTGGTCAAAGGCTTCTTTCTTTGAAATCTTTCTGAGGTAATCTGCTACTTCGTTTTCATCAGCCCAGTTCTTTACATTGGCCTTGATGTCATCCATCATTTCCATAACGCGGATGTTAGCACCACCATGACGGCGTCCTTTAAGAGAACCAACAGCGGCTGCAATTGCAGAGTATGTATCTGTATCGGCAGAAGAAACAACGTGAACTGTAAGAGAAGAGTTGTTACCACCACCATGTTCTGCGTGAAGAATAAGAGCCAGGTCCAGAGTTTCGGCTTCAAGCTTAGTGTACTTTGTATCAGGACGGATCAGGCGCAGGAAGTTTTCTGCAGTTGAAAGATTTGGAACCGGGTTATGAATAAACATACTTGTGTCATCGTAATAACGGCGCTTTGCCTGATAACCGTAAGCAGCAAGAGTTGAGAAGCGTGCTGTAAGTTCAATACACTGGCGCAGAATATTCTGAACGCTGCGGTCTTCAGGATTTTCATCATAAGAATAACTTGCAAGAACACCACGTGCAATTTTATTCATGATGTCTTTTGATGGAGCTTTCATGATCATGTCTTCTGTAAAGTTTGAAGGAAGCACACGACATTCACCCATGTACTGAGTAAACTCCTGAAGCTGCTTTGCATTTGGAAGCTGTCCAAAAAGAAGAAGATAAACTACCTGTTCAAATCCGAACTGATTGTTTTTTTCTGCATCCTTGATAATATCTTCAACATTGTATCCACGGTAAACAAGGCGACCTGGAACAGGAATGATTTCATCACCATCAGCTTCGTAACCAACTACGTCACCGATATGTGTAAGTCCTACAAGAACACCTGTTCCGTCTGCATAACGGAGACCGCGTTTTACATTATATTTTGAATAAAGTTCAGGTTTAATTGGGTCATTTTTTTCTGTTACTTTTGCAAGTTTGTTTAAAACTTTTGTACTTGGATTTGTGTTACCTGTTTTTGCTGCCATAAATGCCCCCTAAAACTGATATGCATAAATATACAAAAAAGTTGCATATTTATACGGAATTTTGCATAAGTATATCATTTGCAAGGATTTATTTCTACTATATTAAATTAGCACTTTACTGAATAACAGTTTATTGTATAATTGATAGTATGACTATCGCTAATGAAATCAACAGACTTACAGGCTATGGTCTTACCACAGGCCTTATCGAAAAAGACGATATTATCTACACCCAGAACAGACTTCTGGAACTTTTTCAGCTGGATGGATTCCCTTCCATGAAAGAAGCCGAAAAAATCCCTGAAACAAAAGTTGAGGAACTGGAAGACATTCTGAAAAACATGCTGAATTATGCTGTGAAAAATGGCCTTATGGAAAATGACAGCGTTGTTTACAGAGATCTTTTTGACACAAAAATAATGTCGGTGCTTGTTGGCCGTCCTTCTGAAATCCAGAAAAAATTCGAAGAACTATACAAAGCCAGTCCTAAAAAGGCAACGGACTGGTATTATAAATTCAGCCAGGACACAGACTACATCCGCCGTTACAGAGTCTGCAAAGATGTTAAGTGGCAGACAAAAACTCCTTACGGAAAAATCGACATTACGATCAATCTTTCAAAACCGGAAAAGGATCCTAAGGCAATTGCGGCAGCCCTCAATGCACCAAAGACCGGATACCCTGCCTGTCTTCTTTGCAAGGAAAACGAAGGCTATGCAGGCCGCGTAAACCATGCAGCCCGTCAGACCCACAGAATCATTCCTGTTGTCCTGAATAAAAAAATCTGGGGACTCCAGTATTCTCCATACGTTTATTACAATGAACACTGTATTGTTTTCAGTTACGATCATACACCAATGAAAATCAACGGCGACACTTTCCGCGCCCTTTTTGATTTCATTAAGCAATTCCCCCACTACACTGTCGGAAGCAATGCAGACCTTCCAATTGTTGGCGGTTCAATTCTTACACACAATCATTTCCAGGGCGGAAACTATACTTTTGCCATGGCAAAAGCAAAAGTCGAAAAAGAATTTTCTGTAAAAGGCTTCCGCGATGTTCGCATGGGAATCGTAAAATGGCCAATGAGCGTACTTCGTCTGAACGGAAAAAATCCCGACAAAGTCATTGCCCTTGCAGAAAAAATCCTTGCAGCATGGCGAAATTATTCCGATGAATCAGCTTTTATTTTTGCTGAAACAAAAGGAACACCTCACAATACAATCACTCCTATTGCCCGTATGCGAGGTGATGAATTTGAGCTGGACCTGGTTCTGAGGAACAACATCACAACTGAAGAACACCCTCTTGGAGTTTTCCATCCTCACGCAGAACTCCATCACATTAAAAAGGAAAACATCGGGCTTATTGAAGTCATGGGACTTGCAGTTCTACCAAGCCGACTTAAGCAGGAACTGGCAGATCTGGGAAAAGCTATTGTAGCCGGAAAGAAAATCGAGAAGATCGAGAATCTTTCAAAACACGCTGATTGGGTAAAAGAATTCAAAGAAAACTACAGCGAAATCACAAAAGAAAACGTCGATCAGATTCTTCAGGATGAAGTTGGAAAAGTCTTTGCAAAAGTCCTGGAAGATGCCGGCGTATTCAAACGAACAAAAGATGGACAGGCAGCTTTCGAAAGATTCATTAAATCCCTATAACCTGAAAATCAGGCTTCTGAAGACCGAAAACTATGCAAAAAACTGACCGTATTGCCTTATTTTTTTAAGTAGAAAAATGTTCAAGGCAACTGTAAACTGTAAAGTAAGAGGAAAATAATATGTTCAAAACTGCAGCTGTCTTCAGCGATCACTGCGTTCTTCAGCGCAACAAAAATATCGATGTTTTCGGATGGTGTGATTCCGATGTAACTGTTACCGTTACTCTTTCTAAAGATGGTAAGGTTCTTGCAGAAAACACCGCTTTATCAAAGGCGAAAGGAAAAGAATCAAAATGGATTGTTACTCTTCCAGCCCTGAAAGAAGAAACTGGATGTGAACTGAAAGTAGTCTGCGGAGAATACTCAAAAACTTTTACTGATGTAGCACTTGGCGAAGTCTGGCTCTGTGGTGGTCAGTCGAACATGGAATTTGAACTTCAGAACTGCAAGGAATCAGCAGAAGCTCTGGCCGATCCAAATGATCCAAATGTTCGTTTCTATTATACAAACAAAATCGGATGGATTGACGACTGGTTCTACAAAGCAGAAGAAAATACCTGCTGGAGCAAATGGAATTCGGATGCCCGTAAAGCATGGAGTGCAGTAGGTTATTTCTTTGGAAAAAAACTTGCAGAAGAACTTGGATGTACCGTAGGACTTCTTGGCTGTAACTGGGGAGGAACTTCATGTTCAGCCTGGATGCACGAATCTTATTTGAATACAGATGTAGAACTTAATACATATATAGAAGAACAGATTGAAGCTACAAAAGGCAAATCAATTGAAGAACAGTGCCGTGAATATGATGAATACATAAAACGTGATGCTGAATGGAACAAGCGTGCCCAGGAAGTTTATGCCGTTCGACCTGACATTGAATGGAATGCAATTCAGGAAATAGTTGGAAAAAATGAATGGCCGGGACCTAAAAGCTGCAAAAACCCATACCGCCCTTGCGGACTTTACCAGACAATGCTTTCGCGCGTGAGTCCTTACACAATGAAAGGGGTCATCTGGTATCAGGGCGAAAGTGATGACCACAAGCCAAACATGTATGCAAAGCTGTTCACACGCATGATAGACAACTGGCGCACAGACTGGAACGACGATCAGCTTCCTTTTATTTTTGTTCAGCTTACAGTAAACCGTTACAAAGCAGATAAGGATTTCAAACACTGGTGTCTGATCCGCGAAGCCCAGGAAAAAGTTTCAAAGACAGTAGCCAATACTTACATGACAGTCCTTATGGATGAAGGAGCCTTCAATGACATTCATCCTAAACAGAAAAAAATTGTAGGCGAAAGACTTGAAGCCATTGCAATGAAAACACAGTATGAAGGAAAAGCTTCAAACGAAGAAACCTTCAATCCTACTCTCACCTCTTCTGTTTCAAAAGACGGAAAAATGATTCTGACTTTTGATAATGCAACTGACGGATTTATAACCAAAGAAAAACCTGCGGAACTTGCAAACCTTATTGAACTGGAAAAAATTCAGGGCAACAAAAAGATTGATGCCATGGTTGACGGAAAATGGACAGGATTTGAAGTTCAGGATAAAGACGGAAACTGGTATGGGGCTTCTGCAGAATTCAAAGGCAACACAATTGAAGTTTCTGCAAAAGGAGTAATTCCTGTTGCTGCCCGTTACAACTGGTACAACTACTGTCCTGTAACTGTTTACAACAAAGCTGGACTTCCAGTTGCTCCGTTCCGCACAAACAGAAACGAAAAACTGGTTACTGAACATGCAGCGATCCAGGAAGTAATGACAGTCAACACTAAGTAAAAACTGTCAGGGCTTAATTTGACAAAACAAACTTCCTCTGTTAATATAAATCAGTAATCATTACTAATTTCGAGGTTAATCAATTGAATTTCTCAAGACAGCGGGATGCAATACTGAATTGCCTCGCCAGCCGTTACGACCATCCTACTGCTGATATGGTATTTGAATCAGTAAGACAGGAATTTCCCAAAATCAGTCTGGGTACTGTTTACAGAAATCTGACTCTTCTGTGCGAAACAGGAGACATTGTAAAAATCGCAACAGTCAAAGGCTTCGACCGGTTTGATTATATTACAAAACCTCACGGTCATTTTATCTGTACAGAATGTACACAAGTCTGCGATATTGAAGCTGACATGGATCAGCTTATCAACAAACAGGAACTGAAAAACATTCCTGGAATCGTAGACCGCACAGAACTTATGGTTTTCGGTATTTGTACTCAGTGCAGTGAAAACCTTACACCGCGAGATTAAATTTTATTATATTGGTTATATGGCCTGTTTGGTCTTTAGTTAACAATCAAAATTTTTTAAGGAGAAATACAATGTCAAAATTTGTATGTTCAGTTTGTGGTTACATTTATGAAGGTGACGCTGCACCTGCACAGTGTCCAGTTTGTAAAGCAAGCGGAGACAAGTTCAAGAAAGTTGAAGGAGAACTGGTTCTGGCTGCTGAACACGAATTCGGTATTTATGCAAAAACTGTAAAAAACAATCCGGATATTTCTGAAGCAGACAAAAAATACATCAAGGAACAGCTTATGGCTAACTTCACTGGTGAATGTTCAGAAGTAGGTATGTACCTTTGTATGGCACGCGTTGCTGCACGCGAAGGATATCCTGAAGTAGCTCTTTACTGGGAAAAAGCAGCTTTTGAAGAAGCAGAACACGCTGCAAAATTCGCAGAAATGTTGGGAAGCGAACTTGAACCAAACATGACAGATTCTACAAAGAAAAACCTGGCATGGCGCGTTGACTGTGAGTTCGGTGCAACAGCCGGAAAAACAGACCTTGCTACATGTGCAAAGAAAAACAATCTGGATGCAATCCACGATTCAGTTCACGAAATGGCACGTGATGAAGCTCGCCACGGAAAAGCCCTTAAAGGACTTCTGGAACGCTACTTCAAATAATATTGATTTAGCTTCATAAAAAAAAGCCACGAAGTTTTCTTCGTGGCTTTTTTTTTCGCGTGAGCTTTTTTCTTTTAGTCTTTTGGTTCAGATTCCAAAGCTTCGTACTGTTCTTTTTCCAAAGGGAAATTTGCGTCATATTCATGACGATTCAATTCTATCTCTTCAAAAGTCCAGACACGCCCTTTGTTCATTCCCGGACAATCACGGGCACATTCTTCCCACATATCTTTGTCCTTAATCATCCAGCTCCAGAAAGGATAAGTTCTGCACTGAACAGGACGAGCTTCATAACAGGAACAGCCGTTCTCCCAAAGAATACAGTCATAATTCTTTTTTTCAAGCAGAGAAAGAACTGTAGCGCCTCCGTAATAATTTACCCAGCGGCAGTATTTGTCTATAAAGTCCTGTCTTTCCCTCTTAAAGTGAGCACACAGAAGATCCAGATCTTTTAAGGAAAGATACACGAATCCCGGTGAATGGCCACAGCAGTATGAACAACGCTGACATTCAAAATGTAATCCGTCTTTATAGAATTTTTCACACATAAATCACTGTCCTTACAAGTATCTGATTATAACGAATTTATTCATTTCTTGCCGCTTCAATCAGCTTGTAATATTCACCCTTCTTTTCCATAAGCTCAGAAGGAGTTCCGCTTTCCACAATACCTTTTTTATTGATAACAAAAATACGGTCTGCGTTTGCGATAGTTGAAAGGCGGTGGGCAATTACAAAAGAGGTTCTTCCCTTCAGAAGTTCTGCAATCCCCTGCTGCACCAATTTTTCAGTTTTTGTATCAATACTTGAAGTGGCTTCATCAAGAATCAGAATCTTTGGATTTGAAATCATAGTTCTTGCGAAGGCAACAAGCTGACGCTGTCCGTTTGAAAGCTCACCACCGCGGGCCGTAAGCTTTGTATCATAACCGTCTTTCAGCTGGCTGATAAATTCATGGGCATGAACCACTTTTGCGGCTTCAATGATTTCTTCATCTGTTGCATCAAGATTACCATAAGCGATGTTGCTTCTGATTGTTCCTGAAAAGATAAAGTTATCCTGAGTCATGATTCCCATCTGTTTTCTAAGACTTTCCAGAGTAATGTCTCTGATATCGGTTCCGTCTACAAGAATTGCTCCGCCCTGAATATCATAGAAACGAGACAAAAGATTTACGATAGTAGACTTTCCTGCACCAGTTGGTCCAACAAGAGCAATTGTTTCTCCAGGTTTTACATGGAAAGAAACGTTTTCAAGTACATTCACCTTCTGGGAATTATCCAGCTGTGTAACGTTGTTTGTATCATTAGGGTTACCGCTAACTCCATAACTGAAAGTAACATCCTTGAATTCAACATCCCCTTCAATTCCGGAAATTGTAACAGCATCCTTTCTGTTTTCAATGGCACTTGGAGTATCCATGATTTCAAAGATACGTTCTGCCTTTGACAGAGAAGTAATCAACTGATTGTAGAACTGGCTCAAAGCCTGAATAGGCTGCCAGAACATACCGATGTAAGTTCCGAAGGCAAGGAAAGTTCCGACAGAAACATTATCCACACCAATCACTTTGATACCGATCCAGTACATGGCAAAAGTACAAAGTCCCCATGAAAGGTCGATAATGGCAAAGTTACCGTCAGCCCAGCGAACAGCCTTGATGAAACTGTCGCGATCTTCTTTTACCAGCTGTTTGAAAGTTTTGTCGGTTTCTTCTTCCGCATTGAAACTCTGAATCACTTTAATTCCGGAAAGGTCTTCTGAAATAAAAGCTCCAAGATTCGAACCTTTTTTGGAATTGAGCTGCCAGTATTTGTGGGCTTTTTTGGAAACAACTGCCACACCAAAAATCAGAACCGGAAGTCCGAAAAGTGCAGCACAGGCAAGTTTCGGATTTTTCGCGATCATGATTACTGCGACGGCCACAACTGTAATCAGGTTCGGAATAAGGCTTGTAATTGAATTTTCAAGCACATCCTTCAAACTATTTACATCCCCTGTAATACGGGCAAGGATTTTTCCGCTTGGACGGGAATCAAAGAACGCAAGGTCCAGGCCCTGAATGTGTTCATAAAGACTCTGACGGATTTCTGCAATCACATTATTTGTAAGCTTACTCATAATAAGCATACGGATTTTAATTGCACCAATCATAATAAGATTGATTACAACTGCAAAAATAATGAGTTTCACAAATCCGGGAATATCCTTGTTTGCAATGTAGGTATCAATGGCCCGTTCCATAATCAGCGGGTTCACCAGGGAAACAACAGTTCCCACTCCCATAAGGAAGAATACAAGAGCAATTCTTCCTTTGTATTTCAAAACCCAACTTAAGAGTCTTGTTATGGTTTTAAATTTTGAAGTTTCTTTTAACTGTTCATCTACGTTATAAGCATTCATTAGTTAACACCTCCATACTGGGTGCTGTAAGTCTCTGCATAGAGACCGTTAAGTTTCAGAAGCTCTTCATGGGTTCCGCATTCTGCTACCCTTCCGTTTTCAAGAACGATAATTTTGTCTGCGTTTTTCACAGAGCTGATACGATGGGCAATAATAATTTTTGTCATCCCCTTCATTTCGTTCAAAGTCTTCTGAATCTTCTTTTCTGTTTCGGCATCCAGAGCCGAAGTTGAATCATCAAATACAAGAACCGGTGTATTACGGCTCATGGCACGGGCCATTGTAAGGCGCTGTTTCTGACCGCCCGAAAGCCCAACTCCCCGTTCACCAATAACTGTCTCACCTTTTTCATCAAGTTTAGAAACGAACTCATCTGAAACAGAAGCTTTCATGGCTTTTTCAACAGGAGCTTCTTCCAGAGTTTCCTTATCACCAAGACGGATATTCCCATTGATTGTTTCGCTGAAAAGGAAAACATCCTGCATTACAACCGCTATATTACGGCGCAAAGTTCCAAGACTCATATCCTTGATATTCTTTCCGTCCACAAGAATGGAACCGCCTGTAACATCATACATACGCTTAAGAAGGTTCACGATTGTTGTTTTTCCAGAGCCCGTAGATCCCATGATTCCCAAAGTCTGGCCGGCCTTGATCTCAAAGCTTACGTCTTCAAGAATCTGAGTTCCGTTTTCAGTTTTGAAGGAAACATGATCGTATGTAATGTCACCTTTTACAACTTCAGTTGAGGCATCTTCTTTTTCTGTGATATCAGGAAGTTCGCCATAAATTTTATCGATACGCTTGATACTTGCCTTTGCCTGGGCAAAACCGCTTGTAAGCCATCCCAGCATTTCCATTGGCCATACAATGTTCATGGAATACTGAACGAAAGCTGTAAGCTCACCCAAAGTAAAGCCTTCAGGATCTTTCATGCACATGATTCCGCCTGCACAGAGGATTGCAATAGGAACAAGGAATCTGAAAACCTGAAGAATCGGATGATAGCGCACAAAAATCTTTGAAGTCTGATAGTTCAGAGAACAATATTTCTGATTATTTTCCGAAAACTTTTTGATTTCAAAATTCTGTCTTACGAAAGCCTTTACTGTACGTACCCCGTTCAGGTTTTCCTGAGCAGTATTGTTCAGAATCTGGTTTGCTTCACCAATTTGTCCCCAGAGAGGTCCAAGATGTTTTTCCATTGTAAGAGCAATGACACAACAGATTGCCATTGAAACTGCAGGAATAATAGAAAGTTTCCAGTTCATTCTGAACATTGAATACAGAATGAAAGTAACGTGAACAGCGATTTCACAAAGAAGCATTCCGATGTATGTGAACAGCCCCCAGATTGAGCCTACATCATCGCGGACACGGGCCATAAGTTCACCCGAGTTGTTTCTGTCAAAAAAGTTTGCAGAAAGCCCCTGAATCTTTTTGAAAAAATCCTTTCGAATATCACAACCGATTTTACTTCCGGCCCAGTCGCAGCTGAACTCTCGTACATATCCCAGAAGTGTGCGGAAGAAACAGATTACGAGAATACCCGCCAGGAGCATAAAAAGATGTTCTTCATTTTTTCCTATGATAACTTCATCTACCAGCAGACGGGAAATCTGTGGAGAAAGCATATCAAGACCAACAAAAACGATATTGATAATAACCACCGAAATGTAAACTGGCAAAACCGGTTTAACAAATCTGAATAATTTTAATTTCGTGTTTTCCATAATAAAGAGAAAAATAATTTAGCTAATAAACCCTAGTATAAGTGATGCGTCACTTATAAACTCATCATTTGAGAAAGGCGTTCTGAAGTTTCATTTGTCTTATCTGACATATTTTTCAGATCGGCAACATTCTCTGAAAGAAGGCGGCTTGCTTCGGCAATTGCGCCGGCGGCTTCGTCTACCGCAACTGTAGCACTACGCAACTGTTCCATGCTGTTCTTTACAGTATCTGAATAATTGAACTGTTCAAAAGCTGCCTTCTTCATTTCTTCTGCAGTGTCCGAAATCTTCTTTGCTTCAGCTTCAATACGTTCCCCTTCTCCCTGCTGGCGGGCCATTTCGTCAGCGGCAGAACGGACATGATTTGCAGTGTCATTTGCTTCCTGGCGCATCTGTGCGAGGGATGTCTGAACGCCTTCTGCAAGTAAAACTCCTGCTTCGATGGACTGAGAAATCTCATCGATATTTTCACTGATCTTCTTAGCCTGAGCCGATGACTGTGCGGCCAGGTTCTTGATTTCGTTTGCAACTACTGCAAAACCTTTTCCAGCGACACCAGCATGGGCCGCTTCGATGGAAGCATTCATGGCAAGCAGATTTGTACGGCTACTGAAATTTTCCAGAACCTGAACAATAGACATAATCTCTTCTGATCTGTTTTTCATGTCTTCCATTGCGTCGGTAAGCTTGTTAACTTCCTGAGCATTTTTTACTGTAAGTTCATCCAGAGACTGAGCGAGGTCTGCAGCCCCGGAAATACTTTTTCCTACTGACTGGAAGCCTTCCATAAGTTTTCCTGTCTGCTCTGCAGAGAAGGCAATACTTTCGGCTTCCTTTTCCAGGTTTTCATTTGTTTCAGACAAAGAACGAATCAGTTTTTCTACTGCTTCATCGGCAGCCTTTAAAGTTGAATTCTGCTGTTCAAGAGCAGCTTCAATTCCGTGAACTGAGTTCATCGAAGTTTCTGAAACTTCCGTAACTTTCTGAACTGATTCGTTCAGACTTCCGGCAATATCAGTTGTATCCATTGAAAGAGTTTTTGCCTGTTCAAAAACTCCCGCAAGTTTCAAGTTCTGTTCATTTCCCTGAACAACAAGGCGGTCAATAGCTTTCTGATTCTTTACAGAATCTACTGACAGTGTAAGGAATACAGCCAGGTTCAGAATGAAGAAGGCATATCCCTGAAGCCATACAAAAGGATTCTTTCCCTGAACCTGAGCAAGAATGTCGCTGAAGGCCAGCATTACGGCAAAAAGGAATCCGACAAGAACGATTGTCATGTTGCGTTTCTTGCTTCTAAGTCCTTTGATTGCAATGACAATTCCGAAAATGCAGACATACATTACAGGAGCCAGAGTGATTGTAAAGAAAGTACTTACCAGCACCCAGTTTCCCATAAGAGCAAAGTGTCCCACAAAGGAAATAATATCTACTGCAATAACATAAATGAGAGTTCTGCGTTTAATTCCTCCATACATGAACTCATAAAAGAACATAAGCAGAAATCCCATTGAAACAGGAAGGAGCGCACGGGCAATTTCACGCTGCACAACAAAGTTGAAAAGTATCTGACGGCATCCCATATCATAGAAATACACGCTGATGAAAATCGAAGACAGTCCGAACCAGAGGAAAGCCCTTCCCATTTTTTTGTTCATCATATACTGGGTTATCATAAAGACACCCATTGCAAGACAGAGCACTGCAATAATTACATACATTGTGTTGGAAAGAATGTCGCGCAAAAAAGTGATTCTCTTTGTCTGCTCCCTTGTCATGAACACAGGCTTTTCAAGAAATTCCATTACATCGGCATTGGTCCAGCAAACATAGGTCAGATGAATTTCATTTCCGTCAATTGCTGTTTCCGGAACCAGAATTACACTGTTTTCCTTAGGACGAATATTTACATCCGGAGGAAGGCGTCCGTTGGAGCCGATGAAAACTCCATTTGCATAAACATCGAAAGCTGCATAAGCATGCCCTACATCGATATACAAATGCTGTCCTTTGAATTCACTTGGAACTGTAACGGTGGAACGGAAGCAAATATAATTCTCTTTGTTCAGAGGAATGACACAAGGAAACTGAGTTGATTCCCAGCCTGAATCATTGAAATCAGGGTCAGTCCAAAGATCGTTATTTCCTCTGTGATATTTCCAGGTTGTGTTTATTTCATATCCGTTTTTATGGTCATGACCATTGTGGCCCTGAGCAAAAAGACCTGTACTGAAAATTACAGAAAAAAGAACTGAAAGTGCCAAAAGAGATAATTTTTTCATTACTTTGAACCACCCGTTATGTATATACTCTCTCTATATCAATCATTGAATTTTACCACAAAGGGGAAAATTTAACCATTTTTTTCATCTTATTAAAGAAATCCTTTATTTTCCATAAAAAATCGCACTTTTTAAATCTTTTTCTCCAAATCCTCTAACTTATATTGTAAAATAGAAACATGCCGCAAAAACCGAAAAAATGGATGAAACTCCGGCACAGAATTATCAGAAATCTCCTGGCTTTTCCTTTTGCACTGGTCTGCAAAAAGAAATACGGCTTTACTCCCCAGATCGTTCCTGATTCTGACAAACGGCAGTTCATCATTGTCATGAATCATCAGACTCCTTTTGACCAGTTCTTCGTAGGGCTTTCTTTCAAATGCCCTGTTTACTACGTGGCAACAGAAGACATTTTTTCTTTAGGATTCCTTTCCCGTTTACTGGAATGGGCTGTGGCTCCAATTCCGATCAAAAAATCAACCCAGGACATGAACGCAATCCGCAACATCATGCAGGTTGCAAAGGAAGGCGGCACAATCTGTATTTTCCCTGAAGGAAACAGAACCTATTCCGGATGTACTGAATTCGTGAAACCGGCAATCACAAAGCTTATTAAGATGACGGGACTTCCTGTAGCAGTTCTTAAACTTGAAGGCGGCTACGGAATGGAACCCCGCTGGAGCACAGAACGCAGAAAAGGCAAAATCAAGTGCAATCTGGCCAGAATAATGGAACCTGAAGACTACAGAAAAATGTCACAGGATGAATTCTATAAAGAAATCACAGATGCCTTTTATGTAGACGATGCGGCTTCCGGCATGGAATTTGAAAGCGACAATAAAGCTGAATTCTCAGAAAGACTGCTTTATGTTTGTCCTGAATGCGGACTTACCCATTTCAAAAGCTCAGGCAATACAGTGACCTGTGAAAAATGCGGACTGACTGCCGAATTCACAAGTGACAATCACCTGAAACCTGTAAAAGGAAATCTTCCCTACACTACCATCAAAGAATGGTACGACGCCCAGGAGAAATTCACTTCTGCCCTTAATCCTTCCGATTTCTACGAAAAGGCCGTATTCTCGGAAAAAGTGGATTTCTACAAAGTACGCCTTTACAGAAAGAAGATTCTTCTGGAAGAAAACTGCAGTTTCGACCTTTACGGCGACAGATTTATCATCAATGGCATAGAATACAAATTCGACGACATGAAGTCTGTTTCTATTCTTGGCCGAAACAAACTGAACCTATACTACAAAGACGAAGTGTTCCAGATAAAAGCAGATGAACGCTTCAATGGAATAAAATACCTTCACTTCTATTATCACTATAAAAACACAGTATCCGAAAAGGATATGAAAGGAGAAGAAAATGAATTTCTGGGATTATAGCGTCTGGGGATTTTTCAACCTGGTTACAGTGCTGCTTTTTGCGCTGATTATTGCAAACATCCTGAAGAAACACATAAAGTTTTTTCAGGCCTCCCTTATTCCAACTTCTGTGCTTGCAGGTTTAGGCATTCTGATTATTTCTACTATTTATAAGGCAATCACAAAGAACCACATGTTTGACGTAAGGGCTTTCAATTATGCGGGAACAGCAAACCTTGAAATCATAACTTTCCACTGTCTGGCATTCGGTTTTATTGCCATGGCTTTCTCTTCAAAAAAGAAGAAGCTTTCAAAGAAACGAACAGCCGAGATTTTCAACACAGGTGTTACAACTGTAGCAACATATCTGCTTCAGGGTGTTCTTGGAATGGTGGTTACACTTCTTGCCGCAAAATTTGTAACAGGATTGATTTCGGGCGCCGGTATTCTTCTTCCTTTTGGTTACGGTCAGGGAACAGGACAGGCTCTGAACTTCGGAAGCCTTTTTGAAAATGATCACGGCTTTACAGGCGGAAAGAACTTCGGACTTTCTGTAGCTGCCCTTGGATTTTTGAGTGCAAGTATTGGCGGGGTAATCCACCTGAACATCATGAAAGCAAAAGGAAAAATTCAGATTCTTTCAAAAGATAATGCTGAACCAACTCCTGAAGAAAACTCAGCCGAAGAACCTCAGAAAGAAAAGAAGTTCATCAACGGCGGGCTTGAAGATCTTTCAATCCAGATTTCGACAATCTTCATTACCTACATGCTGGCTTATTTCCTTATCGCTTTCCTTGGAAATCTTCTTCCGGGCTTCAAATCGGTTCTGTACGGCTTCAACTTCCTTATCGGGGTTCTTGTTGCATCCCTGATCAAGCTGATTTTGAACGGAATGAAAAAAGCAAACATCATTGATGAAGACTACATCAATCCTGAACAGATGGACAAACTGGGAAGCTTCTTCTTTGACCTGATGATTGTTACAGGCATTGCTGCAATCCAGCTGGATCTTCTTAAAGATTACTGGCCTACTCTTCTGGTTATGGGACTTCTTGGACTTCTCATCACTTACATTTACAATCGCTTTGTTGCTAAGGTTCTCTTCCCAGAATACGCAGAAGCACAGTTCCTTGTTATGTACGGTATGCTTACAGGTACAGCAAGTACAGGCGTAATTCTTCTTCGCGAAATCGATAAAGACTTTGTTACTCCTGCCGCCGACAACCTGGTTTACCAGAACTTCCCTGCCATTGTATTCGGCTTCCCGATGATGGTCCTTGGCGCCCTCGCCCCGGTAGAACCGGTCAAGACTTTAATCATCCTCGCCGCCTTCTTTGTGGTAATGAACATTATCCTGTTTAGGAGACAGATATTCTTGAGAGGAAGGAATAAGGAATAATTATCCCGTCTAAAAAAAGAAAAGGTCCCTGAGAAATCTCAGAGACCTTTCTTATTTTTCGGCAACAGGAAATTATTCCCTATTCCCTATTACTTATTCCTTAATCTTAATCTTAGCAGTCTTTTCCAGTGATTTTTTTGCAGCATTCGTGATAGATTGCTGAAGTTTTTGCTACAACGTCTGCTGGGACTTCTTTAATGTTAGGATCTCCGGCCAGGTTGTTGGCTTTGAGCCAGTCACGTACGAACTGTTTGTCGTAAGAAGCTGGGCTTCCTCCAACTTCGTATTTTGAAAGATCCCAGAAGCGGCTTGAGTCTGGAGTAAGAACTTCGTCTGCGAGAACCAGATTTCCGTCTTCATCAAGACCGAATTCAAATTTTGTATCAGCGATGATGATTCCGTTTTTGTAAGCGTGATCGTAACACTTCTTGTAGATTGCGATTGCTGTGTCAGCGATTTTCTGTCCCAGTTCAGCACCAAGATCATTTTTCATGTAATCAAGAGTTACGTTGATGTCGTGACCTTCAGCAGCTTTTGTAGAAGGTGTACAGATTGGTTCTGCAAGTTTTTCTGCTTCTTTGTATTCTTTATCGAATGAGTGACCAAGGAATGGTTCACCTTTTTTGTATGCTTCGTACATTGATCCGAACATGTAACCACGAACGATTACTTCGTAAGGAATCATTTTAAGTTTTTTACAGAGGATTGTGCGTCCTTCAAATTCCGGTTTCTGGAATTCTGCAGGCATATCTTTCAGGTCGCTTGAAATCATGTGATTCTTTACCAGGTCACCTGTGTGTTCAAACCAGAAGTTTGCCAGTGCATTAAGAACCTTTCCTTTGTCTGTAATCATTGTTGGAAGGATTACATCAAAAGCTGAGATACGGTCTGTTGTTACAATGACCATGCGTCCATCTTCCAGGTCGTAAACTTCACGAACTTTTCCGGAAATAATCTTTTTCATAAAAATACCTCTTATATTCTTTTATGGAACATTTCCCTTCTACCAGGAAGAAAAAGCTATTCCATATCTTTCACAAATTATTTCGTATTCCTCGGTGTCTTTTTCACCGGTTACATACAGCTTTGTAACAGGATTATATTCCTTTTTTTCATCTTTTGAAATATGACACACATCAAGTGCCCGGCGTGCCACTCCGTCACGGCTGTCTACAACTTTGATTTCATCTCCGCAGACCTTCTGGATTGTATCAGCTATGTTCAAAAAATGAGTACATCCAAGAATTACTGCATCACAACCTTCTTTACGGAAGAACTCTGCTGCAGGGCGGCAGGCTTCTTCACATTCTGTCTGAGAGGAGGTAAAGCTTTTGCGTTCGATAAAATCAATAAGTTCTGTATCTTCCCGAAGAACCAGGTCACAGTCTTCGGCGTATTTCTCTTTAAGCTGTTTTGTATAATCGCTCTGGACTGTTGCCACAGTAGCAAGAAGCCCGATTTTTCTTTTTTTGGAAACAGATGAAGCGAGTTTTATGGCAGGAACGGTTCCTACAATCTGAATATCAGGATAAGCCCTGCGAACTTCATCAAGAGTATTCACGCTCATGGTGTTGCAGGCAATGACGATACAACGTGGATTGAATTTATTTACGATTCTTTCGCAGATGGAAAGAACGCAGGACACAATTTCCTCATGGCTTTTTGTGCCGTAAGGGAAATTTGCAGTATCCCCTACATAAACACATTCTGCTGACGGTTCCATTTCCTTCAGTCTTAAAAGATAAGGAAGTCCGCCTGTTCCTGAATCTAGAAAAGCAAAATCTACCATAAAAATCAGCCAGATTACCCGAAAAGTGCGTCGAAAGCGGCTTTTGGATCATTTTTAGATGCCGAGCCGGAAGACTTGTGTTTAGAATTATTCCCTTCTTTGAAATAATCACAAAAATTTGCCCGTTCCTTGTCGGAAACAAGGTCTGCAGAAGATTCTGAACAGTCATAATGGCTTCCTTCAGAGAAAAATCTGCAGTTATAGCAGGAATGCAGGTCCTTTTTACAAGACGGACATTCTGTAGTTCTATGAACTTCACCTTCAAAAACATTTCCACAATTCCAGCAAATCATGATGACAGTATACCCCTATCCGCTATAATATAGAAGTATGTTTGCACAGAATAAATGCATGGTTCCAACATGTAACAAAATGTCTCTTTCAACCTTCAACGACAATGGAGAAATCCAGGAAACTCGAAGCTACTGTCTGGACCACTGTCCGGATCCGGGAAAAGCAAAAGAAGAAATATTCAACTATATAAAAGAACACGACACCATTGTGGGACTGAATGCATCGGGAATGATCTTCACAGATGCCGATTTTTCAAACAAACGTTTTTACGGATGCAATTTCTCACACTGCACCTTTACAAATATTACCAGCCAGAACCTGAGAAGCCGCACAAGCATTTTTGACTTTGCCATTTTCAATGACTGTAATCTGGTCAGCAGCAACCTTCTTTTTACTTCTTTCTCTGGATGTACTTTCAATCACACCCTTTTCACTTCCAGCGAACTGATTCAGACAAACTTTAATGGAATCAAATCATTCCAGTCTTCCTTTGACGATTCTGACCTTTTCAATTCAAAATTCATACTGGCAAAACTGGTGGATACATCCTTCAGAAACTGCAACCTTAAACGCGCAGATTTTTTCAACTCTGACCGTTCCAATGTTTCTTTCAAAATGTCCAACACCCGTGAAGCCCGTTTCAAGCGAGACGGAAGCGAACTTTATACAGGAATTGAAAACGACACAGAAGGAGGTGAAGTATGAAAGTTTATTTCCATCTGAACCTTGGAGGTTTTTCAAACTGTTACCTCATTGTAAACGAAGAAAACAAGGAAGCCATTATTGTTGACCCGGGTCAGGTTACTGAAGAACTTATCGAACAAATCGAAAGTGTTCCTTATCATATTGCGGGAGTTCTCATTACTCACAACCATGGAAGCCACGTCAACGGACTCAAAACTCTCAGAAAAATCTATTCACCAAAAATCCTTGCCGTAGACTGGGACGTTGCCGGAGAAGATACAACCGTTATTTCCGGAGACGGAAAAGTACGTATAGGCGGCATGCTGGTTCATTACATGGCAATTCCAGGTCATACAGCCGACTCAATGGTTTATAAAATTGACAACATGCTTTTTACCGGAGATGTTCTTATGGCCGGGACCATCGGCAACACAGCCTCGAGTTATTCAAACTTCATTCTGCGTTCAAATATTGAAAAAAAGATTATGTCCCAGACAGAAGATACAGTTCTCTTTCCTGGTCACGGACCTCCAGCAACTATCGGTTCTATACGTCAGTTCAACATAGATATGGAAGAATCTGTTTTACAAGGAAAAAATCCGAATTCCATGCTATAATTCTATAGTATGGAACCAAATATGATTTTGTCTGCCTCAGGATGGCGAAAAGTATTCGCTGTTTCAGGAAATGAACAGGACAAGAATCCTGAAATCTCACCAGAAGATACAGCTCTTTCTGCAATTGCCGCAGAAGTATTCTTTGATTATCTTCAGCCCATTGTAAAAGAAAAGACAGGCGTAGACTGTCCTGTAATTGCAGTGGGAATGGACACTCGCCCTACAGGTCCTGCCATTGCAGATGCCATGAACAGAGCACTTCTCCTGAAAAACTGTATCATTCAGTTCACAGGAGTTTCTTCTGCCCCGGAAATCATGGCTTTTTCCCGCAAAATTGACGGATTTATCTACATCAGTGCCAGCCATAATCCTGTAGGTCACAACGGAATCAAATTCGGAACAAATGACGGCGGCGTTCTAAACGGAACAGAAAACGCAAAACTGGTGGAAGAATTCAAAAAACGCCTTTCTGCCACCGATTCAGTAGAATCAACTCTTGCAAAACTCCAAAGCGTAAGTGCCAATGATCTTCGCACACTCAGTCAGCAGAGTGCCTCTGCAAAATACAACGCACTCCGCTCATACGAAGACTTCGCCCGCCTTACAATTGCCGGAAGCAGTGACAAAGAAACTCAGGAAAGTTTCTTCGAAAATATCCGGGACGCAATGGCTCTGAATCCTGTTGGAATCGTATGTGATTTCAACGGATCTTCAAGAACTCTCTGCATTGACCGGGATTTCTTTGCAACCAACAGAATCCGCTTCTACGAAATGAACAACAAAGCCGGCGAATTCGCCCACGAAATCATTCCGGAAGCAGAAAACCTGGTTCACGTAGCCGCCGAAATGGAAAGACTCCAGAAAGAAGGTCACAAAGATGCAGTTCTTGGGTATATGCCTGACTGTGACGGAGACCGAGGCAATATCGTTTACTGGGATGAAAAGGCCCAGAAAGCCTGCATCCTTAAGGCCCAGGAAGTATTCAGCCTTTCAGTTCTTGCGGAACTTACCTATACAATCTGGAGTTCAACAAACAAAGATCTGAAACCTGCAGTTGCGGTAAACTGCCCTACTTCAATGCGCATCGAAGAAATGTGCGAAAAACTTGGAGCCAGCGTCTTCCGAGCCGAAGTCGGCGAAGCAAACGTTGTAAACCTGGGACGGGAAAAACGGGAAGAAGGCTACACAGTTCCAATTCTCGGCGAAGGTTCAAACGGTGGAACAATTACTTATCCTGCAGCCGTAAGAGACCCTCTCAATACGATTTTCGCCATTCTTAAGCTCCTTACAATCCGTGGTGGCGGACTTTACGAACTCTGGTGCAAAAAATCAGGAAATCCTTACAAAGATGACTACACTTTAACCGATATTCTGGAATCCCTTCCAAAATACACAACAACCGGGGTTTCTGAACCAAGAGCTGTTCTTAAAGTTTCATCTTTGAACCACACAGAACTTAAACAGAATTTCCAGAAAGCTTTTGAGGCAGACTGGGAAAAGAACCCTCTCCGTAAGAAATACGGACTTGAATCATACCGTTCAGTCATTACAAATGGCACAAAAGAGCGCTATGACGTTATTGACTGGGGCGAAAGCGGAAAAGGCGGTCTAAAAGTTGTCTTCTATGACAAAGAAAAGACCCCAGTTGCCTTTATCTGGATGCGCGGAAGCGGCACAGAACCGGTTTTCCGAATTATGTGCGATGTTCGCGGAACGGATATACAAATGGAAAAAGATTTATTAGAATGGGAGACGAATTTACTAGGTAAATAACCCTATATTTGGAGGACATATATGACAAACGAAGAAATTCTGAAGCGTGCACAGGATTACATCGCTCAGGAAAAAGACGAAAGATTTGCAAACGAAGTTAAAGAACTCATTGCAAAAGAAGATTATAAAGAACTGGAAGACCGTTTCTACCGCACACTGGAATTCGGAACAGGTGGTCTTCGTGGTGTAATGGGTGGCGGAACAAACCGCATGAACACTCTTGAAATCAACCTGGCAACACAGGGACTTGCAAACTACCTGATCAAAGCTCTTCCTGAAAAAGCAAAGGCAGGTACTCTTTCTGCAGTTGTTGCATACGACTCACGTCTCAACTCTGACGTTTTCGGTGAAGCAACAGCCCTTATTTTTGCTGCAAACGGAATCAAAGCTTACCTCTTCTCTGGACTCCGCCCTACTCCTGAACTTTCTTACGCAATCCGTAAGCTGGGGGCAGACACAGGTGTTGTTGTAACAGCTTCACACAACCCACGCATGTACAACGGTTACAAAGCATACTGGAATGACGGTGCACAGGTTATTGAACCACACGATGTTGGAATCATCGAAGAAGTAAACAAAGTAACAGAAGTAAAAACAATGACACGCGTTGAAGCTATCACTTCTGGAAAACTCGTAATCATCGACAAAGAAATTGACGAACCATTCTGGGAAATGTGTAAAAAAGAACTTTTCCGTCCTGAACTTATTAAAGAACGCGCAAAAGATGTTAAGATCGTTTACACACCACTCCACGGAACAGGTGGTATGCACGTAACAAAAGTTCTGGGAGACCTGGGACTCAACGTTACTCCAGTTCCTGAACAGATCGAACCAGACGGAAACTTCCCAACAGTTGTTAAACCAAACCCAGAAGAAAAACCAGCCCTTACACTGGCTGTTGAACTGGCTAAAAAAGAAAACGCATCTTGTGTTATGGCTACAGACCCTGACGCAGACCGCTTTGGTACAGCTTTCCCAGACAAAGACGGAAACTGGGTTCTCCTTTCAGGAAACCAGATGGGTGC
>JAKSTG010000034.1 GCA_024402695.1 Treponema sp. | reverse complement strand
GCCTTATAGGCTAAGTGCAAACCACCCCTTTGAGGGGTGGTTATGATTTAAAGCTCTCCTTTACAATTCCCGGCTGGATATTTATATCGACAGTCTTTATTCTTTTGTCAAAATCCGTTAAAATAGGTTAATTTAATACAATTAAGGCAGATCTATATGCAAAAAAGAATTGCTGTAGGAAACTGCCCAAGGGGAACTACATGATTACTTTAAAATTTGGCGGAACATCAATGGGAAATGCCCGCCGTATCCTGGACTCAAGTGACATCATTATTAAGCGCGCAGAAGAAGATAGACTTTCTGTTGTTGTTTCTGCTGTAGCCGGAGTTTCAAACTCTCTTCAGGCTGCTATCGATGCAAGTGTAACCGGGACCCCTTCAACCAAATTTACCAATGAACTTAAGAACATCCATTCTGAAATCTGTTCAGAAATCCAGTCAAAACTTCCTGGATTCTCTGCAGACAAAGTAATGGAAAAACTGAATCCATATTTCGAAGAAATCCAGAAACTTCTGGACGGTGTTGCAGCCTTCGGCGAATGTCCTGATACAATTTACTGCCGTATCATGGGTATGGGTGAACTTATGTCTTCTCCAATCATGGAAGGAGTTCTCCTTGCAAAAGGTCAGAGCGTAATGCTCATGGATTCACGCAAGTTCGTGTTCACAACTGGTAACCAGAAAGAAGGTGAAGCAGACTATGCAAAATGTGCAGACGCTTGTCGTCCTTTCCGTGACGGTGAACGCGATACTCAGACACGTATTCTTCTTTTTCAGGGATTCATCTGTTCATGGACAAAAGGAACCGGATGTGAACCAATTATGGGACTTCTTGGACGCAACGGTTCAGACTTCTCTGCCGCAATCATCGGTGCTTCTCTTCGCGTAAAACGTGTTGAATTCTGGACAGACGTTGACGGTGTTTTCACTGCCGATCCACGCATCGTAAAGGATGCAGTTCTTGTTGATGACATGACTTACGAAGAAGCCATGGAACTTTCTTTCTTCGGATCAAAAGTTCTTCATCCAAAAACACTGGCACCTCTTCAGGCAAAAGGAATTGAAGCATGGAGTCTGAACTCTCACAATCCTTCAGCCCGTGGTACAAGAATCGGTAAGGGTCCATTCAAACGTGAAAGCCCAATCTGTGGTATTTCTTGTCTTAAAAATGTTTCAATGATTTCTGTTTCAGGAACAGGAATGAAAGGCCGCAAAGGTATGGCAAGCCGCATTTTCGCAGCTGTTGGTCAGGCCGGTATTTCTATTCTTCTGATCACTCAGTCATCTTCTGAATATACAATCACATTCTGTGTTCGCGATTCTGAAGCAAACAAAGTTCAGGACGTTCTTAGCCGTGAACTGGAACTGGAAATCAATGAAGGTCTCATCAACAAGATTGATGTTCAGACTGGTTGTGCAGTAGTTTCAATCGTAGGTGATGGAATGATCCAGAACCGCGGTATCGCCGGCAAGTTCCTTGATGCTCTTGCTTCACAGGACATCAACAACCTGGCAATCGCTCAGGGAAGTTCAGAACGCTGTATTTCAAGCGTTATCCAGGGAGATATGGGAGACACAGCAGTTCGCGTTATCAACCGTTTCTTCTTCAACGCAAAACAGTCAATCGAAGTATTTGCCTTTGGTGCAGGTACAATCGGTGGAACACTTATCGATCAGATCGCTTCTCAGCATGACAAACTTCTTGCTAAGAACGTTGATATCAAAGTTATGTGTATCACAACAATTGATGGTATGTACATGAATGAAGAGGGAATTGATCTTTCTACATGGCGTGAAACTATGAAGAACCCTCCAATCAAATTCTCTACATCTGACAAGAACGTTGATGAAATCATCGAGTTTGTAAAACGCGTTAAGCCACTGAATCCTGTATTCGTAGACTGTACAGCTTCTTACGATCTTCCAGAACGTTACCTTGACCTTCTGAATGCAGGAATGAGTATTGCAACTCCAAACAAACGTGCAAACTCTATGAACATTGAGTTCTACAGAAGCCTCCGTGAAACTGCAAACAAAATGAACCGTCGCTTCCTTTACGAAACAAACGTAGGTGCCGGTCTTCCAATTATCGATACACTTCAGAACCTGTTCAAATCAGGTGATGCACTTTCTGAATTCAACGGAATCATGTCTGGTTCACTTTCATACATCTTCGGAAAACTTGATGAAGGGGTTTCTTTCAGTGAAGCTGTTCTTGGTGCCCGCGAACTCCGTTACACAGAACCTGATCCACGTGATGACCTGAACGGTATGGACGTTGCCCGTAAGGCTCTTATCATTGCTCGTGAAAGCGGAATGGATATTGAACTTTCAGATATTACAATGCACAAAGTATTCCCAGATTCTTTCAACTCTGAAGGAACTGTTGATGAGTTCCTCAAGAACCTTCCACAGGTTGATGAATACTTCGCAAAGAAAATTGCCGACCTCAAAAAAGAAGGCAAAGTTCTTCGCATGGGTGCAACAATCAAAGACGGAAAAGTTTCTGTTGGTATGATGGAAGTTACAGAAGACAATCCACTTTACGGTGTTCGTGGTGGTGAAAACGCATTCGTATTCTATACAGAACGTTACCAGCCAATTCCACTTACTGTTCGTGGTTACGGTGCCGGTGCTGGTGTTACAGCTGCCGGTGTATTCGGAGATATCCTCCGTACTGTAAGTTTCAACTAAAATATACGAAGGTAACCCGGATGCAGACATTTGATGTGCTTCAGACAGTTCTTAGTTACATCAGACCGATTCTGGATGTAGGAATTCTCGCTTTTGTTCTTTACAAAGCTTATGTTCTTTTATCCAAAACTAACGGTATCCAGGTTATCAAAGCTATTCTTATTCTTGCACTGGTTTATGGTGGTGCAAGAATTCTTCAGCTGGAAACTCTTCTTTGGCTTATCAACATTATTGCTCCTGCACTTATCATGTGTTTTGCAGTTATTTTCCAGCCTGAAGTTCGTAAGCTCTTTCTTAAACTGGGGCAGAGTAAATGGTTTGCTTTCGGAAGCCGTTCTAAACATTCTTATGTTGACTCTGTTCTTCTGGCCGCAGATGTACTTTCAAAGAAAAAACGCGGTATGCTTGCTGTTTTCCTCCGTCAGACAAAACACGATGACATTATGTCAACGGGAACAAAACTGAACGCCGATGTTACAATGGCGCTTCTGGTTACAATTTATTCCTACGACACACCTTTGCATGACGGTGCTTGTTTTATTCAGGCTGGAAAAGTTCTTTCGGCAGGTTGTTTCCTTCCTGTTTCCGAACAGTATGACATTAAGAAAACTTTCGGAACCCGTCACCGTGCAGGTCTTGGTCTGTCGGAAGTTTCTGACGCAGTAGTTCTTATTGTTTCTGAAGAAACCGGAGCAATCAGTCTTGCTTACGATTCAGAACTTCATTATGACCTTTCACCATCCGAACTGAAAAAAACTCTGGAGTATCTTCTTGAATTACCTCCTGATGCAATTAATATGGAGGACACAATAGATGAAAGCAAATTCGTTTCTTAATCAGATTATTGATAACCTTCATATAAAGATTATCTGCTTCGTTATTGCTTTGACCCTGTATCTCTTTTATCAGACAGGTCAGGTAAAAACAGATACAGTTCTTGTTCCTCTTGATCTTGAACAGGAGGGTGGAGTAGAACTGGTGGAACCTGTTCAGTCTTCTGTTAAAGTTACTGTTCGTACAGCTGAAGATGTTATCGTTCATCCGGAGGATTTTAAGGCAGTTCTCAATCTTGAAAATCTTACACAGACGGGTGTTTATGATATTCCTGTAACTCTTACTCTTTCTGATAATCTTCTTTCTGTTGACCCTCTTGAAGTAAAGCTCAGACAGGAATTCGTAACGGTTCACGTTGAAAAAAGAACTTCCGGTGCAGCCTTTGTGCTTCCTGAAACAATTGGCGAAGTTCAGCATGGATATTCCGTAAAAGAAATCACAGTAGATCCTAAAATAGTACAGATTACAGGACCTGAATCAGTCGTTAATAGCGAAAATGTTTTCAGAACCGAGGCTGTCTCTCTCGAAGGCCTTTCTGGCAATAAGAACTTCCTGGTTCAGCTTCAGAAAACAAACAAAAGACTTCACTATGAAGACGCACAGACTTATCTTATTTCTGTAGCCGTTGAACCGGTGATTGTTGAAAAAGAGATTTCAGGCATAAATCCTGTTTTCCGT
The DNA here is from genome assembly GCA_024402695.1 of Treponema sp. Lineage (GTDB taxonomy): Bacteria > Spirochaetota > Spirochaetia > Treponematales > Treponemataceae > Treponema_D. Next base: position 19,594 of record JAKSTG010000034.1, on the reverse strand, counting down.
AATCTTTCAGAAAAGCTTCAGGTGGAGCCGGGCTGGCAGAGTTCTTCTGTAAAAGTTTCCGGACCTCTTGTTATTGTTCAGGATCTGACATCTTACAGTTGTTCGTATAATATTGATCTTTCATCTGTTACAGAACCAGGTGAGTATGAATTCCCTTGTGAAATCAGACTTCCACCTTCTGTTTCAATCATCGAAAAATCTGATGATGTTATTCTTTTGAAGGTGACTGCTAAACCTGAATCAGATGAAATAGTTGATGAAAACAATCAGGAACTTCAATCGGAATAGCAGATGATTTACGGTATTGGTACTGATATAACTGAAGTAAAACGGTTCAGAAAGTGGCTTGATAATCCCGAAATGACAGGTCGTTTCTTTAATATTGAAGAAATGCCTGATGCTGAAAATATGTCTGAAGGTAAACTTCTTGAACATTATGCTTCGAGATTTGCCGCAAAAGAAGCTTTTGCAAAAGCTTTGGGAACCGGTTTTTCCGGTTTCAGTCTTAAGGAAGTTTTTGTTTCCAAAGATACAGATGGAAAACCTTTCATAAATGTGACCGGTAATGCCGAAAAATTATTAGGTGAACGCTGCGGTAACTGCACTATTCACCTAAGTATTAGTCACGAAAAAGAATATGCAGTAGCTTATGTTATTATAGAAAAACTGTAGATGACAGGGCACAGGAGGAAAAATGGCTGTAACCGGAGTTAAAACAAAATCCGAAACTAAAAAACCCGTAATCTCTTATTGGGCAAAAGAAAAATGCAGCTGTCCTATCTGTAAAAAATCTTTTGATCACGAAATTATGATGAGTGGTCAGGGACGTATGATTGCTGGAAGCCTTACAGATGAGCTTCACAGAAATTTCGAACCTTCAAAAAAATACGGACTTGTATATCCTCTGATTTACGAAATCGGTGCCTGTCCAAACTGTTATTCTGCCTTTTTCTGGAATGACTTTAAAGAAATCAAAAACCGTGATATCGAAGATAAGATTTTCGGCCACATGGAAAAACGAAAAGCCGCTGTAAATGAAATCTTCCCTTATTTTAATCTGAAACACGAAAGAACTCTTTTTGATGGAGTAGCAATGTATTATCTTGCACTCCTTACATACAATGATGTTGGTCCTGAAATGCTGCCTACAATGAAACAGGCTATTATTTCTTTAAGACTTGCATGGCTTTGTAAAGATCTGAATCAGCGCTGTGCTGAACACAATTACGATTATATTTCCCAGGTTTTCTACCGCAAGGCTCTTTTTTTCTATCAGCAGGCCGTAATCAATGAAACAGCCCGTACAGAAAAAAGTTCTACTTTGGCAAACATGGGGCCTGATATGGATAAAAACTATGGATGGGACGGAGTAATTTATCTTTGCGGTCTTCTGGAATATAAATATGGACAGCAGGAAGATGTTCAGCTGCGTCTTAAAAAACTTTCTGAAAGTAAAACTGCTATTGCACGTATTTTCGGTCTTGGAAAATCTTCAAAAAACAAACCTGGACCTCTTCTTGAACATGCCCGTAATCTTTACGATGACCTTTCAAAGGTTGTTGCAGACGATGACATCTAGGATCTCAGTAAATGCGTAATATTCTCCTGAAGATTTCCTATGACGGAACTGATTTCTGCGGCTGGCAGAGACAGGACCGGGCAGATGCCGGAAAGCCTATGAGAACCGTTCAGGGTGAACTTGAACTGGCTCTTGAGAAAATGCACAAAACAAAAATCACTCTTTACGGTTCAGGAAGAACTGACAGCGGTGTTCATGCCTATGGTCAGGCTGCCAATTTTGTTTCGCCGATTGATTCAATTCCTGTAGAAAATTATCCTCGTGCCCTCAATGCATTTCTTCCAGAAGATATACGCATCCTTTCTGCTGAAGAAAAACCTGAAGATTTTAATTCCAGGTTTTCTGCAACTTCAAGAAGTTACCGCTATTTTATAAATTTTTCTGATGGTCTTTCTGCAAGCCAGACCCGCTATACCTGGGATGTAAAAAACTATAGACCTGACCTTGAACGTCTGAATGCAATAAGCTCCTGTTTGAGGGGAGAACTTGATTGTGCCAGTTTTGCCGCCAGCGGTGACATGAGCCTTTCAACCTGTCGTTATCTGGATAACGCACATTTTTTTATTCAGAAGGATATTTTCGGAAAAGAACTTCTGGTTTTTGAAATCGAAGCAAATGCATTTCTTTGGAGAATGGTTAGAACCCTTACTGGAACAATCGTCAATCTTGATAAGAACGGAGCTCCTGTGGATTCTCTTAAAAAAATTCTTGATGCGAAAGACAGAACTTTTGCGGGTGTAACTGCTCCGCCAACAGGACTTTTCCTATGGGAAGTAAAGTTTGACGGAATCCGCCGTCACGTTTAAATCTTGTTCTTTTTATGATTCTTTAAGAAGCGATTAGGAATTGGTTTTTGCGACTCCAAGCTGACCGCAGGCCCCGCCGATCTTTCGTCCACGTTTTGTTCTGAGAGTAACGTTCAGTCCTGCTTTTTCAAGCTTTTCTACAAATCTTCTTACTTCGTTTGAGCCTGGTTCTGTGAAAGGAAGTGTGGCTACAGGATTCCATGGAATCAGATTCACATTAACATCTATACCACGGGCGAAATCAATCATGTTTTTTGCGCTTTCGTCGCTTGTGTTTTTATCGTGAAGAAGGGCAGCTTCGAGGGTTACTCGTTTTCCACTTTTTTCTGCGTAATAAGAAATAGCTTCGCGAAGATCTTTCAAACTGTTTCCAAGAGTTACCGGCATCAGTTCTTTTCTGAGCTCTTCATCGGCTGTTGTAAGGGAAACTGCAAGACGGATATGTGGTCCGTTATCTGCCAGGTCGTAAATTCCTTTAATGATTCCTGAAGTCGAAAGAGTAATGCGTTTTTTTGAAAGGGCACGACCGTCAGTGTTGCAAAGAATCTCTATTGCTTTTCTTATGCCTTCAAGATTCTGCATCGGTTCACCCATTCCCATGAATACGATGTTGTCCAAGGGACCTGCTTTTTCTTCAAGATAAAGAAACTGTTCAACAATTTCTGCAGCTGTAAGATTACGGGAAAGTCCCAATGTTCCGGTCTGGCAGAAAGCACATTTCATGGCACATCCGGCCTGGCAGGAAACGCAGGCAGTTTTTCTGTCTTCTTTATCTGTAAGGAGAACTGTTTCAACGGCGTTGCCGTCATGAAGGGTAATCTGAAGTTTGATTGTACCATCAGGGTCTTCAAGAACATTTGAAATCACAGATGATCTGAGGACTGCTTTTTCTGAAAGTTCATCACGGAGAACTTTGCTTAAGTTTGTCATTTCAGAAAAGTCTTTGACTCCTGTTCCCACCCATTTGAAAATCTGCTTTCCGCGGAATTTTTCTTTAAGCTCCAGCTTTTCGCAGATTTCGTTTGGGAGAAGTCCTGTAAGTACAATTTTATCGTTCATAGGAAGATATATTATCTGATTTTGTCCAGCATGTCATTTACTGCCTGACTTTTGATGCCGCATTTCTGGAATTCTTCCAGAGTTGTTACAGCTTCTGCTTTCTGTCCGATTTTAAGGAAACAGTCTGCAAGATCAATATAAAGGCGGTAATTTTTTCTGTCTCCACGAATAAGATTCTGAAGACGGTCAATGGCTTCGTCGATTTTGCCTTCATCTTTGCAAAGAAGGGCAAGACCTAAAGCAGCGTAGATGTCAAAATCAATATCCAGAGCTTTGTTGTAGTATTCTTTAGCTTTGTCGTAATCGCAGATGTTTCTGTAAGCATCTCCGGCACGTGTAAGGATTACTTTGTTTTCAGGATCAATGTCCAGAATCTTGTTCCAGAAATAGATGGATTCCTTCTGGCGATTAAGTCCACGGTAACAGTCGGCCATCCCGAAGAGGGCATAGAAGTTTACAGGATCACGTTCAAGAGCCTTGTTGAAGTATGGAATACCTTCAGCATAAGACTTCAGCTTTCTGTGACAGTTTCCAAGTGAAGTAAGCACACGAATATCACAGGAATCCTGGTTCTGATTGTACATGCGTGTCCAGTAATGGAGAGCTTCTTTGTATTCTTTGTAATCGTAATGGAGGTGTCCAAGTCCAATAAGGGCATATGGGTTTGTGTTTTCAAGTTCAAGAACTTTCAGGTAGATTTCCTTTGAACGTTTGAAAATTCTGATTTTTCTGTATGCGTCAGCAACACGAGTCAGAACTGTAATGTTTTTGTCATCGTGTTTAAGATACTGTTCCCAGATCTGGATTGCTTTTGTATACTGGTTCAGTGCCTTGTAGCAGTCTGCAAGACCAAAGAGGGCATAGTTGTTGTTCTCGTGGAATTCGAGACACTTGTTGTAGTATTCAATTGATTTCATGTACTCATGGTTCTTGCGCATTGCGTCGCCCAAACCAACCAAAGCATAGTTGTTGTTAGGGTCAAGACGGAGTACTTCTTCAAAAGAATTTTTGGAGTCGTCAATGTTTCCTTCTTTCAGGAACTGGTACCCGATTTTAGAAAGTTCAGCAATCTTTTCATTTAATTCTGAGTCCCCGGTATCCGATCCACTTAAATCATCAGGTACATAAATTTCCTGGATGTCCGGCTCTTTCATTTCTTCATCAAGAGGTCCTGGTACAGCTTCCTGCTTTTTAATTCCAAACATTTAAGTCTCCTTTATTTTTTTTATATATATTTTTAATTTTTTTTTTTTTAGTCTTTCAAGAGAACCGAAATTACTTTTGCAATATTTGTATATATAGGTTCTGCTTTTCTGGTGTTATGTGCCAGAGTATATTGTTTCAGGGCTTTAAGACTTTCGTTCTTGTCCATGTAATGGTCTCCTACACGGGTAAGACCGTCTGAATAGCCTGTGGTTATGTAAATTCTTCGGGCATCATCGATGTTTCCGTTGTTGAACATAACATTAGCTTTTCTGTTCAGAATAGCTTTCTGTTCTGATGTAAGCCCTTCAACCGGATTGTCAGTTACTCTGATGAATCCGTCCGGCTGTTTCTTTTCTTCCAGAGCTTCTCTGGCATTCTTAAGTTTTCTTTCGTTATCCCTCATTTGCAGTTTCCCCCTCCTGCGCATAAGTATAAAAATCCACGATGGATCGTCCGTAAACTCTCTGGTCTGTTCGTTTCAGGTTCCCGATTGTGTCGGGCATAAAGTGTTCTTCGGGACGGTGCACCATGATGGTCCCTGATTTTTTAAGCATTCCGTTCTGGTCAGCCTGAAGGATAAGCTGTTCATGGTACTTGTAAGGAAAGGGAGGATCAAAGAAGATGTAATCAAAATCTCTCTTACAGCGCTTGATGAAATATTCAACAGGCATAAAATGACATTTGATTTTTACTCCGCATTCCTTTTCTGTTACAGAAACATTGTCCAGAACAGTGTTCACCTTTATTTTGTCTTTTTCACAAAGTTCAACATCAGAGGCACCTCTGGAAACTGCTTCAATGGCAATTGTTCCTGAGCCGGAAAAAAGATCCAGCCATGATTTTCCTGAAAGGTCACCTAAAATAGAGAATACTGACTCACGCATTCTGTCCATTGCCGGTCTGATTACTCCGTCCGGACATTTGATCTGTCTACCTTTAAGTTTTCCGCCTGTAATTCTCATGTTCTATCTCTTGTTAAGAGACCAGTAAATTTCGTCTCTTGGTAATGTTTTGTTTGTCTGTGCATAATCAAATGCAGTTTTTCCTTCGGTGGAACGAACAGTAACTGCAGCGTTCTTATCCAGCAAAAGTTTAATGACCTTTGTTGAAGAACAGTATTTGCATGCATACATCAAAGGAGTTTTTCCTTCGTAATAACTGTTAACCGGAAGTCCGAACTCCAGGAATAATTTTACTTTTGAAAGCAGTGCAAAGTGATCTGTCTGTTGTGTAGAAATCAATTGGACGAAAGCTTTCTGGACTTCCTTGTCAGAAGGAGAGTAGAAAGAAAGGAGTTTTCGGATTATGTCCGGGTTGTCATTGAAACAAGCCGCGATAATAAGAGGACTCAGAGAAAAATTGTTTGTGGTCTTTACTTCAGCATTTTTTGCAAGAAGAAGTTCAATAACCGAAAGATTGCTCTGGTATCGGACCGCATACATAAGAGGAGTCCAGCCGTCTTTATCGCGGGTGTTTACAGAAGCTCCGGCAGCAAGAAGGGTTCTGAGTTTCCAGTCGTTTCCTTCTTTTGCGGCTTTCATTAAAAGGGAAACACCTCTTGAATCTGTTTCATTAGGATCATCTGTGAAGTCTTCTGCCAGGTCAGAAAAATCTGAATCAGGAAGTTCGAAAACTTCTTTTGTGATGAAATCAGAAAGGTATGTCTTCTGGTAATCATTTCCTGTGAAAACCGGAGTTTGTGACTGAGGAGTGAATTCCGGAACAGAAAAAGAGAATTCCTTATCTGTGTCAGAAAGAAGGTTTTCAGAAGAAAGTTCTGTTGATTCTGCAGTTTCCGCTGAATCGGTTTTCTGTGTTGTTCCTGTTGTTTCCTCTGATAAGACCTTTTCTGAGGTTTCTGCATCAGTTAAGGCCGGATCAAGGTTTTCAGCTTCAATCTGATTTTGTTCTGCAGCAGAGGTTGAATCTGCATTGTTTTTTTCTTCAAGTTCGCTTTTTATGCGGTTATATTTTCTCGAATAATAGGTATCCGGACTGTCTGTAAAAAGAACACCGTCACGGCCAATGAAATATCCTTTTTTAGATTTGTATTTTTTAGGATTCAAAATCCAGGCTTCAAGGGCCTGTTCAACAGTATCGAAAGGACCTGCAGCTACTTTTTTTGCGGTTTTCTTGTAGATATACCACGGGCGGACTTTCAATACCGGGTCCCCTGAGATTTCTTCTTCAGAATCAGTTTCAACCGGGCTTATTTCAGCTGATTTCTGAGATTCTTCTTTTTTTGGAAAAACTTCTGGTTCCTTTACCGGCTCAGGTTCCTGGAAAATTTCGATTTCCTGATTTTCTTCGGCAACAAGAGGTTCTTCGCCGTTTTCACTTTCAACCGACTCTTCAGTATTTTCAATTGAAGTCTGTCTTGCTTTAAATATCTTTTTCTTTGGCTTTGCCGAAAGGATATTTGAAGCTGAAAGGGTGAGAATCAAAGAAAATAGTAAAACAGAACGGGTAGACCTTTTCATAAATTTTGTTTTTTATATTAATATTTTTAAATCTTGATTTTTAATTAAGGAAAGTCCTGCAGGGCAGGACTTTGTTTTAGCCAATCACATCTACTCCGGCAGATGAAATGGCAGCGTTGATTGCATCTTCAACACCTGCACCTTCATCGAAATCCACCAGAACCTGTGATTTGTCCACATTGGCAACAGCGTTTGTAACACCTGCTACTGCGGCTACGGCAGCCTGAACTTTAGATGCTGTGTCATCATCAAACATTCCGACTACATATATCTTTTTCTGCATAAATAACGCTCCGAAATCTTAAAATCGTCAAATTTATTATAAGTTTTATATAGTGAATTTTCAAGTTTTTTTTCTATATATAACAGTAATATAGCAAACTATATCTCCATTATCTTTAGTTCCAGAAATATGTTGTGAAAATACTTAAAAATTACTTAATTTGTTTAAATAATTAAGTGTTTTTTTTGAAAAATTACGTGTTTTTGTTCTATGCAATTCCTTAGGTTATAGTGTATTATGTTAAGATGTACAAAGTCTAAGCTAATATCCAAATAGCTAGCTATAGGAAAAACAATGAACAAAACTTTACGTATCACGATTATCGTTGTAGCGGTTGTAGCAGTTCTCGCAGCTGTGTTCGCACTCCGTGGCAACGAAAATTTCCACGAAAAGTATGAAGGTTTTGACCTGTCAGCTTCATCATCAGCCGTTGTACGCGAGAATACTTATAGAGAGTATCTCAAGTCTCGAGCTGCGCGATATCCTTCTAAGGCTGTCGCAGTTGATATTTTCAACTTTGATGCAGATGATACAGGATCTGCCGGCGTACGAGTTGAGTCTGGATATCATGGTGCAGACCGCGCTTTGATGACAGAAGATGGTTCTTCAGTAACATGGACTGTTGATGTTCCTGAAGAAGGGTTCTACAACATCGAACTTACTTACATTGCTACTCCATCCCGCAACGTAAACATGGAAAGAGTTATTAAGATTAACGGCGAAGTACCTTTCACAGGTGCAGATATCGTTACTTTTAGACGTTTGTGGAAGGATGACGGAGAAATCAGAACTGATAACCAGGGAAGACAGATTCGTCCTCACCAGTCAGAAACTTTTGACTGGCAGACTGTAAGATGTAAGAGCGATTCCGGTTATGAAACAGAACCATATCAGTTCTATTTCAAACAGGGAAAGAACACTGTTACTTTTGACGCCACAAACGAGCCTATGGTTTTCAAAGCCATTTCTCTGGCTCCAGTTGAAAAACTCAGTGACTACGCTACATATATTGCCTCTCACAAAGGCAAAAAAGTTACAGATACTTCATCAATTGAACCAATCATTCTTGAAGGTGAAAAAGCATGCCTCCGCTCGGATCCATCACTTTTTGGTCTTTATGACCGTTCATCTCCTGTAACTCAGCCATATTCAGTATCAAAAACTGTATTCAACTACATTGGTGGTATCTCATGGAAAACACCAGGTCAGTGGATTGAATGGGAATTTGATGCTCCTGAAGATGGTTACTATCAGATCTCGATCCAGGGACGTCAGTTCCACCAGCGCGGTTATGTTTCATGCCGTTCTCTTATGATCGACGGTGTAATTCCTTTTGATGCAGTTCAGTCAGTTGAATTTGATTTCTCATCAGACTGGAAACTTACTACACCAACAAATCCTGAAACAAAAGAACCTTATCAGTTCTACATGTCTAAGGGAAAACACAAAATCCGTCTTGAAGCCACACTGGGTAAAATGGGTGACCTTATTACAGAACTTGAAGATTCTGTTTACCGTCTCAACTCTATTTACCGTACAATCCTGGTTCTGACAGGTGCTCAGCCTGACCAGTTCCGTGATTACGAAATCCACAAGGTTTATCCTAACGAAGTTGAAGCAATGAACATTGAATCAAAACGTCTGTATAGACTTGTAGACAGATTCGGTGAAATTACAGGACAGAAATCTGACCTTATCGCACCAGCACAGACACTTGCTGTTCAGCTGGAACGTTTCTATAAAAATCCAAACAAGATCACAGAAGACTTTGTTTCATTCAAATCAAACATTACTTCTCTTGGTTCTTCACTTCTTACTCTTACAGAAGGAAAACTGGATATCGACTTTATTGAAGTTACAGGTACAGGAACCAAACCAAAGGCTCCTAAATCAAACTTCGCTCTTAAGGCAAAACATGAAATCGTTTCTTTCGTAACTTCATTCTTTGTTGACTCAACTCAGCTTGGTGATGTTTTCGATAAAGATGATGAACACCTGATTGAAATCTGGCTTACAACTGGTCGTGACCAGTCAGAAATCCTTAAGACAATGGTCGATGACAGTTTCGGTCCTGCAACAGGAATTCACGCCAACGTTAAACTTATTAACGCTGATGCTCTTCTGAATGCCGTTGTTGCCGGTAACGGACCTGACGTTGTTCTTACAATCGCAAACAACCTTCCAGTTGACTACGCTCTGCGTAATGCCAACGTAAACCTTATGAAGTTCCCTGACTGTAAAGAAGTTCTTTCTCAGTTCAATCCTTCTGCTTACGAAGGTTACAAATATGACGGCGGTGTATACGCTCTTCCTGAACAGGAATCTTTCAACCTGCTGTTCTACAGAAAAGATATTCTTGCACAGCTTGAAATTGATGTACCTCAGACTTGGGACGATCTTATCGCAATCTTGCCAACTCTTCAGGGAAACAACCTTGAAGTTGGTATTCCATTCCCAAGTATCCAGGCTCCTGATATGACAGGTTTCTACTCTCTGGTATTCCAGAATGGTGGACGCATCTACAACGATGCCGGTACAAAAACTGAACTTGATGACGAATCCGGAATTGCTGCATTCAAGACTTACACAAGTCTTTATAACAGCTACGGACTCCCAACATACTTTGACTTTACAAGCCGCTTCCGTTCCGGAGAAATGCCAATCGGTATTGCCAACTACGGTATGTACAACAACCTGGCAGTTGCCGCTCCAGAAATCCGCGGTCTGTGGGACTTTACTTACCTTCCTGGAACAGAAAAAGTTGATGCAAACGGAAACGTTTATATCGACCGTTCAACAGGTGTTGGTGGTAACTGTTGTATGATGATCAGTAAGGGAAGCACAGACTTCGTAACAACTGAAGCTCTGAACACCTTCCTTGGTGATACATCTGCCGCAGACAAAGAACAGATGCTTAAAGACCGCAACAAGAAAGTTCTTAGAAATATCCAGCGTCAGGCTGATTCATGGGAATTCATGAAGTGGTGGGTTTCTACAGAAACTCAGGTTCGTTTCGGTCGCGAAATCGAAGCTCTCCTTGGTGCTTCTTCTCGTTACGCAACAGCCAACGTTGAAGCTCTTAAACAGCTGCCATGGAGTACAAAAGAACTCAACATTCTTCTTGGTTCATTGGAAGAAACAGTCGGAGTTCCTGAAGTTCCTGGTTCTTATTATACTTCACGCCACGTAATCAACGGTATCCGTAAAGTTATCAATACAAAAGACGATCCTCGCGAAACCCTCATCGATTATGCACGCAAAATCAATGATGAGCTTACCCGCAAACGTCAGGAATTCAACCTGCCTGTGGAGGAGGAGTAGAATGAGCGAAAAATTCACAAAATTAATCGATAAAAAGAAGAGATCATTCCAGGATGGAATCCGCCATGCAAAACAGATGAAATTCTGTTACGCATTCCTGGCTCCATTTGCCATTCTCTTTATTACATTTACAATTCTTCCGATTATCAACTCAATTTATTACAGTTTCACAAACTTTAATATTCTTGAAAAACCTGAGTTCATCGGAATCAGAAACTATATTAACCTGTTCCTTCAGGACGAAGTTAATACAATCGCTATTAAGAATACTTTCCTTATGGCCCTTATCATTGGACCTGTAGGTTACATTCTTTCCTTTGTTGTAGCATGGCTGATCAACGAACTTCCAAAATGGCTCCGCGCTATTTTCGTTCTTTTCTTCTATGCTCCATCAATTGCCGGTGGTGCTATCGGTATCTTTACTATTCTGTTCCGTGATGATGCACAGGGTTGGGTAAACTCAATTCTTATCAGAACAAGTATCATTACAACTCCAATCTCATGGTTCACAAACCCTCAGGTTGGTCTTAAAGTAATCATCCCAATCTGTCTTTGGCAGTCAATGGGTGCCGGCTTCCTTTCATTCGTTGCCGGTCTTAAAGGTATTGAACAGTCTCAGTACGAAGCCGGATATATCGACGGTATTCAGAACCGTTGGCAGGAACTTTGGTACATTACTCTTCCTAACATGAAGCCTATGCTTCTGTTCGGAGCCGTTATGTCTATTACAGGTGCTTTCTCTGTTGGTGACGTTCCTCGTATGCTGGCAGGTTATCCTTCAACAGACTACTATGCACGTACAGTTCTTACTCACTTGTTCGACTATGGTTACCAGCGTTACGAAATGGGTTACGCTTCTGCCATCGCTACAGTTCTGTTCCTTGTTATGCTTTTATGTAACAAAGTAATTCAGTCTATGCTCAGCCGAGTAGGACAGTAGGGAGGTGTAGTGAAATGAAAAAGAAGTACAGACCATACGGTGAACACGATATTCACCACTACAAACACCGTCGCCGTCCAAACCGTTCAATTACTGGGGATATCCTCCTTTATCTTTTGATCGGTCTTCTGGGGCTTACATTTATTTTCCCATTGTTCTATTCAGTTTGTAACTCATTCAAACCACTGGATGAACTTTTGAAATTCCCTCCTGATATCATTCCTCGCAGACCAACAACAGACAACTTCTCTGATTTGTTCGTTGTAATGAGTCAGTCTTATGTTCCGTTCTCACGCTACCTGTTCAACACTTTGTTTGTAACAGTAGTTGGTACTTTCGGTCATATCATGATTGGTTCTATGGCTGCTTATGTTCTTGCTAAATATCGTTTCCCTGGAAACACACTTTTCTTCAAGATGGTTGTTACAGGTATGATGTTTACAGGTTGGGTTACAGCTATTCCTAACTACCTTATCATGTGTCGTCTCCACATGGTTGATACATACTGGTCACTGATTCTTCCAGCATTTGCTGCTTCTACTTCAATGTTCCTTATGAAGCAGTTCATGGAAGGTTTCCCAACTTCGATTATCGAAGCTGCTAAAATCGACGGTGCCCACGAATGGACAATCTTCATGAGACTGGTTATGCCTAACGTAAAACCTGCATGGCTTACAATGACAATCTTCTCTGTGAACGGACTTTGGAACGGTTACGCAACAAACGTTATTTACACAGAAAGCAAGAAAATGATTGCTTACGCATTGAGCCAGGTTCAGGCCGGTGGTATCGCCCGTCAGGGTCCAGCTGCCGCTGTTATGGTTGTAATGATTATCGTTCCAATTACATTGTTCATCTTCTCTCAGAGCCAGATCATGGAAACAATGGCTACATCGGGACTTAAGGACTAAGGCAGGAGGACAAAGAAATATGAAAAAAATTGCTTTATTTGTTATTTCAACACTGTTCATCTGCGCAAGCCTTTTTGCCAAAGGTGACAGCTACATTTACGACTACTGGGGTGAAGTTGAAAAGTCTCCTGATATGTACCGCGTTTCAAGCGTTATGTACGCATCAGACCTGGGACTGGATGTTTCTCTTAAAAATCCTTCAGGTTTGTTCTGTTACAAGAATCTTGTTTACATCCTTGACTCAGACAACAACCGTATCATCGAACTTGAATACACTGCAGACAAAACTCTTGTTTTCCGCCGTGTAATCGACAGTTTCAATGCCAACGGTGCAGATGTAATTACAACTTTCAACAGTCCAAAAGATATGTACATCAATCCTGAAGATGAAACAATCTTCATTGCTGATACAAACAACAGCCGTGTTGTAAAACTGGACAAAGACCTTAATTACCTTCTTTCTTTTGTAGAACCAGATGATCCTACTTATGAAAAAGGTAAGACTTTCATGCCTGAAAAAGTAGTTACAGACGTAAAAGGCCGTGCTTATGTTCTTGCAAAGAACGTAAACAAAGGTTTCATCAAATATGAATATGACGGAACCTTCACTTCTTTCTATGGTGCTTCTGAAGTAACTTACAACTTCTCTGATTACCTGTGGAAGAAATATTTCTCTACACGTGCACAGCGTGAACAGATGGAACAGTTTGTTCCAACTGAATATTCCAATGCTTACATCGACTCAACAGGATTCATTTTTGCTACAGTAAAAACTTTCAGCGAATGGGACCTTAGATCGGATAAAGCAAAACCTATCCGCCGTCTGAACGCTCTTGGTAAGGACATCCTTGTTAAGAATGGTATCGGAAGTAACGGTGGAAACCTGCCGATTGGTGACCTTATGTGGGGGAACGCCGCCGGTATTAAAGGACCTGCACGTTTTGCAGACGTTACAGTTCTTGATAACGAAGTTTATGTTGTAATTGATGAAACTCGTGGACGTATCTTCGGATATGACAACCAGGGATACCTGCTTTACGCTTTCGGTGGAAAGGGTAATATCCAGGGTTACTTCAGAACACCATCTGCTATTGAACACTGTGGTCGTGACCTTTTCGTTCTTGACTCACAGGGATGTTCACTTACAGTTTTCACACCAACAGATCTTGGTCACCTTGTTTACAACGCTACAGAACAGTATGCCGAAGGTAAATATGATGACGCAGCAGATACATGGAGCGAAGTTCTTCTTCAGAACGGAACTTATGACCTTGCTTACGTTGGTATCGGAAAATCTTACATGCGCCAGAAAAAGTACAAGGATGCAATGGACTACTTTGGACTTAAGCGCGATAAGAAAAACTATTCAAAAGCTTTCCAGTACTACAGAAAGGAATGGATCGAAGCCAACATTGGTTGGATCATCATTGTTCTCGTAGTAGTTGTTGTTGCCTGGCTTGCTTCTAGAATTGTTAAAAGACTTAAATGGGAGATGGCAGACTTATGAGTTATGTAACTAAATATTTTCAGAAACTGACTAAGAAAGAAACTTATGAGCATTTTTTCAGCACACTTAAGTATGCTTTCTACGTAATTTTCCATCCGGCAGACGGATTCTGGGATCTTACACATGCAAAACGCGGGTCTTTTCCTGCAGCAAACTTTATCGTATTCATGACACTGCTTACTCACATCTGGAAGCTTCGTTACACAAACATGCTTTTTGCTGATGTTCAGTGGCAGAAAGTAAATATCTTCCTTGAGTTTGCAACAATTCTTCTTCCTCTGGTAATTTTCTGTCTCTGTAACTGGGCTACAACAACCCTGTTCGATGGAAAAGGTCACCTGGGAGACATCTACATGGGAACTGCTTATGCACTTACACCTTATGTATTGCTTCAGATTCCAATGATTGTCCTGAGTAACTTTGTAACAGTAGAAGAAGGCGCTTTCTATACGGTTTTCAACGACCTGTCACTTATGTGGTGTCTGTTGTTGATTTATATGGCAATGATGATGATTCACTCATACAGCGCCGGTAAAACACTGCTCTTCTTGTTCATTACAGTTTTTGCCATGCTGGTATTCATTTTCATTATGCTGTTGTTCTTCAGTATGATTTCTCAGGGTGTTGCATACTTTGTTTCACTCGGTAAAGAAATCATGTTCAGATTGAACTGATAGACTAGAGGAGTACTGTTGTGAAAACAAAAGAACCAAATACCGAACAGGTTAAAGAAATAAAAGAAAAACCGGCAAAGGCACCTAAGGCTCCTAAAGAACCTAAAGCTCCAAAAGAGCCAAAGGCTAAAAAGGAAAAGAAGGGCAAGAAAGAAATGCCGGAAGGCTACATTGGTCGTCCAAAGCCAATGAAAGTAAAGAAACAGATTTTCCATAAACCAACTACAAAGAATTATGTAGAAATGGGAATTGCTGCTCTTTTCATCGCATTTGTTGTTTATCTTGGAATCAGACTTGCTACTGTACAGTCTGTAAACCTTACAAACGTAGTTCGCTATGACTTTGTTGCAGATAAAGCACCAGCAAGCTATGTGATCGAAAACAACAAACTTAAACTTGAACTGGATCCTCTTACAACATCTTTCACTGTTCTTCAGAAAGACACAGGAAAAGTGTGGTATTCAAATCCTGTAGATGCAAAGAACGATAAACTGGCTCTTGCTAAAGAACGCCAGAACATGCTTTCTCCATTTACACTCAAGTATTCTACAGAAAACGGTGTTGATACCCTTTATGATCTGTATTCTTCTTCAATTGACAAGAAAGTTTACGAAATTGAACAGAAAGGAAATGAAATTACAGTAAATTACGCTATCGGTGAAATCGAAACTGTTTACATTTATCCAATGGCCATTACAGAAAAAGATATGGATGAATGGCTGGAAAAAATGTCTAAATCAGAACAGCGTTCTGTAAAATCAAACTACCGCCGTCTCGAAGAAGGTACATTCCTTCCATCTGATGATGTTAATCAGCTGATGAAAGATTACCCAATGCTTAAGAACGAAGCTATCTACCTTATCCGTGATAACGTTCAGACATACCTTAAAGAAAAAGCTCAGGGAATCTTCGAAAAAGCAGGTTACACAATGGAAGATTATCAGAAAGACCTTGAAATGTACGCAGGTGCAAAAGCCAAGAACGTTCCTGGTTTCAACGTTTCTGTAACTTATACTCTTGACGGATCTAATCTTATCGTTGATGTTCCATTTGATAAGATTGCATACAAAACTGACTTCCCAATCATTCGTTTCTCAGTTCTGCCTTACTTCGGTGCCGGTGGATTTGATGACGAAGGATTCCTCCTTGTTCCAGAGGGTGGTGGAGCTATAATCAACTTCAACAACGGAAAAACAAAACAGAACAGCTACTTTGCTGATATCTATGGTTGGGACTATGCAACTGACCGTAAAGCAGTTATGACAGAAACTCGTTCTGCTTTCCCTGTATTTGGAATTTCAAATGGAGATTCAAGCTTCATTTCTATTCTTGATAAAGGTGCAGAATACGCAGGTATCAACGCAGATGTTTCTGGACGTATGAGTTCTTACAACTATGCTTACGCTGAATACAAGATGATTCACGGCGAACAGTATGAAGCTTCTTCAAGAAACATCAATACTCAGTATGCTTATGAACGCGGACTTCCTGCAGGTGAATCTATCCATCAGATTTACTCATTCGTAAATGGTAACTCTTATGTAGACATGGCTAAGGCTTACAGATCTTACCTCTTCGGTGATAAAACTGACGTAACTGATACAGATGTTCCTGTTGCAATTGAGGTGGTTGGTGCTGTAGACAAAGTTCAGCAGGTTCTTGGTATTCCAAAAACAAGACCATTCAAACTGTCTTCATATAAAGAAACTTCAAAAATTATGAAACGTATCAGTAATAAGGGCATTAAAAATGTTTCTTACAAACTTACAGGTTTCATAAATGGTGGTGTTCGTCAGCAGCTTCTGAATAGAGTAAAATATATCAGCCAGCTTGGTGGAAAGGGTGCTTTCAATAAGATGGTAAAAGAAGCCAAGAATCTGAACGCTGATGTTTACCTTGATGCAACTCTCCAGTTCTCTCACAGAACTGGTTTCTTCGGAGGCTTCAACCGCTTCCAGGATCCTGCACGTTTCGCAAGTTCAGAAGTTTGTGAAATCAGCGAATACTCACCAATTTTCTACGGAAAACTGGATAAACGCGACACATACTATCTGCTTAAACCAAGTATTTCATCTAAAAATGCTGGAAAGCTTTCGAACGCTGTAGCTAAAAATGGAATTGATGGAGTTTCATTCCATGATAACGGATATCTTCTTTCTTCTGACTACAACGTAAAACGCAAGGTTAGCCGTTGTGCTTCTAAAGACATTCAGGTTGCTGACTTTGAAAAGATCAAGGAAAAGGGACAGAAGATTATGGTTAATGCCGGAAACGCTTATTCTGTAAAATCTGCAGACTTTATTACAAATATGGTTATGCACGGAAATGAATATGCTATTCTGGATAAATCAGTTCCATTCTACCAGATTGCTCTTCACGGAAACGTAAACTTTGCCGGAAACGCAATCAACCTTTCTCCTGAAAACAAACAGGGACTTCTTGAAGCTGCCGAATCAGGATCAGGACTTTACTTTACATTCATGAATGCTAAAGAAAAAGTTCTTGCTGAAACTTTCTACACAGAATACTATGCTTCGAACTTTGATAACTGGGAAGAAAGACTGGGAAAAATCTATGCCGAATATAACTCAAAACTCGGTAAGGTAATCTCTTCAAGAATCGACAATCACGAATACCTTTCAGATGTTGTTACATGTACAACATACGAAAACGGATATAAAGTTTATGTAAACTTCGGCTACACTGACTTTACAACAGCAGACGGTGTTATGATTCCGTCTCGTGATTACAAAGTGGAGGCTAAATAATGAAAAATATCTTCAAGAAAAAGAAGATCGGCCTTATGGGACACCGTGCCCTTATTGGCTATGCTTTTATCTGTCCTTTTATTATTGGTTTCATTTTCTTCATGATCAAGCCTTTGGCCCAGTCACTTTACATGAGTCTTTGTAATGTTGAACTTACACCACATGGCTTCACCATGGAATTGAATAAATTCGGACATTATATCAGAGCTTTGACAATCGACCCTGAATTTAACCGTATGCTTACAGGAACTATCGGAACAATGTTCTTCCAGTCTCTGGCTACAATCGTTTTCAGTTTCTTCGTTGCTCTGATTCTTAACCAGAAGTTCAAGGGACGTGCTGCTGTACGTTCTATCTTCTTCCTTTGTGTTATTCTTTCTTCAGGTGTTCTTGTTGGTCTTGAATACAACAACTCACTTCTTGCTTCTCTTAAAGATACAATCGAAGAATCTGGTCGTTCGAATACAATTACTGATGTTCTGGAAAAAATCCTTGTATCAAATACAGGTGGTGTAAACGGAATCTCTGGTAGAGTTTTCAAGAAAGTTTTCGAAATCATTGACGGTATTTATGACGTTGCTATGGCTTCAGGTATCCAGATTATTATCTTCCTTTCAGGTCTTCAGAACATTTCACCAAGTATGTATGAAGCAGCTTCAATGGAAGGTTGTACATCATGGGAAAGCCTTTGGAAAGTAACTGTTCCAATGGTAAGTCCTCTCATGCTGGTATGTTGGGTTTATACAATCGTCGACTTCTTCATGAAGACCGACAACCAGATTATGTCAAAAATCAATGAACAGATGATTATCTACCTGAACTACGGTTATTCTTCGGCTCTTGCCTGGATTTACTTCATCGTAGTTATGGTATTCATTGGTTTGAGTTCTCTGATTATTTCAAAGGTGGTTTACAAGAATGAGTAGAGATAAGACAGTAAAAAAAGATAAAAAAGCCAAGACAGCAGCAGTTGCTGCTCAGAAACGTTCTTTCTGGGAAAGAAACGAGGCTTCTGGAGGTATTCTCCTTAAAGAAACAAGCAAAGCTTATGCTATTTCTATTTTCCGTGCCATTCTTCTTTTTGGAATGTGTTTTATGATTCTTCAGCCAATTCTGAACAAGTTTTCGTTCAGTTTCATGGCTGAGAAAGACCTTTATGATACAACTATCATCGTTCTTCCAAAGAACTGGTCAACACTCAACTGGAAGATTGCATCAGCAGTTATGGGCTATAAAGAAGCTCTTTTCAATACAATCTGGGTTTCAGCTCTTGTATCTGTTATTCAGGTTCTTGTTTGTTCTCTTGTAGGATACGGGTTCTCACGTTTTGATTTCCCATTTAAGAAGTTCTGGTTTTTCTGTGTTATTCTGGTAATTGTTATTCCACCACAGACAATCTCTACTTCTTTGTTCCTTCATTTCCGATTCTTCAAATTCTTCGGACAGACATTGAACCTTCGTAACTCGATGATTCCTTATCTTCTTATGTGTTTCACCTGTATGGGTCTTAAAGACGGTCTTTATATCTTCATGATCCGTCAGTACTTCCAGGGATTCCCATTCGAACTTGAAGAAGCTGCTTACGTTGATGGATGTAACTCTTTCGTTACATTCTTCAAGATCATGATTCCTGGTGCAAAACCAATCCTGACATCATGTTTCCTGTTCTCTTTCGTATGGCAGTGGACAGACAGTTTCTATACAGAACTGTTCCTTGGAAAAATCAAGATGCTTTCAATCCAGGTTGCTTCTCTTGGTGACCGTTTTGCACAGTACATGTCTAATACATATGGTATGCCAACTGTAACAACTGGTTATACAAATGCAGTAGTTTCAACAGGTGTTCTCCTGACTCTGATTCCACTGCTTATTCTGTACCTCTTTGCTCAGAACCTTTTCGTAGAAAGTCTTACAGCTTCTGGTATGAAAGAGTAGTGCAGGCTTGTTTCCGGATTCTTCCATCTGGAAACAGAGTCTTATAAAAAGCCACCTTAAAAAAAGGTGGCTTTTTGTTTTAGGACTCGTGAGTCCGTGAAAATATGAAGCGAAGCGGAATATTT
>JAKSTG010000033.1 GCA_024402695.1 Treponema sp. | reverse complement strand
TGATGGCAATTTCTGAAACACAGAAATACGGTCACGTAACATACTTCTTCAACGGAAACCGCCCAGGCGAATTCGACAAAAATCTTGAAACATACGTTGAAGTTCCATCTGATGTTGTTCCTTTCGAACAGCGTCCATGGATGAAATGTGCTGAAATCACAGATAAAGTTATTGAAGCTATTGAATCTGGAAAATATGATCACATCCGTTTGAACTATCCTAACGGTGATATGGTTGGACACACTGGTGTATTCAACGCTGTTTGCTGTTCTATGGAAGGTATGGATCTTCAGCTTGGTCGTCTTAAGGCTGCTATTGAAAAGGCTGGTGGTATCCTCTGTCTTACAGCTGACCACGGAAACAGTGACGATATGTACGAACACAAAAAAGACGGTTCTGTTGCAAAAGATGCTAATGGTGAACCAAAACCAAAGACATCTCACTCATTGAACCCAGTTCCAGGTATCATCTACGACCCAGAATACAAAGGTGAATATGAACTTGAATTGAACTCAGGTCTTGGAATCTCTTCTTGGCCAAGCACATTGATGAATCTTATGGGTTTTGTAGAACCATCTGATTACGATAAATCAATGATCAACTGGAAGAAGTAATTTTTTTGCGAGTTTTGGCTTGACCAAAACTCGGTAAGCACGCTTGCGTGCGACGATTTGTGCCACCTACTGATTGAGGGTGTATGCTTGTCAGACACCCTCAAAACGGACGAGTCAAGGCTTTAAGTGAGCCGAAGGCGAACGTGCCTTGACCGTACGTACTACGATAAGAGTATGATTAATCTCAAATAATTTTTTGAGAGCTAAGTAGTTGGTAATAATTTTTGTTACCAAGGTTAAAGCCTGCCGCGGCAAATACATCTTTCAGAAATGAAAGAGTTTTGTTGAGGCAGGCTTTTTTATTTAATCAAATGATCCCTGCGCCGGCGGTCTTTTAGCTTGCGGTCTTTGTGTCTGCGGGCCCTGAACTTGCGGTCCCTGAGCTTGTCGAAGGGTCGAAGGGTCGAAGGGGCGAAGGTCCCATTTTATTTGTGTGATGTTAGTTTATAAGTTAGAATAAATCTGATTTATGAAAATCCATTTTTTGAAAACTGAATGGAGCGATATAATTATCCTCCAGGACAAGAAGGAAATTGCTCTTATTGATACGGGTTTTGAAGAACAATTTGACCAGATAAGTGATTATCTGAAAAAAATTGTTCCAGAACCTGTAAAAATCAAGTTTATTCTGAACACTCATTTTCACCGGGATCATTACGGATGTATTTCAAAACTTACCGATGCCTTCAAGGTTGAAAAAGTTTTCCTGAAAGAATATTCGGGGCTGGATTGTACTACTGCCTGGGGCACTCCTGCTGATGATGAATACCGGCATTCGGAAATGGAAAAATTTCAGAAGCTTAAGAATGAACTCATAGAGAAAGATATTTATGCCCCGGTTGAAGGATTGGACAGAATCGTTTTTAGTAATGTGGTTCTTTACCTCTACAATACAGAAAACACAATCCGTTTGATTTATGAAGATGAATCAAATCCTGAGACTTATCACAAAATCATATTCAGTGAAAATACAAACAGTCTTTGTGCTTTTGTGGAAATAGACGGCCGCAACATTTTCTTTGGCGGGGACAGTAACGACCTTCCGCAGCCTCATCCTCTTGCAGATAGTATGATTTATAAGGCAGCACAAAAAATCAACAGAAAAATTGATCTGTATAAGGTTCCTCATCATGGAACAAGGTATTCAGGGCTTCCGGAAACTCTGGAAATCTTCAAACCGAAAAAAGCAGTTTTCACAAACAGCGAAGAATTTGTTTCAAAAGACAGCGACGCTCTTATCAATTTGAAAAAAGCAAATCCCTTTGTGAAAGCGCTTTTTACAAAAGAAAAGACTCAGGTTATTGATACGGGAAAAGATCTGGGACCTGGTATTGTAACAAGAATCTTAAGCTTTTTTTGTGTTCTTTCTTTTACTCCGCCCAATCTATAACACGCAAAATTTCTATATATAAAGTAACTAAAACACTTTTAGATTTTTATTTATGCAGACAGGCTGAAATAGTGAAATTCAGCAGATTGGAGGACCCAAAATGATGAAATCAAAATATATTCTTCTGGCAGGATTAATTCCTTTTTTGTTTCTTTCATGTAATTCTACAAAACACGATAATTCTTTAACTTTATTGGGAAGTCCGGAAAGGGCAGCAGAAGAACATATCCTTGCCGCAGAAGAAAACCCGGAAAGATTTATATACAAACATGTTATTATTGTGGGAATTGATGGAGGCGGTGCGTTCCAGAAAAAATGCAATACTCCAAAAATGGATTCGATTTTTGGAGACGGAATCTGGACTCCAAATTGTAAAGCATCTTTGCCTTCAATAAGTGCCCAGTGCTGGGCTTCCATGCTTATTGGAATTGAACCTTCTGTTCATGGGCTGACAAACAAAAATATCAGCGACGGAAGGCCTTACAGCGATTCTATTTATCCAACCATTTTCAAACTTGCAAGAGATTCAAAACCTTCTGCAAAACTGGCAGCTTTCTGTGGGTGGACTCCGATTTCGGAAGGAATTATTGAAAGAAATGTAGGCGTTGTAACAGATACCGGTAGTGATGAGGAAATAACCTTTAATGCTTCTGAATATATTAAGGCTGAAAAGCCGGACCTTATGTTCATCCAGTTTAATTCTGCAGATCAGGCAGGTCATTCTCATGGATTTGGTAAAAAAGCCTATATAAAGGCTATGGAAAAACTGGACGGATACATTGGAAAAATATACGAAGCCATAAAAGAAGCCGGTATTCTTGATGACACTCTGTTTATTCTTACCGCAGATCACGGCGGTCACTTAATGACACATGGTAATGATTCGCCTTCTGATGTGGATATTTATTTCGGAGCTCTTGGAAAAACTGTAAATCAGAGTTGTGAAATCAGTTTGAATGGTCGTGATCTGGCTGCAATTGTATGCTACGCAATGAATCTAAAGACAAACGCTAACTGGACTTCTGAAGTTCCTGAAGGATTTTTTGCAGAGTAAATAGTCTTTTGCCCCGCCTCCTTGGGGCAAAAAAAATCAAAATTTAGTAAAACGTTTTAAAATTTCGTTGTTAATGCGGGATTTGTGGGTTACAATATTAGTTAAACGTTTTAATAAAAATATGTTTTTTGTAATCATTAAGGAGGAAAACAATGCTTACAACAAAAAAAGTACTTGCAGCAGGACTTTCAGCACTTATGCTGTGTTCAACAGTTTCTGCAAAACCAAAACTTTCAAAAGAGGACAAAGCCCTCTCAAAACAGCTTGATGCTCAGTTCAAAAAAGCCGGATATAAAATTCAGAAGGATGAAAAAGGCAAAGTTTACGACTTTGACGGAATGGTTGTTCGCGTAGCTGACTGGTGGTCAAATGCAAACGGACTTCAGAGCGAAGAATCACACTCTCCTGCAGAAGAAGACGGAAAAAAATTCCGCCAGTACGGAATGCTGACTTATAACTATGACTGTGACCAGTTTGGTATTGGCGGATGGGGATCACACCCACAGACAGTTGCAAACTTCTGTACAACAGGTGGAGACGAAAACTACGTATTCGTTATTGACGGACGTTCAATCTCTGCTGGTATGAAAGCAAACCTTTTCTACGATCTTTCAACAATTAAAAGCGTAGACTGGTCAAACAAAAAATGGAACAAAGCTGTTCGCTCGAAGACAACAAAGGGATCTTCATTCTACGGATGTCGTCCAATCGATCCAGAACCAAAAGGTGGTGTTTTCTTCAACAAACGTCTGCTTAAAGAAGCCGGAATCGATCCAGATTCAATCTATGACATGCAGGCTGCCGGAACATGGACATGGGATGCTTTCGAAAAAATGCTGAAAGCTACAACTCGTGATATCGATAACGACGGTGTACTTGATACATACGGTATGGCTAACCTTTCAACAGAATTCTGTCACCTGGCTCTTATGACAAACGGAACAGAATGGATTGGAAAAGATGCAAACGGAAAATACTTCTCTAAATGTGGAGATGAAAAAACTGTAGAAGCTATGAACTGGGTTACAAAAATGGTTCAGAGCTACGAAAAACCACAGCCAGAAGGATCTAACTGGGACTGGATGTATGCTGCCTTCATCAACGGTGAAGTTGCTTTCCAGGCTGACCACGAATACCGTGTAGGTAACATCGCAGACATGCGTGATGACTGGGGATTCGTATGTTTCCCACTGGGACCAAATGGTGACAAAGTTTACAAGACACTTCACGATGATAACGTTTACGTAATTCCAGGATGCTATGACAAAAACACAGCTGAAAAGATTGCTAAAATTTTTGACCTGTGGTCAGATCCAACACCAGGTTACGGTGATGATGCATGGAAAGAAGACTACTACACACGTTTCCGCGATGAACGCGCTGTAGACGAAACACTCCAGCTCATGAGAGACAATGGTATTGCACGTTACGATACACTTATTTCAGGTCTTAACCTCGGAAATATCATCTGGAGCGTATACCCAGGATACAAAACAATGCAGGAAGCTGTAGAAGAAACAGCTAACGCATTCCAGGCTCTTATCGACGAAGCTAACCGCTAATAAATAGTTTGGAAAGCTACGGGGATTTGGGATGATTACGTCATCCCAAATCCTTTTTTTTTATAATCAAATGGTCCCTGAGTCTGTCGAAAGGACAATATGTTTTTACTTATTTACCACATTCTGTGGATTACCTTCCAGCCAGGCCTTCAGGTTTTCCAGGCAGACATTCATAAGGCGTTCACGGGTTTCGTGAGGAGCCCAGGCAATGTGTGGAGTAAGCACACAGTTAGGACATCCCATCAAAGGGTTTCCTTCTTTCATCGGTTCAACTGAAATTACGTCTGCAGCGTAACCTGCAATCTTTCCTTCCTTCAAAGCGTCTGCCAGTTCCTGTTCATTTACAAAACCACCTCTTGCGGTATTAATCAGATAAGCAGACTTTTTCATAAGTGAAAGAGAGTCTTTGTTGATCATGTCCTTTGTTTCAGGTGTAAGAGGGGCGTGCAGAGAAATGAAATCTGAACGGCGGAAAAGTTCTTCGCGGCTTACAGATTCAGGCATACCTGGTTTCTGTGTTCTTGTGCAGCAGATTACATTCATGCCGAATGCTTTTCCGATTTCTGCAGTCTTTTTACCGATACTTCCATATCCGAAAATTCCAAGAGTTTTTCCTGCAAGTTCCATAAGAGGATTTTTCCAGTACACGAAATCTTTGGCACGAACCCAGTCTCCGTTGTGAACAGATTCGCTGTGGAGGGCAACGCTGTTTGTGAAATGTGTGATGAGTGCAAATACATGCTGAGCTACTGCATCGGTAGAGTAGGCTGGAACATTTGTAACTACAATGTTTCTTTTTTTACAGGCTTCTGTATCTACAACGTTGTAGCCTGTTGCGCATACTCCAATGTATCTGAGTTTTGGAAGCTGCTGCAAAATTTCTTCGGTGATTACAACTTTATTGATAAAAATCGCATCTGAATCTTTAACGCGCTGAACTAATTCTTCCTGAGAAGTCCTGTCATAAGTAGTGATGTCTGCAAAATCTTTGAATGCATCCCAGCTTAAATCTCCAGGATTAACAGCGTGGGCATCAAGAATGGAAAGTTTAATTTTTTCTGTCATGGAAAAATTGTAAAGAAAAAAAATCAAAACTTCAATTTTAATGTTTGGATAAGCCCTAAAAATTTATGTTATAGGGGATCTAGGTAATTTTTCTTAAGAAAAATTCTCTATGGTAATATAGGGATCCTAAGTTAGAATCGATACTAGGTGAAAAAGAATCTGCAGAAAAACTAGTCACTTCTAAAAAAGTAGGAGCAATAAAATGAAAAAAATTCGCATGATTGCAGCATTAGCTGCACTGTTTGGACTGGTATGCCTTTCTGGCTGTCAGGGTTCTTTCACTCCAGCTGTAGAAGATTCAGATTCTTCTCGCGCTGTAACAGTTAATTACAACAACACAGGTTGGAACGGAGGAATGTATTATTCATTCTGGACTGACGGTGGCGGAAACGTACAGATGACACTGGGAGACGGTGGTAACTATTCTGTATGGTGGCAGAACTGTGGAAACTTTACAGCAGGTAAAGGATGGAATCAGGGTTCTTACAGAAATATCAATTACAACGCAGGTGCATGGAATCCATCAGGAAACGGATACATTGCCGCTTATGGTTGGACAAAAGGTTCAAAACTCGTTGAATACTACATCGTAGATTCATGGGGAAATTACCGTCCAACAGGTCAGTACATGGGACAGGTTTGGTCTGATGGAGACTGGTACGACATTTACAAAACAACTCGCTATAACCAGCCATCAATCCTCGGAACAAGAACTTTCGATCAGTATTGGAGCGTAAGACGCAACAAGCGCCAGCAGGGTACAAATAACACAATCACAACTGCAAATCATTTCAATGCATGGTCAAGATGTGGAATGTACCTTGGAAATCAGTGGGATTATCAGATTCTTGAAGTTGAAGGATATCAGTCAAGCGGTTACGCTAACGTAACTGTTTGGTAATAGTTTTTAATAAGGCGCCGTTTCAGAAATGGAACGGCGCTTTTTTTTATAGAAAATCCTTATAGTCCCACTTTCAGTTTTCCTATATACTATACTCTCATTTCGTCGCTTTTCGGGCGGGAGAAAATGAAAGGCTTTCGTATGAAGGCTTAACACTAATTTTTTACTGAACAGATTTTTCTCACAATAAAAAAACTGTTCTGCAGGGATAAACTCCTGAAGGATATTGAAATGAAAAAATTCAATGTCGTTGTTCTTTCAACAATTCTATTGGCAGTGGGACTTCTTACATCATGTGGAGAAAAAAAAGAAGTTCTCAGCATCTACAACTGGACTTATTACACACCAGATTCACTTCTGCGCAAATTCGAAAAAGAATATAACTGTGTAATCAAGTGCGACTTCTTCGATTCAAACGAAGTAATGTATTCAAAATTGAAGGCCGGCGCAAAAGGCTACGACCTTACAATCCCTTCTTCAGATTACGTTTCAATTATGATGAATCAGGGCATGCTGGAAAAAATCGATCTTTCGAAATTTCCAAATGCTAAATATATAAATCCTGACTGTCTTGAAAAGGCAAAAGGTTATGACCCTGACATGACATGGTGTGTTCCATACTGTGTTGCTGCCAATGGTATTGCCGTAAACAAGACAAAAGTTACTGACTATCCACGTTCTTACGACATTTTCGAAATGCCTGAATTCCGTGGCCATATGACAATGATGGACGATATGCGTCTTTCAATCGGTTCTGCTCTTATGTACCTTGGTTATTCTCTTAACACTCACGAAGAATCAGAAATCCGCGAGGCAGGAGAATATCTTAAAACTCACTGGCTTCCAAATCTTCTGAAATTCGATGCAGAAAGTTTCGGTAAAAACTTTGCTTCAGGCAACTACTGGGTTTGTGACGGATACGCCGAAAACATTTTCGGTGAAGTTCCAGAAGATAAACAGGAAGATACAATCGACTTCTTCGTTCCTGAAACAGGAAGCGGTGCTTACCAGGACTCAATCGTTATCCTTAAAGGAACAAAACACTATGATCTGGCTATGGCTTTCATTAACTTCAGCCATGATCCTGAAAACTACGCAGAGTTCCTTGATGCCCTCAAGTTCCCTCCATATGTAAATACAGCTGCAGCAAAATACACAAAAAAGAAACCTATGTATCCACCAGAACTTCTTGATAGAGTTGAGCTGAAAATGGATGTAGGCGAAGACCTTCAGAAGTATAATGCAGTTTGGGAAGAAATCAGATTTGGACTGTAAGATAAGGAATAATTTATTCCCTGGGATATAAGACTGCTTTTGAAGGGAATCTTATGTATGTGGGATTTTTGTATGGAAAAAGTGGTTTTATGAAGCAAATCTTATGTATGTGAGATTTGCGTTACAAAAGGCGATTTGTGGGGATGTGAGACCCGCAAGTCGCCTTTTTTTATGGTCTAAAATTGTGATAAAATTAAAGCATGATAAATACTACTCTCTGTTATATAGAAAAAGATTCTTCTTATCTTATGCTGCACCGCGTAAAGAAGCAGAATGATTTGAATAAGGACAAGTGGATCGGAATTGGCGGAAAGTTTGAGGAAGGGGAAAGTCCAGAGGATTGTGTTCTTCGTGAAGCCATGGAAGAAACGGGTTTGTCTTTGAATCATCCTGAGTACAGGGGCATTGTGACCTTCGTTAGCGATGACGCAAAGCACGGTCGTATAACAGAGTTCATGCACCTTTTCTGGTGCGGCAATTTTGCAGGAAATCTTAAGGAATGTGATGAAGGAAATCTTGAATGGGTTCCGAAAGAAAAAATAAACAAATTGCCTCACTGGAAAGGAGACGAAATTTTCCTTGACCTTCTGGATCGTGAAAAACATCCGGACCAGCCTTTCTTTTCTCTTAAACTGGAATATGTGGAAGGGGAATTGAAGAGAGCAGTCCTCGATGGAAAAGAACTGGATTTCTAAATCTTTTTTTTACTTGCCCACTTTCTAAAAAATCATTTAAAATAATTTTATTATGGTATTAGGTCTTCTTTTAAGTTTAGCTATTGCTTGTGTTTCCTGGTTTCTTGGGAAACTGATTCCAGTTGTTGGGGGTCCCGTTTTCGCAATCGTAATGGGAATGATTATTACTCTTTTTATTAAGGACAAATCTCCTTTTGACAAAGGTCTGAAATTTGCATCAAAAAAGATTCTTCAGTGGTCCGTTATTCTTTTGGGCTTTGGAATGAATCTTGGTGTTGTTGCAAAAACAGGAGCACAGTCCCTTCCGATTATTCTTTCGACAATTTCTGTATCGCTTATTCTTGCCTTTGTTTTGAGCAAGGTTTTGAAGATGCCAGGGAAAATCGCAACTCTGGTTGGTGTAGGTTCTTCTATTTGTGGTGGTTCCGCAATTGCTGCAACTGCTCCTGTAATTGAAGCAGATGATGAAGAGGTTGCTCAGGCAATTAGTGTAATCTTCTTCTTCAATGTTCTGGCTGCTTTGATTTTTCCAAGCTTTGGACGCCTGATCGGTTTTGCCACAGATACTGGTGAAGCTTTCGGTATCTTTGCAGGAACAGCAGTAAACGATACATCTTCTGTTACTGCCTGTGCTTCAACCTGGGACAGTCTTTTTAATCTTGGAAGTGAAACTCTTGATAAAGCGGTTACTGTAAAACTTACACGTACTCTGGCAATCATTCCTATTACTCTGGTGTTGGCTTTGATTCAGACAAAAAAAGCAAAGAAGGCAGCTGCCCAGGAATGTGAATCAGGAGAAGGAACTGAAAACGAAGTAAAATCTACTTTCAGCCTTAAAAAGATTTTCCCTTTCTTTATTCTGTATTTTATTCTTGCTTCCGTAATCACAACTCTGGTTTATCAGTTTGTGCCTGCAGGTGCCGCCCTTGATTTCTTCAAGCTGCTGTTCAAGTATCTTAAAGAAGTAAGTAAGTTTATGATCATTATGGCTATGGCCGCAATCGGGCTTAATACAAATATAATCAAACTTGTAAAAACCGGTGGAAAACCTCTGGCTCTTGGTTTTTGCTGCTGGGCAGGAATTACAGCTACAAGCCTTCTGATGCAGAAGGTTCTGGGCATCTGGTAGTCCTTGATGGATCATGATTTTTACGAACCGGTAGATCACATACTGGTTCGGGCCGGCTTCTGCAGTGACAGGAGTTTCAAAACTTTCATAAAAACTCATAAAGTTCAGATCAAACGGAACGGGGCCTCTTTCAAAGCGGAAGTCCTCGTTGCCGTCGAAGATCGCAATCTTTGTGCAGATTCAGATCTGGATACAATTCTTGTGGATGGAAAAGAAATCCAGATTCCAAAACATCTTTACATCCTTCTTAACAAACCTGAAAAAGTGGTCTGTTCCCGCGTCAGCGACAGTCATAAAACTGTATTTGATTTTCTTTCTGAGGAGATCAGAAATCATGCTTTTTATGAAAAGCTTCATGTGGCAGGTCGCCTGGATTCTGATTCCCGTGGACTTGTTCTTCTTACAACCAATGGAAAATTCTCGTCCTCTCTTTCAAAGCCTGAAACTCATGTGGATAAAACCTATTCAGTAAAACTCCGAGATTCTGTAAGCAGAAAACTGCAGAAGGAATATAAAGACGCTTTTAAAAAGGGAATGGACCTTCCTCCTGAAAAAAAAGGAAAGGCTTTCAGAACAAAACCTGCAACAGTAATTTTCCCTGAAGGCGATTTTTCAGATTCCGCAAAAGTAACAGTTTCGGAAGGAAAGTTTCATCAGGTGCGTCGAATGTTTGCGGCACTTGGAAACCAAGTGGTTGATCTGAAACGTATGGCAATCGGGGAAATCGAACTTCCTGAAAATCTTGGGGAAGGGGAATTCTGTCTATGGAACAGAACTTAATCTAAAAGCTTTAGTTTGCCCAATCTTTTTTAATCTGTTATATTTCTATTATGTTTACTAAATATCTTTGGATCTTTTTTATTTCGATGGTACCGCTTATTGAGCTCCGCGGTGCAATTCCTGTTTCTCAGGCCCTTGAACTTCCGATTATCCCTTCTTATGTGATTTGTATTATTGCGAATATGCTTCCGGTTCCTGTTATCTACCTTTTTGCAAGAAAGTTTCTTGAATGGGGACAGGATAAAAAAGTGATTGGTGGTATCTGCCGCTTCTTCCTTGAAAAGGGGAATGCTGCTGGAGAAAAACTTCAGTCAAAAGCCGGCCGCGGTATTTTTGTAGCCCTTATGCTTTTCGTCGGTATCCCGCTTCCAGGAACCGGCGCATGGACCGGAACTCTTGCCGCTTCAATGCTGAACATGAAGTTCCGTGACACGGTGATTGCCGTTCTGCTTGGAGTCCTGATTGCCGGCTGTATTATGATGGCAGGAAGTCTTGGATTGTTCGGCGCCGCAAGAGCGGTGGCAGCATAAAAAAAAGGATATCAGAAAAGTTTTTCTGATATCCTTTTTTATTTAACGAAAAGGTTATTTTTCTTTAGGCTTTATATACGAATATGTGTTAGGGGCTTTTCTGCTGTAGCGGAAGCCAAGTTCGGCCTGATATTTCCATGCAACATTATAAGGCTGAAGTTTTTTGTTAGT
Organism: Treponema sp.; assembly: GCA_024402695.1. Classification (GTDB taxonomy): domain Bacteria; phylum Spirochaetota; class Spirochaetia; order Treponematales; family Treponemataceae; genus Treponema_D. Next base: position 14,875 of record JAKSTG010000033.1, on the reverse strand, counting down.
TCCCAGGTTGGCGTAATCAAGTGTTCCAAGTCCGTTCACAACAATGCTCCATCTTTGAGCTACTGGAAGTTCAAGGCCAAGAAGTCCTCCGAAGCCAAGCCAGATGTGATGGAATTCGTCGGAAAGCTGGTAGCAGAAGTGTGGTCCTAAAGCATATTTGAAGTTAATGTATTTCCACATGTCTGATTCGAACATAATTCCGTAGAAAAGGTCGCCACCGTAAAGGAGAACTGTCATTGGAATCTGCTGCATTCCGTTGAAGGTGTGGTAGAAAGGATAATACCCTGCCAGACGAAGAATGCTGTTGAAAGGCTGCATGTTTACAGTCTGCATTTCAAAGAAGGCACCGATTTCATAATCCTGCCAGACGAAGTTTGAACGTTCTTCCTGGACTACGATACGAGTCATCTGAGAAGCACATACCCCTTCATTGAAAATAACGAAAGGTCTGTTTTCGATTTCAGGGAATCCTGTTTTAGGATTCAGAAAATCAGTTTCTTCCTGAGCAAAGAGAAATCCCAGAGATAAAACGCAAAGAATAACTGAAAGAATTTTTTTCATATCTTTTCCTTTGTTATTTTGAAATATGATAAAGAGTCATATACTGGACTTCACGCAGATTATCTACCCATTCAAGGTAAAGCATAGAACCACGAATATCCCATTCTGTATTGAAAGAAGTTCCGCTGTCTTTTTTGAGAATAAGAGCATTTTCGATGCAGGCCCAGGTACCTTCAACTTGTTCAACATTTCCCATTGAGTTAGTTACTTTTGCAGCAAAGGTGTTGTCTGCGCGAAACTGAATGCTGTTTCCAAGGTTATCACCCCAGGTTCCATAAAGAGGATTTGGTGTATAGCAGGATGTGAAAATACCTGCGAACAGTGCCAGAATAAATGCTGTAATAAAAAGTTTTTTGTTTTTTGTTTTCATAATATATCTCCTACCATCCTTCGTTTCCGACTGTATAATCAACTTCTCCTTCTGGGAAGCCTTTTGGTGTAATAAGGTAGTAACCGCCGCCGGCAGATCCGCCTTTGATTTCTACATTGTCATAAATAAGAGTTCCAGGATACATTCCTTCGTCGGAACATACAACTGTTCCATCCATTGTTCCGGATGCATCCATACTTGCGGAGGTATTTGTGTTTCCGTCAATGCGGAAATAAACGTTGTTTGTTCCCGGAACATAGTAATCTGCATAATCGGTATATTTCATGATAACTCTACCACCAAGCCCCTGAACGCTAGCTTTGTAGTATAAATCTCCGGAGATATCTCCGTTGATTGTTTCTGTTCCCAATTTGTCAGTGTTACCGCTTTTATGCATGAGAGTCAGTTTTTTCTGTGAACGCTGGATAGTTTTGTTGTATTCCCGCATGAACTGGTTGTAGGTGATGGCGCCATAACCTGTAGCATAGTCAGAATAATTTGAACCTTTACCAAGCTGATTCAAAGAAAGAACTTTGTAGTAATAGTAGATTCCTGCTTTTGCTGTGTCATTGTAGTCAATGTATGAACATTCTGTGACAGGGTTTTCTGTGATTTTTCTGTAGCCTTTTTCAGGGTCAGTTGAACGATAGATGAAGTATCCGCCGTCGGCTCCGTCTGCAGGAGCATTCCATGTGATTTTTACAGGGAAAACTTCATTTACGTTTGCTCCTGTAACCAGCATGTTGTGTTTGCCATCTTCCTTTGTTACCGACATTGCTTCTTTTATGAAGGCAGCCTTTGTTGCCTGAACATTCTGCGAAGCTGTTGGGCTAGGGGCGGTGACAGAAGAAGGCAAACTAATACTGCTTCCATTTTGTGTAATGATTTTAAAGAATTTGCATTGTGTCTCTATAGTAATAGTGTAGTAACCATCTACAGGGAATACTTCTGTGAAAGGAATGTCATCTTCGATTGAATCAAGTGTTGTTCCGCCTTTCAACAGATATGAATATGTTTTATAAGATTCTGTATAAATTTTTGAATCTTGGAGATATCCATCTTCACCGATTGGCTGACTGAATTTAATCTGGAATCTGGTTCCCAGTCGGTCAATTGCGATTTCTTCAGGAGCTGAAAGAATAAAACCTTCTGCAGGTGTATCATCTTCCGGTCCTGACTGTGAAAGAGGTCCTTTTACGATTTCTGCTGAATCACCTGATCCCATTGTCTTGTAACCGAGAACACGATAGTAGTAATAGGTATTTGGTTTCAATGATTTTTTATCAAGGTATTTGCAATCTGTCAAACCTGTAGCAAGCTGCTGAAGTGAGTTGTCTTTTGATGAAGAACGGTAAACTGTGTACATAAGCCCGTCTTGAGGCTTCCATGTAATCTCAATTCCGTCTGAAGCAGGACCATCCCCACGACCTTTTCCTTCTGTAATTTTTACATCAGAAATTCTTCCAGGAGCCCCTTCTTTAAGAGCAAATCCGAGAGCAACGGAGCTTGAAACTGATTCTACACCAAGTGAGTTTACGGCTTTTACTGAATAGTAGAAATCAATTCCTTGTTCATTTGTTGAAATCAGGTTTGTGTATTTACGCACATCTCCTGACACTTCTTTAAGAAGAACAGGATTTGAATTTGTTGAGTCTCCACTTCTGTAGATTCTGTATCTGATTGCTTTCTTTGATGGTTCCCATTTGATTTCAACTCTATCAGAGTTTTCGCCGGCTGAGGCTGAAACGTTAACCGGCGGCGCAAACAGGAAAGCTTTTCCCGAGTAAGTGAAATCGCTTGATTCATAGCCCATCTGTTTGTTTTCTGCGCAAACACGATAAATATAATTCTGATTGTATTCATCAGAGGTATAAGATGGAGTTGAAGTAATAAGATCAGAATATTCAGTCCCTGAAATAAAGGTAGATGTAATAATTCCAGTACCCGATGCTTGTATGGCGTTGAACTCAAGATTGTCAACATCAAAATTTTCTGAAGAAGGAATGACTGCGCGTTCAAGACAATAAGAGGCGGCTTTATCAACCTGTGACCAGGAAATTCTAATTGTATTTGGAGAAAGTCCTTCTGATACAAATATCTGGACTGGTGCTTCAAGCTTAGTAGTTTTGACTTCATCAATAAGAATATCTCCCAGCGATACTCCAGGTTTTTGGTGAGTCATAGGAATCTTGCTTTGGAAAAGCTGGTAACAGCCTGTCATCAGCATACTGATGACGAGAATGAATAAAACTTTTGTGTTGAATCTTTTCATCTTTACCACCATCCGTAATTCTGGTCATTGAGATACCAGGTTTTGTTGTCATTAATTTGAATTGGGAAATAGAAATGAATTTCAGTATTGTCTGTTGATGGTTTCATAACTGTAGTTGTGTTTCCATTTCTGGTTACTGATATGCTCATTTCCTGTTTATCCAGGGTTGTAAATAAACCTAAAGTTGTTTTTTCAGTCCATCCTAAAGCTGGCGTAATAGTACCTGAAAAGATTTTGCTTATATCTGTATTTGGAGCATTTTTACAGTTAATCAGAATATCAAATGGTTTTTCGTAACAGAAGAATCCTTCGCCGGCACCTTTTGTGTAGAAAGTCTGCTGGGCATTTGAGATTTCCAGGAAAGATATATTGTCACCGCTGACCGTGAGCATTGCAGGACAATATTTACTTGCTAACTGTGTATGTGAGTATTTCCCAATAAGAATTCCGCCTGCTACATAAGAACCACCACTATGTTCGAAAGATCCCGTATATATACCTTTTTCAGTGCTTCCGTTATCGATGTAAATAGAACCTGCTATATTTGAATAGTCGGTTTCACCGCCATTTTGCATGAAGTAACCGTATGCCATATTCAAGAGTCCGGCTCTTGCAAATTCTGTATCTGTAATGTTTCTGTAATTGAAAACTTCATCATCAGAATATGAAGCATGAATGGTTGTTTCTTCTCCGTTTATGTTTACAGTGCGGGTTGTTTCCAGTCGGGCATAATGTCTGTAATCACGGAGAACCTTTAAAAGTCCTTCGTACCAGTCATAGGTTTTATCACCGGAAACAAATTTTTCGGAAGGATAAATCTCGATGCGATTAGTAAACTCATCTGCACTTATTTTATAAGCGGAAAGATTAGCAAGTGCAATATTGCCGTCTTTGTCTATTTCTGCAATGGTTTTCCAGTCATCTGGTGATGTACAGAAATCATTATTGAACATCTGGAACAGATATGTATCAACATCAGGTCCTACGGCACGTTCTGAATAATCCCAGATAGTCCAGTCGAATCTTTCCTTTAGTGTAGGATTGTTTTCTGAATCTTTTATATTTGATGCTTCAAGGCTGATTGCAAAGGCATAACCTTTGTTTTCAGGTTCAACAGCACCATCTTCCAGTTTTGACAGTTCTTCATAATAAGTGTTATGAGGTTCAGATGTGTAACTTACTGCAAAGTCGAAAGCTCTTGTTCTTTCGTCTCCCAAAAGTTCCGGTTTAAATACGCCATCTGAATTTGTTTTGGTTCCGTTTTTACTCCATTGGTTTTGACCTGAAGGACTGTACCAGAGTACAGGTTCCAAAGTTTTTGATCCCATATATGGTTTAGTCCAAGTGATGGTAACAAATCTAGGGTCTTCTGATTTTGTTGCAGTTACTTTGTGTCCGTAACCAATACATGAGCCAATTTTACTGATTTCGTTTGCATTGAAATTCAGATAAGTAATATCTCCAAGAACTACTTCTGAAGAATCAGCTTCTGTTTCAATTTCTTCTTCCAGAGTTTCCAGAGGCATTACTGTATATTTGTATGGGAATCCCCATGCCAGCATGTCTTGGTTTTTATCCCATACAGAAGGGGTAATTGCTTGAATCTCTTTGTAGTGGTCTGTAAGAGTGATTTTTGTGTCAGTGATTACAATGGAAGCGGCATCGATTGATGTGCTGTTTGCAGATACAGCCCCGCCTTCTGCGGAAATCATATACACATCCACCGAAACTTCCTTATACGGTGCTTCAACTTCACATCTTGCGCGTCTGATGGCGTAGCCTTTGGCGCCTGGAACAGGTTTCCATGAAACGTTGATTGAAGAATTTGACTCAGCTACAGAAGCTGCGAGTTCTGTAACGGCGGCAGGTCCCATGGTGAATACAGCAGTGTTGGTTTCTGTTGTGTCGCTGGTGCTGTTGTTTTTTGCTGTAACAGAGGCGTTCCAGGTTTTCCCTGAAACTGTGGCGTCGTCATAACCTGCAGGTTTGTCCAGTGTACAAGTAAGAAGGGCTCCGTTTTCTGTGATTGTGATTCCTTCAGGAAGATTTTCCAGGTCATCGCTTGAAACAGGGAATCCTTCGAAAGAGGTGTTTCCGTTTGTGAAATCAATTTCGTAAGAATCTGCTTTAAGAACTTTGTTCCAGGTGATTGTAATGGAATCGTGCTTTGCAGTTTCTGTATCGAAAACAGGAACCGGAGTTCCAAGACATTCAGCGGTCAAAGGAAGTGAAGGAACTTTGTATTTTCCGCTTACGGCTGTAAGGGTGTAAACGTATCTGATTCCGCTGTCTGCAGGATCCTGAACAAGTGCGGTAGTTTCATCAGGTGTTAAATCTGTGAAGATAACCGGGTCAACAGTTCCGACTTTAATATTGTCTTTGTCGATTTTGTAACGTTCAAGAGAGTAGGTTACATGTTCCTGCTTCTGCCATGTGATTTCCACCTTGTCCTTGAATCCGTCTTTGATTTCAAATCCTGAGATTTCAGGAAGTGTCAGAACTGGAGTAACCAGATAAGTTCCAGGTGCTGAGGTAAATGCGATGTATTCTGCAGGATCATCTGTTTCTGAAACTTCGGCAGTTTTTTCAACAATGAAAATGTCATAGTTGTAGTAGCCTTCCTGGGTGTAGTCCTCCTCAAGGGTTTCATCCTGAGTTTCTTCGTCAATCTTTGTTTTTGAAAGGCTGAAGGATTTTGTGCTTTCGTTCAGGCTTTCAATTGAATCGAAGGTTTCGTAGGTGATGATTGTGTTTGATTCATCTTCTTCGTTTTCAGGAACAGTGACTCTTGTTGTTTTAAGAACATATTTGTAGTTTGCTTCTTCCCCAAAGTTGTCCCATGACATGTTAAAGCTGATGCTTGCGCTCAACTTGAAGTCTTCTGTTTCAGGATCACTATATTCGTATCCGTTCCATACAGCAGTTACAGAAGGAATTGCGGCAGTGAATCCGCTTACAACTCCCGACACTGAAATCTTGTCTGATGAAATCAGTGCGTTTTTGTAATTGTCGATGTATGACTGGAGTTTGTATTCATATTCAGTTTTTGAATCCAGGGATGTATCTGTGTAAGAAATTTCAGTTCCGGCAATGTAGGTCTGATCAAACCAGGCATTGATTTTTTCCTGTTTCTGAAGCTTTGTTACTGCATCGTCGGTCTGTTCGATTACAATCGGGGTTCCTTCTTCTGAAGGACCGGCAAGGCTTCCGTCACAGTAAAGATGATCAGTAACAACAGTCCAGTTTTCTGTTCCGGCAACACGTCTGAAGAGTTTGAAGAACAGTGGATACTGGGTAAAGGTTTCGTTTCCGGCTGTTACACCTGTTTTCACGTAAGAAGGTTCTGGCAGAGAGAAGGTTAGGGTGATTGAATCCAGACTTGTAGCCTTTGTGGCTTTAAGATCCGATACTGCATCCGGTGTCTGTTTGGCGGCAGTAAGGGCATTCATAAGATCGCTGCTTTCTGTATCATTCTGTTCTGAATTGAGGTATGCAATAACCTGGAAATCGAAGCTTGAGTTCTGAGGCAGATTCTTGAAAGTATAGTTCATCTGTTCTGTCAGGGAACCGTCAAGCTGTCCGAAAGCGATCTGAGAAGTTCCGTTATAACAGTAGATTTCGTAACGCAGGTTTTCCTGATACTGGTCTGCGTTTTCCATGTACCAGTAAACAGTTGTTACGGAACCGTTGTCGTCAGTGTCTGTAGTGATGCTGCTGATAGCAGGGCAGGCAAGACTTGAACCGGTAACAATGATGCTGTCGCCTGATTCCACGCCCTGGTAAGTTACTGCTGTAACCTTAAGACAGCGGGTAAGTCCAGGCATGAGCTTGTAGGTATAGTTCAAATCGGTTGTCTCGCCGATTTTTACAAAGGATTCAAAAGGTGTATTGGCGGCATAAATGTAGTATTTCACTGCCTTCTGTACTGAATCCCAGCTTAAAATGATTTTTTGTTTTCCGCCATTGGTTGCTTTTACGTTTGTAGGACATTCAATGGTTTTTTCAGGATTTTTTGTAGGAGTAATTTCTTCTCCGATGGAGTTCGGAAGGAATCCGTTTTTGCATGAAAAGGCATTAACAGAAAGAAGCATTGCTCCCAGAATAAAGAGTTTATTGTATATCTTCATAATCTCTATTATCGAACTTTGTGAAAATAAGGTAAATACATAGAAGAAAAATTAAAATTTTGTAAAATTCTGCATTTATTTCTATTTAATAAATTGACAAACCTAAAATACAATATATAATGATTTTTACGAAAACGTTGTAGTAAATAAGACAGGAAAGCTGCAAGCGTTAAAGATTTTATCAAATATCGAGGTCTTTTATGAAATTCGGTTACTACGATGATAAGAGTCGTGAGTATGTAATTACAACTCCAACAACTCCTTATCCATGGATCAACTATCTGGGAAATGAAAAATTCTTCTCACTTTTGTCAAACACAGCAGGTGGATATGCATTCTACACAGATGCACGCCTTCGCCGTATCACACGTTACCGCTACAATGATGTTCCACTCGATACAAACGGACGTTACTTCTATATTAAAGATGGAAAAACAGTATGGAACCCTGGCTGGCAGCCAACAAAAACAAAGCTTGATTACTATGAATGCCGTCACGGTTTCGGATACTCAAAAATCAGCTCTAAAAAGAACAATGTTCAGGCTGATGTACTTTACATGGTTCCAAACGGGGAAAACTGTGAAGTAGAAATGGTTACACTGAAGAACCTGGCACACGAAAAGAAAGAAATCTCTCTGGTTTCTTTCGTTGAATGGTGTTTCTACAATGGTTCTACAGACTGTGAAAACTTCCAGAGAAACTTCTCTATTGGTGAAGTTGAAATTGACGGAAGTGCAATTTACCACAAATCAGAATACCGCGAACGCCGCAATCACTTTGCATTCTATTCATGTAACGAAAAAATTGACGGATTCGATACAGACCGTGAAACATGGATGGGACTTTACAATTCTCTGGCAAACCCACAGACAGTTATGGCTGGAAAATCAGCAAACTCAGTTGCAGACGGTTGGTCTCCAATTGCTTCTCACCGCGTAAATGTTGAACTGAATCCTGGCGAAGAAAAAACATACATCTTCGTTCTTGGTTATGTAGAAAATGATCCTGATAAAAAATGGGCTGCAAAAGCTCCAAAATCACTTCTGCGCACAAACACAGCTTCTGGCGTAATCAACAAGGAAAAGGCAATCGCCATCCAGAAGAAATTCGCTACAAAAGCTAAGGTTGAAAAAGCCTTCAATGACCTGAGAAAGTTCTGGGACGAAACACTTTCACACTTCACAATCAAAACTGGAGACGAAAAACTCGACCGTATGGCTGTTTGGAACCAGTACCAGTGTGTTGTTACTTACAACTTCGCCCGTTCTGCATCTTACTTTGAATCAGGAATCGGTCGTGGACTTGGTTTCCGTGATACTTCTCAGGATATGCTTGGTGCTGCTCACCAGCTGCCAGCTTCACGCATCCGCGAACGTCTTTTCGACGTTGCTGCAACACAGTTCGAAGACGGATCTTGTTACCACCAGTTCCAGCCACTTACTAAAAAAGGTAACGCTGACATCGGTGGCGGATTCAACGATGACCCACTTTGGCTCGTTCTTGGTGTTGGCCGCTACATCTGTGAAACAGGGGATGCCGCATTCCTTAAGGAAATGGTTCCTTTTGATTGCTCTGAAACAAGCAAAGCAACTCTCTTTGAACACATCAAGAGATCTTACAATTACACTGTAAAACACATGGGGCCACACGGTCTTCCACTTATTGGACAGGCAGACTGGAACGACTGTCTGAACCTGAACGGATTCTCTACAGATCCTAATGAATCATTCCAGACAACAAGCCACCAGAACGGTAAGAATGCTGAATCTGTAATGATCGCTGAAATGTTCGTTTACGTTACACCTGACTACGTTGCAATGTGTAACCTGATGGGCGACAAAGCTGAAGCAGAAAAAGCTCTTAAGGCTGCCAAGAAAATGGAAGCTGCAATCTGTAAAGCAGGTTGGGACGGAGAATGGTACGTTCGTGCTTACGATCACTTTGGAAACAAAATCGGTTCTAAAGAATGTAAAGACGGAAAAATCTTTATCGAATCACAGGGCTTCGGAACAATGGCTATGGTCGGAAAAGACAAAGGCTACCCTGAAATGGCTCTGGACAGCGTAAAGAAATACCTGGATTCAGAATACGGTATCTGTATCAACTGGCCTGCATACCAGGATTACCATGTTGAACTTGGTGAAGTTGGTTCATACCCACCAGGATACAAAGAAAACGGTGGTATCTTCTGTCACAACAACCCATGGGTTATCATTGGTGAAGTTGTAAACGGACGTCCACAGGATGCATGGGAACACTACATTAAGATTGCTCCTGCATACATCGAAGACAAATCTGAAATCCACCGCACAGAACCTTATGTATACAGCCAGATGGTTGCAGGTAAAGAAGCACGCCGTCATGGTGAAGCTAAGAACTCTTGGCTTACAGGTACAGCTGCATGGAACTTTGTGGCACTTTCACAGTACATCTGTGGTCTCCGCCCAAGTTACGAAGGTCTGGTTGTTGAACCACGTCTTCCAGAACATGTTAAGAAGGCAACACTTACTCGTAAGTTCCGCGGCGTTGAATATAAAATCAGCGTTGTAAACAAGAAGAACGACGGTGAAGTTAAAGTAACTGTAAAAGACGGCGCCAAAGTAAACGGTACATGTGTTGTACCAAAGAAAGGCGTTAAGACAGTTAAGGTTAACGTTGTCGTTGAGTAATGTGTAAGGGCGTTAAAAAACGCGATTAATTATCCCCCGCAGATGTACTTCTGCGGGGTTTTTTGTTATTTTTAAATTATGACTGAGAATAAATCCAATAAACTTGAAGCTACTGTGGGAATGACTCTTTTGGATGCCGTTCCTGTGATTTTCTTTGCTGCCTCCATGTCTCTCATGGCAGTGTTTTTTTCGATGAAATCTTTTTGGACCGGCCTGTTCTTTGGGCTGGGAGCCTTGCTTTCTTTTCTTGCAGGTCTTGGAAAAGTAATTTGGAAACTTCTTCTTGTTGCGAAGAAAAAAGATGTTCCGATTTTCAAAAAACAGTTCCGTTACTTAATGAGTTCCGGATTTTTGCTGATGACGATTTCTGCCATTGTTTATCTGGTGAATTTTGTAACAGGTGAAAACCTGGTCGGTGCTTTCTGGCAGTTTCCGGCTACTATTTTTCTTTTTATAGGAATTGGTTTTTTTGCGGCAATGTGCATCTACGGGGCAAAGGCCGATATGGACACTTCTCGTGCAAACTGGACGGAAGAGATTCTTAACACCTGCGCACAGTTTTTCATTTTTGCTTTTATAATTTACAGTTTCTACGGATTTTCAGTTTTTACTTCTTATTCTCAGGAACCTTCCTGCGACGAACTTTTGGATTGTGCGGAAAATAATGGGGGACAGGTTGGCTCTGTGAAGATAACAACTAATCCCGATTATATTTTCTTTGACGGCGAAGGGACGGAAACACTTCTGGTGTTTTATCCAGGTGGACTTGTAGACCAGAAAGCCTATGTTAATTTTATGAACAGATTTGCAGAATCGGGAATTGATGCTGTCCTTCTGAAAGTTCCCTGTGATCTTGCAATCTATAAAGTATCTTCTGCCAGATCAGTCTTGAAAAAGTTTGCAGAGAATTACGACAGAGTTCTTCTTGGCGGACATTCGCTTGGAGGTGCCGTTGCTTCCATGTATGCTCCAAAGGCAATCAAGAAATTTCCGAATGTGAAAGGCCTTTTTCTTTGCGGCGCCTATTCAACAAATCAGTTCGCTTCAGATTTTAAAGTGATTTCAGTTAAGGGAGAAAATGACCAGATTCTGAATAAGGTAAAATATCGGAAGTATATGGGGAAACTGATTTCCTTTGAGGAACTGACAGTGGCCGGCGGAAATCACGGAAACTTCGGCCACTACGGTTTTCAGAAAAGGGATGGAGAAGCCGTGATTTCTGCAGACCTTCAGCAGGCTGAAGCGGTCAGCTTTGTGCTGGATTATTTTTAGACTACAGCTTTTTTCTTCCAGACGCCGGACCAGTAACGGATAAGACAAACGATTCCTGTGATGGTCCAGGTGATTCCGTTTGACCACCAGACTCCCCAGTAGCCCAAAGCGGTCTGTGTAAGAATAAGAACTGCACTGATTCTGACAACAACCTCGCAGATTCCGTTGATCATTGAGAATCCTGTGTCTCCGGCTCCGTTCAGAAGACCGCGGGGAATGTAAATCATTCCAAGTCCTGTGTAGGCAAGGGAAGTGATGGTCAGAGCCTTTGCCCCGATTTTAATAACTTCAATATCATTTACAAACAGCAGACAGATTTTCTGTCCCAGGGTGTACATTACAAGCAGCATTACAAGTGCAAAAATAATTGCCATGGTAACACCGCGGCGGAATCCTTTCTTTACGCGTTCCTGATCATGTGCACCAACGTTCTGACCTGTGTAAGTACTCATGGCATTTGAAAGAGACTGGAAGGGCTGGTGAACCAGACTTTCAACACGGCCTGCAATTGTGTAGGCTGCCATAACATTTGCACCAAAACTGTTTACTGCGCTTTGCAGAGTGATCATGGAAACGGAAATCAAAGAGTTCTGTAATGCGATTGGAACTCCAAGTTTGATGGACATAAGGATGATCGTTCTGTGAGGTTTCAGTTCTTCTTTAGAAAGGCGGAAGTACTGGTTTTTGTGAATTGCAAAAACAAGACAACTGATGGCTGAAGCCGCCTGGGAAATCAAGGTTGCCAGAGCAACTCCTGTTACCCCCATGCTGAACTTAACTACAAAAAGAAGATCCAGTCCTACGTTAATGATGGAACTTAAAATAAGGAAGTACAGAGGAGTTTTTGAATCACCAAGGGCTCTCAAAATTGAAGAAACGCCGTTATAAAAAGCCAGGAAAATAATTCCCCATCCGCAGGTTATGCGCAAATAGGAAACAGAAAGATGTCTGATTTCGTCAGGCACTCTGAGGAACTTCATGATATATGGAGCAAAAAGAAGTACAAGAATGCTTACGATCAGAGAAGTTGTAGTAAGAACATAAACCGAAGATGCAATTGTTCTTTTAACACTGTCATCATCATGGGCGCCGAAATACTGTGAAACGATTACACCGATTCCCACTGCCAGACCTGAACTCAGGTTGATGAAAAGAAAGGTAAGGGAACCGCAGGCTCCAACTGCCGCCAGACTTTCCGCTCCTACAAAACGGCCCACGATAATTGAGTCAAAAATATTATAGAACTGCTGGAACAGGTTTCCGCATAAAAGAGGAAGTGCGAACATTAAAAGGTGCTTGGTTGGCGACCCTTTTGTCATATCAGTTGTCATAAGAATATTATTAGCGTTTTGAAGGAGATAAAGATATTAAAAAAGTTTTCAGAATTGTAAAAATCTTATGAAAAAAGGGCTGATTTTATGAGGATTTTCTAAAAATAGTAAATACAAGAAGAAATCAGAACCTGTGCGGCGTAGTAAACTGCCAGGTTTACGGCTCGGAGGGTTCTGGGTTTTTCGGAAAGTGTGGCATTGTACATAGTTATAATGTCGCTGATTAGAAAGAGAAGGCCACCTGCCGCGAAAAGTCCCGAGAAGAGATTTTGCTGAATGGAAAGAAGGGCCACTGCAGTGGAGAACATGAAGGTAACGGCGGCCAGATAAACGCATCCCATAATGCGTGCGTTTAATGGTGATTTTTTTGATTTTTTAAGCAGGAAGATGTTCACCGGAACATAGATTGCAATCCACAAAATGCATCCGAAGAGGAGATTCGGATTTCCTGCATGGCAGAGTCCCGTAATATAGAAGATATGGCCTGCCATAAATGAAAGAATCCCAAACACATTTATGATGGCAGCTGAAGCTCCTGAAAGAAATTTTTTGACCGCAAGGCAGATATCCCCCATCATGCCGGAAATAAGTCCCAGAAAAAGGTACCATCCTGCATTCGAAGGATTTGCCTTTGCAAGCAGCCCTCCAAATGCAACAAAGCAGAAAGATGCCATTCCCTTAAACCACGCCGCCTTCTTCAGCCTTTTATTCCAATCCGCCGTTATAAAAACCGCTTCTAGACTGAAACCAAGTGCGAGAACAAGAAGGGGAACTACAATTCTTTCCATAGGATGATAATAACAGAAACAGATAATGAAAAGAAAGGGGTTATAATGAAATGAAATTGTGAAGAAATGGGACGCAGCGGGTCGAATCGAAGTGGCATCCAGCAGTGAACGAAGTGAACGGGAACTCATGCCACTGATGATACGAGCTCGCGTTGCGGGGGCCCATTTCTTCAAAGGTTAATCCAATTGTAAAAACCCTTTTTTTTCATTATGCTCTTGTTATGAAAGAACTCGAATTGAAATATGGTTGTAACCCTAACCAGAAACCTGCAAGGGTATTTGTTGAAGACGGCGATCTTCCAGTTACAGTAATTAACGGAAGACCGGGATATATCAACCTGCTGGATGCACTGAACGGATGGCAGCTTGTAAAAGAACTTAAAGAAGCTACAGGACTTCCTGCTGCTACTTCTTTCAAACACGTATCACCAGCCGGTGCTGCTGTTGGACTTCCACTTTCTGATACACTTAAAAAAATCTACTTCACAGACAATGTTGAACTTACTCCACTGGCTTCTGCTTATGCTCGCGCTCGCGGTGCAGACCGCATGTCATCATTTGGTGACTTTATTTCTCTTTCAGACGAATGTGATGAAGCAACAGCTCTTCTTATCAAGAAAGAAGTTTCAGATGGTGTAATTGCTCCTTCATATTCAGACAAAGCTCTGGAAATCCTTAAGGCAAAGAAAAACGGAAACTACTGTGTTCTTCAGATCAATCCTGATTTTGTTCCACCTGCAATCGAAACAAAAATGGTATTCGGTGTAACATTCGAACAGGGACACAATTTCCTTAAAATCGACAACTCTTGTCTTGAAAACATCGTTACAAAGAACAAGAACCTTTCAGAAGACGACAAACGCAACCTGGTTATTTCTCTTATCGTTCTCAAATACACACAGTCAAACTCAGTTTGTTTCGTAAAAGACGGACAGGCAATCGGTATTGGTGCCGGACAGCAGAGCCGCGTTCACTGTACACGCCTTGCAGGACAGAAAGCTGACAACTGGTGGCTTCGTCAGAGCCCACAGGTTCTCGGACTTCAGTTCGTAGACGGAATCAAACGTGCTGACCGCGACAATGCAATCGATGTTTACATCGGAGCAGAATACATGGACGTTCTTGCAGAAGGCAAATGGCAGAATATCTTCAAGGTAAAACCAGAAGTATTCACACAGGAAGCTAAAGAAGAATGGCTCAAACAGAATACAAACGTAGCAGTTGGATCAGATGCTTTCTTCCCATTCGGAGACAACATCGAACGTGCCCGCAAATCTGGTGTAACAGTTGTTGTTCAGCCAGGCGGATCAGTTCGCGATGACCTGGTAATTGAAGCTGCTGATAACTACAACATGGTTATGGCCTTCAACGGAATCCGTTTGTTCCACCACTAATATTTGGAGTTAGTTCCATAAAAAAAAGCCGCATTTCATTTGAAGTGCACCCCAATTATTGGACACTTTAACTAGGCTGATTTTAAGGACT
>JAKSTG010000032.1 GCA_024402695.1 Treponema sp. | reverse complement strand
TAAACATTCAATAAATGTACATTGAGTTTAAATGTTCAAAAACTTGCTCCCGGTCGCAAAATAGATGTGCAGGACGCGCCTGGGGAGACCCCAGGCCCCCTTTAAGGACGCTGCGTTGCAGCGATTTACAGCTGCACGTTGAGCGTGTATAGGAACCTATAAAGCCACGCTCAAAGTGCCACTGCCCATCATATTTTGCTCCCTCGCGTTAGTTTTTGAGCTTTTGCGAACAAGTGCATTTATTTATATGTTTAAAATTCACGCAAGGAAGAAAAGCAAAGTTGTCAGAACTAAAAAGGCACTGTGTCGCTTTGCACATGTATGGTAAAAACAACACGCGAACAAAGACAATGGAGTACCGTGGGCAAGGAGCCGAGCAGAGCGAGCGACGGGGCTCCGCGGGAGGCCTCCATTGTTTTTGTGGGGAGTGTTGTTTTTAATATAAATGTACACTTTATTTTTGAAGAATAAATTCTACACGGCGGTTTTTCCAGTTGTTATCCTTGTCTTTTGGATCAGCAACAGGTTCTGTACCACCCTTTCCGTCTGTACTGATACTTGAAGCGCTTACACCCTTCTTAATCAGGTATTTCTTGATTGCTTCGGCACGTTCAAGAGAAAGTGGAGTAAGGGCACGTCCCCAAACTCTCAGATTATCAATTGTTTCTTCTTCCAGGTTGTCAGAAGTACGGTTTGCATGTCCAACAATTGTAACCTTGTAGTCTTTGAATTTCTTCAGGATGTCGGCAATACGGTTCAGAACCTGAAGGTTCTTGTCTACCTGTTCCTGTGTCAGAGTTTTCTGAGCAGCATCGAATACTGAATCATCTGAAAGGAAGATGATTGAAGGAACTGCCATTTTAAGAACCGAACCATCACGGATAACCAGAACATCAACAGGAATAACTCCTGTTACTTTTGAAGTCATGCCCAGGTTGTCTGTAACTGTGAAGGTGTATGGATAGTCCATAGCAGACTGAACACTTTCAGCTTTTCCGTTCTTGTTCTTCTGAACATTTGAAAGACCATCCCAAATGATTCTTTCTGTAATCTGTGACTTACCATTTGTTGTCCAGAATGGACGTCCTTTAGGATCATCAATTGTGAATGACCAGTTCTTGATTTTGGCCATTGTTGTTCCTGAAAGTTTAATGAACAGATCATCATCAACACCATCGTTATCAGGACTGAAGTATTCAGGTGCAGTCTGAACGCGGAGCTGTGGTGGAGTTGCTGTACAAAGGAATGAAGAAGAAACTGGTCTTACGCAGTTACCTTTCTTGTAAACAACTTCAAGTCTTCCGTAGAATGTTCCTTCACAAACATTTCCGTTTGAATCAAGACCATCCCATGTGATGTTTGCAGGAAGATCAGCCTGATCTTTTTCAGACCATGAGCGAACTGAGTTTCCATCTTCACGGCTGATTTCAAACTTCCAGTTTGTAATGTTTTCGTTAAGAGTTGTTTTGATTTCGAATTTCTGAGTATCCAGGATTCCGTCACCGTTAGGAGAGATTCCTTCGTTTTCTGTGATTACGTAAACTTTAGTTTCACGGTTATCAAGAGTAAGTCCCTTGATTGTAGTGTTGAAAGAGTTTCCTGCGTCATCACGACAGTTGAAATCCATTGTGTATACACCGTCTGGAGCAACGTTTCCAGATTCATCTGTACCGTCCCATTCGAAGTCACGGATCTGTCCGTTCCAAGAAATCTTCTTAACAACTGAGTTCTTTGCGTTCTTGATATCAAGTGTCCAAGATTTTTCTGAGGAACAGTTCAGAACTTTTACAGGGATTGAATCCTGGTTTCCGTCTCCGTCAGGAGAGAAGTCTGACCATGGAGTTTCTGCAACAAAGGAAGGTGCTACAGTATCAATTCCGAAAGCTCCTGTAGAGGCAGAAGAAGAAGAACCGTTTGCTGTTGTAATTGCAAGTTCGGCTGTGTAAGTTCCGTCAGCACAAAGAATACCGTCGTTTGCCTTACCGTTCCATGTAATTGAAGTTGGAAGTTTTTTGTTTTCTTCTTTTGAATAAACTACAGTTCCCTTTTCATCCATTACTTTGAATGAGTACTGTGTAACATCTGCGCCCTGACCAGATACAGGAGTAAAGGTCATTACATCCTGAACTTTGTCTCCGTTTGGAGAGAAGGCGGCATCGCTGGCAGCAAGAATAAGAGAAGCTTCTGTTGTATCAAATGTGAATGTAGCAGAAGGATTTTTTACACCTTTATTTCCGGCCATATCTTCAGCAGTTACTACAAATTTGTAATCACCTTTTTCTGCAAGAACACCCTTGTCTGTAATACCGCTCCAAGAAACGCTTACAGGTGGGAATTCACCGAAGTCATAAGATTTTACAGTTGTGCCGTCTGCAGAAACGATGGCACCCTTCCAGTTTGGAACAGGCGAGCTTTCTTTTGAAGCTTTTTCCATTGTGATTTCAACAGCACGTTTATTTCCTGATCCGAATACTTTGTCTGAAACAACAAAGTTCATGTCAGGAGACTGTGTATCCAGAACCAGAACAGGTGAAGAAATAACAGCAGGAACATATCCGTTCAGATATGCAGCTGTAACTTTTGCCTGATATTTTCCGTCTGGAAGAAGTTTTCCGTTTACATCAGTTCCGTCGAATACAATAGAAGAAGGAGGAACATCTCCGTTCAATTCTTTGTTGTATGCGCGAACTGCATTTCCATCTTCGTTATAGATTGTTACAGCCCAATCAGTAAGTTTGTTACCTGTTTTTTCTTCAGGAACAGGAATAGTGATGTTGAATGTAACAGAAGAAACAGGACTTTCTGATTTTGGAGAGAAGTAACGGCTTCCTTCTACAAAGATGTTTGTTGCAGGTTTTTCTGCAGAATAGATGATATTCTGAATTGTTGTGTAAGCAGATTTGTTACCGGCTCTGTCAGTTGCTATAACTTCGTAAGAGTAAACTCCATCGAATACCTGATTTCCTTCATCATCTGTACCACGCCAGTTGAATTCACCAGGTTCAGAATTTTCCCATTTTACAGTCTTAACAATTTTGCCATCCTGTGCACGGAAAAGACCAGTCCACAGATCTTCAGCAGAACCTTCCTGTTTGATTTTGAAAGTGGCCTTTGCACCTTCACCGAAGATTTTATCGGCAGGCTGGAAAAGTTCTACTTCAGGAGCAATTGTATCTACAATTACAACGTGTTCCTTTGTGCGGCCTTCGTTGTCATTATCATCTGTAGCTGTGAAGTAGTAATAGTAAGTTCCGTCAGGAGCTGTTTCACCAGAATCAAGGGCACCGTTCCATGAAACGAATTCTGGAACAGGGATTCCCTGTTTTACAGTTACAACCTGCTTAAAGAAGGATTTGAACCCGATTCTTTCAGGAAGAGCAACTTTATTTCCGATTGTACGAACAACTTCGTGGTCCTCATTCATGATTACAAGTGACCATGATTTTACATAGCGTTTATCAGAAATCTGGAGAGGAATCTTCAGTTCATCCTGAACACCGTCATTGTTTGGAGAAATATACTTTGCTTTCTTTTCTGCGAAAAGTGGAAGAGCAAAAATATTGAATGCGATAAGAGCAGCTGCAATAATCTTTTTCATTTTATTCATCCTCCTCTTCGTCGAACCAGATCAGAATCTCAGGAGGTGTTTCATCCTTAAGACCCATACGAAGATCAACATCTGCAGCTACAACAGTTACGTTATTGTAAAGCTGTTTATAAGCTGTACCAACTGTCATTTCGCTTTCGCTCCAGTCGTGGCTTGCAAGGTAGTCGTTCTTTGTATTGAACTTGAAGTTGAACATCATTCCGATTGAAGGAATGTAGTTTGAAACTCCATTTACTGATTCTTTCATGTTGATTTTTTCAGATACGCTGATTGTAAGCATATCTTTAAGAGTCAGCTGGAAACCTGTATCAACAATCAGGTTCATGAAACATGGTGTTGAAAGGTCCAGAGAACCTCCAATTTTCAGAACATCATTTGAATACAGAAGAGCGGCTGCACCGGCTCTGATTGTCATGAATCCAGGGTAGCTTGAAAGGAAATCCTTTTCAGGATCAGATGCATAGTTCTTTCCCAGATTTGAGATAGAAACGCCGTAACGGAAATCTTTCATAAAGCTGAGCTGTGGGATGTCATAAACGAAACCAAGGCTCATACCCAGTCCCCAGTCAGAAACATTTCCCCATTCAAAACCTGCGTTCATTCCAATACCTACGTTCAGGTGTTCTGTAATTTCTTTTGCCAGACCGCCCTTGAAGGTAAAACTGTTGTCGATTGTCATAGATGGTGTATTTGGGAAAAGTCCATAACATTCACCTGTAACTACAGCCCATTTGAAAGGAACCAGAAGTCCAAGCTGGAAAGCAGAACCAAAGCTTTTGTTATCCCCTGTTGTAACAAGAGCCCCGTAACCTGCATTTACTCCTACACGCTGTTCTTTTGCAGTCAGAGCAGGATTCACAGAAATAGAAGCTGGGGTTATATAATTTACACCACCACCGGCAACAGAAGAAGCATAAGTCAGGCCTGGTGTACTTGAAAGCTCAAAAAGGCTTTCACCGCCGATTGCAGGTGCGTAAGCAGACACTGCAGCAGCAGAAAGAACAGCCGCTAAAACGGCAATAATTCTCTTTTTCATAAAAACTCCTTGATAAAAGGTCTGAATAAGGAATCTTTTTATTCAGGTTTAGTTACTTTAATTATAGTAAATTATGGAGAAAATGGAAATAAACCTAAAACATAAAATTATTTTGCTTTTTTCTTCAATTTTTTATTATGAGTTATTGACATAAGTTTTTGTTTAATATATATTACTAAACATCACGCGGGTGTAGCGAAGCTGGTTATCGCGCTGGCCTGTCACGCCGGAGATCAGGGGTTCGAGCCCCCTCACTCGCGCCTAAGCCTTCCTTAAACGGAAGGCCTTTTTTTTGGACTAAAATCTAGTCTGCAACGGGTAATAGCGCAGCTGGTAGCGCACAACGTTCGGGACGTTGGGGTCGCTGGTTCGAATCCAGTTTACCCGAGATTCGAATCTTCTTTTGTAGGGGAAAGTCTTCCCCTGTCTCCAGCCAGCAAGCTGTCTTCCGCCACCCCTTCTGCGGGCTCAAGCGCCGCCCGCAACTCCTGCTATTTAAATCCTTTTTTATTAATTCGAATTAACCTTCCCCTTAACAAATTTTAAGATGATAAGGAAAATCACAAGAACAACAGGGAAGATTCCACCGAAGAAAAGGCCATACTGAAGATTGTCCCCTGCCCGCTGAGAAATCATTCCAACTATACTTGGTCCAACTGATCCTCCAAGGTCACCAGCCATAGCTAAAAGGGCAAACATTGCAGTTCCACCTGTTGGAATCTTTTTAGAAGAAATACTCAAAGTTCCTGGCCACATGATTCCGACAGAGAATCCACACATAATACAGCCAATCAAAGCAACAATCGGATTATGTGAAAGGGATGCCATAATATAGCAGATAAGACAAAGCACTCCGGAACCAATCATAAATTTTGTAAGCTCGACTTTTTCGCCGAACTTTCCATAGAACACACGGCAAATACCCATAGTAACCGCGAACAAACAAGGACCAGCAAGGTCACATACGGTTTTGCTGAAGCCAAGCCCAGATTCAACAAAAGCCGATGCCCACTGAGCCATGGAAAGTTCACTGGCACCGGAACAAACCATCAGCACAACTGCCACCCAGAAAAGAGGCGATTTAAAAAGCTGAAGAATAGTCATGCCTTTGCCGTCTTCAACGATCTTTTCAATTGGACAGGTAGCAAAATTGTAGATGTTGTACAAAGGAACAATGGCCCAGAAGCAGGCTATGTATTTCCAGTTATCAATTCCAAAAGTAGTGAAAAGAATTGTAGAAATTAAGGTAACACCAAGCCAGCCCCAGCAGTAGAAACTATGCAAAAGGCTCATGGTTGCTTCTTTATTTTCAAAGGGACAGGCTTCTACAATCGGAGAACAAAGAACTTCAATCAGTCCACTACCAATCGCATAAAGCACAACACTGATCATTATTCCAACATATGCAGATGGAAGAATTTCCGGAAGAAAAGCCAGTGCAATAAGACCAACAGCAGAAAAAGCTTCTGAAGCAACAATGCTTCCACGGTATCCGATTTTATCAACAAACTTGGCACAAAAAATATCTACCACCAGCTGTGTAAAAAAGAATGCAGTAGGAATAAGGGCAATAAGGCCCAAAGAAATCTGATAGTCGTTATGCAGTTTAAGGAATAACAATGGAGCAAAATTTGCAGCAATTGCCTGAGTAATAAAGCCTAAATAGCAGGCTCTCAAAGTTTTCTTGTAATTTGGCTTGGTTGTTGTGTTCATAATTGTAATATATAATAACTTTTGTAATTACATTTGACTTAAATCGTTATTTTGTTGCACTATATCGCAATTATTCACAAAAATGGAGAAAAATGTAAGGGCATCAGATAAAAAGATTACGGCCACAGGCTTTACCTCAGTCCAAATCGATGAAACTTTAAGAGAAACAATCTCCCATGGAACTCCAGATTACCCTTTCCGCTTTTATGACGAAAACATGGATATGTTCGATTTTCGCTGCATTGACTGGCACTGCCATTTTTATAAACACAAAAGTCATACACAAATTTACTTCAGAACAGAATGCAACAACTCCCAACTTTCTGTTTTCTCCAGCTTTTATTTTGGCTGAAGACACTCTGATTTATCAAAGAAGACTTTGGAATCAGAAAAGACAATTCGAGGACAAGGACAACTACAAATGATGATGCAGTTTATCCAGTCTATAAGACCGTGAGGCAGTCTCTGGTCTATGCAGGTACCGTAATCAAACATCAGATTACACTGCATAGGATTTACAAGACAATGCTGCCCCATTTCTGTTTCAAAATTGATTGATGCAATTCCTTTGTCTCCGTTATAAACCCAATCCAGAATCAGAAGGAAGGTCATCTAAACCAACAGGAATAAGGATATTAAAAAATTCAGGATATTTTTCTGCCATCAAATAAGTCATGGTAGCGCCCGCAGAATTTCTCTACAAATAAACTGATAATCCCAATTATGTTATTTTCTATATAAGTTAATCCAAGTCAGCGCTTCACGAAGAAATCCATGTTAAACCAAATAAAGAGCATTACGTAGACTGTAATAAAACCTGCAACAAACATGAATCCATATTTCTGGAGTTCAGGAATAAGCTCTGCAGTAAAAATAGTACAAAGAACCATGCAAACTAAAAGGAGAATTCCTATAATTATCCAGTGCACCAGCGGAACTTTCTTAGGCTTTGTGCTGCCCGGATAAAGTTTTTCCTTTACGTCAGAAACTGTGGCATAACCAAAAGGATTTCCCTGCCCTTCTTCACGACTGATCATTTTTTCGGCATGCGAAAACATTCTTACGTTGCTGCGACAATCTCCACAAGTCAAAAAATGTTTTGTCATCCACAAAGGCATTTTTTCATTTTTGTCCAGTTCCAGAAATTTATCCATAACCTGAGTACATTGTGATTTATTTGTCATACTTATACTCCTTCAGTTTCTCATAAAGAATTTTTTTAGCGTTAAAGATATGGGTCTTGATTGTATTTACAGGGATTCCTGTAGTTTCCGATATGTCTTCATAAGTCATATCCAGAAAGAAATGCATTTCTACGCAGTGAGAATATTTTTCGGGTAATTCGGAAATGGCAGACTTGATTGCATCCCGGGTAATTTCTTTAATGACACGTTCTTCCGGTGATTCATACGGAGATGAAATAGCATCCGTATCTTCTGTGAGGAGGCTGCCTGTTTCTTTGCTTCTGGTCTTGTAGTTTATGCCTGTATTGAAGGCGATTCTTGTTAACCAGGTGGAAAATTTGCTCTGACCTTTATAAGTTTCCAGGTTCTTGAAAACCTTTATGAAAACTTCCTGAACAAAATCATCAATATCAGTTTGATTCGAAAAGAACCGTTTTGCGATTACTTCAACCCTTTTTTTGTATAAATACATAAGGGTTGCGAAGGCGCTGGAATTGCCGGCAATTGATTCTCTTACTAAAAATCTGTCTCGGGTTATGATAAGTAAATTTTCAACATTTGAAAATTTACTTGCCATCAGATATCAGTTTGTAAAAAATCAGAAGCATTATTCCTAAAACCAGAGGAATAATACCGCCTAAGAGTCCATAGGTAAGACCCGAAATAAGGATGAATACAACTGAAATTGAAATACCGGTACCGATCAGACAAAGTCCGGAAAACAAGGCAAAAAGTTTCCAGTTAAAAACCGGTGGATTGTAAGTGTTTTTTGAAATTCTGAGTTTTATCTCAGTGTGTTTCCATAACAATGCAAAAAAGATAACCAGTGCAGAAAAACCGATTCCTACAATAGGTACCAGAGCAATGATAACTTGCGCTGCATGACATGCCTGTGCCATATCGTCCCTCTCTTAAATTTTATTATTTATAGAAAAGTTCGCATTCAAAGGAACTTTCCATCTGGCCAGGAGCTTCAGGATTATCCCGCTTTCCTGCCACAACAATTCTGTGGTTTTCTTCATCAAAACTGCCGTATACATGCATTATTTCATTTTTTTTGATTTCTTTACAGAAGTTAAGGCGAAAATCTGTAATCTCTTTTTCCTGATATGTTTCCGGAAGGAAATCAATGGCAAAATTGATGTATTTTGCATTTGTAAGATGGCCGTTCGGATCAAGGTGAGACAGAAGAATTTTCTGGTCTCCCAAAAGCTGAAGATTCTCAGGCATTTTTATTTTTCCCGGCTTTCTTTCAAAATCAGTCTGAACTTCCGATTTCAAAAGGTATTCAAACTTTGCCGGAGCAACAATAGCTCTGGTGGCAGGTTCTACAATCACCCAAAGACTTTTTCCCTGAACCAGCAGTTCACCGGAATCGGAAACAAAATCGTAATAACGCATAAGCTGAAAGCCTTCCGGTTTTTCTTCCCTCACGCGCACTGTCATGATCTCATTTTCCATTGGCATTCTGTTTATATGAAAACTTGAACGCGAAACCATCTGCACATAACCGTGCTGATTCATATATTCTCTGTCCTGACCATTAATCGCATACATTTCGATCACATAGTCTGCACAATATTCCATAAGTTCTGTAAAATGAAGGCACTTATTTGCGCCGCACTGGCCGAAAAGGACTTTTGTTTCACCGCAAAAACCGGTTTTATCTTCTGTAGGATAGTTTCTAAAGGTATTCATGTCTATTTAGACACAGAAAAATAAAAAAGGTTTTAAAAATATAACAAAAAAAATATTTTATTTTAAAACCATTTCCGGACTGGCGGTGTCTAATTAGTAGATAATTTAAGGAGATATACCATGGAACTTTCACATGAATTTCTTATTGATGACAGAGAATATAAAGATTACGAAGATTTTAAAAATAACTGTAAAATAAAGACCATCCCTGACTTTAACTTTGCTTACGATATTATTGACCGCTACGCAAAAGATGCACCTGAAAAAAGAGCCCTTGTTTGGATTGACGACAACGGAGAAGAAAAAACCTTCACTTTCAAGGATATTTCCCTGGAATCCAAAAAGGCTGCCTACTGGCTCACAACAAAAGGAATCAAAAAAGGTGACACAGTAATGCTTATTCTGCGCCGTCGCTATGAATGGTGGATTTTAATGCCAGCCCTTCACAGGATCGGTGCCATCGTCATTCCTGCAACAGACCAGCTTTTGCAGAGCGATATTGAATACCGCACAAACGCTGCCGATGTAAAAATGATCATTTCTTATGATAATCCTCATATCCAGGAAGAAATTGAAAAATCAATGGCTAAATCACCTACTGTAAAATACCTTGTTACAGTTGGAAAAGAAAGCCGTGAAGGATGGAGTTTCTTCCATGAAGAATACGAAAAAATGCCTTCTGAATTCCCTCGTCCTGTAGGGGACGCAGCAACACACAACACAGACCCAATGCTGCTTTATTTTACTTCGGGAACTTCAGGATATCCAAAAATGGTTCTTCAGGATTTCGATTATCCTCTGGGACACATTATGACAGCTAAATACTGGCACGGAGTTGTTGAAGACGGACTACACCTTTCCATTGCAGAAACTGGATGGGCAAAATCAACCTGGGGAAAACTGTACGGTCAGTGGATTGCCGGCACTGCCCTTTTCGTTTACGACATGAACAGCTTCAAGCCTACAAAAATGCTGGAAATGATTTCCAACTTCGGACTTACAACTTTCTGTGCTCCTCCAACAGTTTACCGCTTCCTGGTTCGTCAGGACTTAAGCAAATATGACCTGAGCAAATGTGTACGCTTCAGTACAGCCGGTGAAGCTCTGAACGGTGAAGTTTTCAACAAATGGCTTGAACTTACAGGAAAGAAGATCTTCGAAGGATACGGACAGACCGAATCAACAATCATCTGCGGTAACTTCAAGGAATATTCCGAAATCAAACCTGGATCAATGGGTAAACCAAATCCTCTTTATAAAGTTGAAGTTCTGAATCCGAACAACAAACCGGTTCCTGCAGGAGAAATCGGGGAACTTTGTATCCACGTTGAAGACGGAAGACCTTTCGGACTTCTTATGGGTTACCACAAGGATGTTGTTCTTACAGCTAATGCCTTTGACGGCGGAGTTTACCACACTGGTGACAACGTTTACATGGACGAAGACGGCTATGTATGGTTCGTTGGCCGCAAAGATGACATCATCAAAACTGCCGGTTACCGTGTAAGTCCTTTTGAAGTTGAATCTATTCTTCAGCAACACCCTGCTGTTATGGAATGTGCCGTAACTGGTGTTGAAGATGCAAAACGCGGAATGTCTGTAAAGGCAACAATCGTTCTTTCTCCTGGATATGACACAAAAGATCCAAAAGAAATGGAAATTGAACTTTCAACCTTCGCAAAAGAAAACACAGCAATGTACAAATGCCCAAGAATCTTCGAGTTTGTAAAAGAACTTCCAAAAACTATCAGTGGAAAAATCCGTCGCGTTGAAATCCGCGAAAAAGACAACGGAAAAGAAGCTGGTCAGATCAAACAGGAATTCTAGTAAAACTTTATTAGCCCGGAAGAATCTTGAATCATTGGTGAAATTGTGCAATTATGCCGAGAGGGGTAACTTATGTCTCTGAACTGCAACGAAATTAACCTGATTCTCCAGGAACTGAACCTTAAAGGCAGTTTCATCCAGGATATTATTCAGCCGGGCTACGATTCTTTAGCTCTTTACACATATAAAGAAGGCAGCGCCAAAACTGTATTCATCTGTACAGCTCACGACGCCTGCCGCATCTGTGAAGTCCGCCGCAAAATCACAAAAAACGAAAAGCCTCTCCGATTTATGGAATTCCTTCGTTCAAGAATCAAAGGCTGCCGCATAAATTCAGCAGAGCAGATTGGTCTTGAACGTGTCGTAAAAGTGGAACTTTCAAATGCAGAAGAAGAGTTTGTTCTATACATAAGACTCTGGAACAATGCCGCAAACGTAATTCTCTGCGACAAAAACAATCTGATTCTGGATTCCATGTACCGCCGTCCAAACAAGGATGAAATGACCGGCGAAACCTTCCCGGAACCTGTAGCCGACGAAAGCAAATTTGCCCTTGCAGATAAATGGCCTGTCCGCGAAATCCCTTCGGAAAGCGAAAACGGAAAAACTTACAGTTCCTTCAATGAATTTATTGATTCCTATTATTCAGAACATGGCGCTGCCCTTTCCCGGGAAGCACTGCTTGAAAAAGCTGAAAAATGGTACAACACAAACCTTTCCAAAAGAGAAGCTGCCCTGCAGAACCTGGAAAACAAACTTTCTTCCTTCAAAAATGCCGACCAGATGAAACATACAGGAGACCTTATTCTTGCCTACGGCCACCTCATTGACGGAACTTCCCGCCACCTGGAATGCGAAGATTATGAAAGCGGTAAAACCGTAAGCATTATGATTGACCCGAAACTTTCGGCCCATGAAAATGCTGAAAAATATTATACCCAGTACAAAAAAGCCGTAAGCGGTTCTGAACAGCTTGAACACGATATCGAGATTGCAAAACGCCAGATTGAAAAGCTGAAGAAACAGTATCAGGACATGCAGAATGAAAAAAACCCTGTAAAGATTGAACAGATGCTGCGCCATGACTCAAAGCCTGTACAGCAGCAGAAGAAAAATCACCCTGGTCTGGATTACACAGTAAACGGCTGGTATATTCTTGTAGGCCGCGATGCCAACGAAAACGATGAACTTCTTCGCCGCCATGTTCGCGGAGAAGATATGTGGCTTCACGTCCGTGACTTCCCAGGCGGATACGTCTTCATCAAACATAAGAAAGACAAAACAATTCCACTGGATATTCTTCTGGACGCAGCAAACCTGGCGGTCTACTATTCAAAAGCCCGCAATACGGGAAAAACGGATCTGTATTATACAAAGGTAAAGTATCTTAGACGTGCCAAGAACGGACCAAAAGGACTTGTTCTGCCTACCCAGGAAAAGAACCTCTGCATCACTCCCGATAAAGAAAGACTTTCCAGACTGGATATGCTGCTCAACGGCTAGTTTTAGTGTCCGGGATATAAATCTGAATTAAAAGGAATCTCTTTGCCAAGTCTTTTAAGACTTTCCTGCATTTCCATGTCGTTTCCTGTAGGAAGGTCTGTTCTTCCGTAGCCGCTGTAAAACAAAGTGTCTCCGGAAATCAGTTTCTTTTCTCCTTCGTTATACAAACACATGGATCCGGCAGTATGCCCCGGAGTAATCATAACTTTCCAGCCGTAAAAATCATCGCCTTCATGAAGTAAAGTGTCGGGTTTTGGTTGAAGCTGAAGAGTTTCTGCCAGGTCTTCTAATCCCATTCCGTGAAGACAGGTCTTGTTTACCATGCCGTACCCTACTTCCGGAGCATCGATGGAAGAGGCCACTATTTTTGCTTTAGGGAACATTTGTTTTATTGGAAGGATTCCTGAGATATGGTCAAAGTGACAGTGGGTTAAAAGAACTGCAATGCATTCCAGGTGATTTTTTTCAAGATACAAAGTGATTTTGTTTTCATCACCTGAAAATGCACAGGCTGCAGGATCAACAACAAAAACCTTGTTTCCTTCAACAGGAACAATATATGTGTTGACCCTGAAAACGCCGGTCTGAAGGCATTTAATTTCCATTAGTTTCCGAATGGTTCGTTTGTTACTGCTTTTTCTGCAGCTGCGTAAGCGGCAGCATCTTCAGCGCTCATTGCATCTTCTTCTGAAGCCTGAACTGGAGCTGCTTCTGCGTTTTCTTCGTCTGACTTCTGACGTGAAAGATTTACAGAAAGTTTGCGTCCGCGGTATTCGTAATCGTTAAGAGCTGCAATTGCTTTTTCTGTATCTTCTGTATAAAGCTGAACAAAAGAATAGTTTGCAAGGATTTTGATGTTACCGATGCGTTCACGGTCAAGGTTACCAACATTGATAAGAAGACTTACCAGGTCGCGTGGGAATACACGGCGATTACGTCCAATGCTGATAAAGATTGTTGTTGCCTGATCTTCAGGGATTTCTACACGTGGATGAGGCTGGCGTTCTTCTGCTGCAGGAGTTTCTTCTGCGGCTTTTGCCGGTTTTTTATTTTCTTCGCGAACTTCGCGGTCATTTTTCTTGTTACGTTTTTCGTTGCGTTCTGCACGGTCATTGCGGTCAAAACGGTTTCCGCGGAAAGAATGATCGTGTTTCAGAGCTTCACGAAGAAGATAAGCTGTTACATACTTTCTGAGTGAAAGTGGAACACTTTTCTTATAAAGTTTTACCAGTTCTGCCAGTGAATCTACATCAACATCACTTCTTACCTGGTTTACTGCATTTTCAAGAAATGCTGCAGTCTGTTCTTCGTTTACTTCAAAATTTCTTTTGTTGTTGTACATAAAATTGACCCCTAAAAAAATGAAAAATTAAATTTTTAATAAAAATCCGAAATCAATCTGTGTGAAGCCTGTTCTGATTAACAAAGGCTTTATTGTTTCGGGAATGATAATGTTTGGCATTACAAGCCATTTTTCTTCGCCGGATTCAGATTTCAAACTAGAAACACACATTAAAAGAAGTTCTGTCCCTATACCTAATCCGCGAAAACGTTCGGAAACAAAAAAATTTGTTACTAAAATGACATTTTTCCGATCGTCACAAACGGGTTTAACCAGTATGCAGCCGGCAAAATCATCAGATAAAGAATGACAGATAAAACCTTTCTGAAGACCATTACAGTCTTTTTCGAACCGATCCTGCCACATTCTCTGAAAAGCTGAACTTACATCAGCCGGCAAATCATTGTTACTTCCGTCTAAAAGAGCGCCAATATTCTGTCTGATTTCTTTTGCAAAAGCAGGATCATATTCTTCGAAAGAAAAGTCATCGTGAACCAGAGTCTCATCTGATTCCGGCATTTGATCCAATTTTTCAAGTCCCCAGACTTCGCGCAAAGAATTGTACCATTCTGTAATAACTTCCAGCATTTTCTGATTTTTATATCTGTGCCAGAGTTTCTCTACTTCAGGATACTGTTTTAAAGACTCTTTAAAATTTCTGAACACCCCCCTTCCTGAATGAAGAACTTCCATAAGTTCATCATGAACCAGAGGAGAACGGAGGTTTTCTGCAAAAGCTTCGCGAAGACCAAAGCCGTCCTCTGATGTCCATTCAGGTATACTGTAAAACTTATCCTCATCAACAGTCCCTGAACCGCATTCTTCCAAAGTCCCCTTTTCGGCATCTACTACAAAAATCTTTGCCTGATTTTCAAGGGCGTTCAGGAGAGCGGTCTTAAGACTGTCAGTAAGTTCAAAAGTCATAATTAAAGTGACTTATTTAGGCAGATCTGTGCGTTTTGCAACAACTTTGCTGATAAGTCCATATTTTACTGATTCTTCTGCATCGAGCCAGTAATCACGGTCTGTGTCTTTTGCAACCTGATCCAGTGGAGTGCCTGTTTCATCTGCGATGATTTTGTTAAGTTTGGCACGTGTTTTTTCCAGTTCTTTTGCGTGAATTTCGATATCTGTTGCAACACCGCGCATTCCACTCATTGGCTGGTGAATAAGGTAACGGCTGTTTGGAAGTCCTACGCGCATTTCTTTTGGAACAGCAAGGAGAACCAGTGTAGCGGCTGAGGCAATAAGACCCATACCAACCAGAACTACAGGACAGCTGATGAAACGGATTGTATCAAAAATAGCAAATCCGGCATCTACATCGCCGCCAGGTGAGTCAATGTACATGTAAATAGGTTTTTCAGCATCATCTGCTTCAAGAACCAGAAGCTGGCTTACGATTTTTTCTGCCAGTTCTTTGTTGATTTCGCCGGAAAGAATAATCTGGCGTGTTTTCATGAATTTTTCAGCAACTGAATCAGGCATTTTTGGAGCCTGTTCTTTTTTTGCTTCTTCTTCGTCAAAATAAATTTTGTTCATAGTGATAATATACTAAAAATCCTTCAAATATTCTATTTACTCGGCCAGTTCGGCCCATTTTTCTTCCCATTCAGCAATCTGACCGGCCAGTTCCTCGATTTTTGCCTGTACCGCCTTTGCTTTTTCGCCGTTTGAATAAACTTCAGGATTTCCCATCTGATTTTCAAACTCTGCCTTCTTTTCTTCCAGTTCTGCTATCTTGCTTTCGCACTCTGCAAGGGCTTTTTCTTTCTTTCGTTTGGCAGCTTCCAGTTTTTTCTGTTCTTCCCAGGAAAGTTTTGTGTCCCCGCCAGCCTCTGAGCCGGCGTTGCGGGCGGCGTCTGAGCCCGCAGAAGGGGTGGCGGAAGATGCCTTGGCAGCTGAAGCCAGGGGAATGCCTTCCCCTTCCTGCTTTTCAATCTGCTCTAAATAATATTTATAGTCCCCAGGGAAATATTTGTATTCCCCGTGTTTCAGTTCCAGAACTTTTGTTGCGGCCCCTTCAATAAAACCACGGTCATGGGAAACGAAGATTACAGTTCCGCCAAAATCCATCATGGCCTGAAGCAGCACGTCTTTTGAATGCATATCCAGGTGGTTTGTAGGTTCGTCCAAAATAAGCAGGTTGATTGGTTTCAAAAGCAGAAGGAGCAGAGCTACACGGCTCTTTTCTCCACCGGAAAGCACATCAAGAGACTTGTAGACATCGTCGCCCCGGAAAAGGAAAGCGCCTAGCATATCGCGGAGTTTTGGAATTAATTCCAGAGGAGCTTCACTTTCAAGATAATCAAGAATTGACTGACTTCCTTTTATTTTTTCAGCGTTATCCTGGCTGAAGTAGCCCATCTGAACCCCTGCTCCGGGAACAATTTCGCCTGTAAAGTTTTTATCTTCTCCGGCAATAATGCGGAGCAAAGTTGATTTACCGGCACCGTTGCGACCTGCAACAACAAGTCTGTCCCCGTTTTCCAGAGTCAGTTCCAGGTTATCAAGGATTTTTTCAGTTCCGTCGTAAGATTTTGTAATTCCGTTCAGGCGCAAAACCAGGCGGCCAGCATGAGGTGCCGGCGGGAACTTGAAGTGGATTTTTTTAAGGGATTCAGGAATTTCAATTTTATGTTCCAGGATTTTATCAAGCATTTTGATTCTTTCCTGGGCAGCAACAGCTTTTGTTGCCTTGTAACGGAAGCGGTCAATGAATTCCTGAAGATGTGCAATTTCTTCCTGCTGCTTTTCGTATTCATGCATCAGGGTTACTAGTTCCTGTTCCCGAACTTTTTCATAATGTGAGAAGTTTCCGCTGTACTGCTTAAGTTCCCCGTTGAAAAGTTCATAAACTTCATTGATTGTAACATCCAGAAAATAACGATCGTGGGAAACCAGAAGGAAACCGCCCCGGAAATCTTTCAAAAAGCCTTCGAGCCAGTTACGGGCTTCCAGGTCCAGGTAGTTTGTAGGTTCGTCCAACAAAAGGATGTCCGGATTCTGCATAAGTGCCTTTGCCAGGGCAATACGCATCTGCCAACCACCAGAAAATTCTTCGGTATTACGGCCAAAGTCTTCGCGGGTAAAGCCAAGACCAATAAGAACGCTTTCGGCAGTTGCTTCGCGGCGGTGCCAGCCAGAATCATCCAATGCCTGAATCAGGCGGCTCTGTTCTTCAATAATTGCATCTGTAGCATTTGTTTTAAGACGTTCACCAAGTGCGTCGATTTTTTCCTGCATCTCATAACCGAACTGAAAAGCTTTATCGGCTTCTTCTTTTAATGTGCAGCCTTTGTGGGTAAGTCCCGACTGAGGAAGGTATGCTATGCGGGCATCTTTCTGGGCAACACGGGTTCCTGAATCCGGCTGCATAAGCCCTGCCATTACCTTAATGAGAGTTGATTTTCCGGTTCCGTTTGCCCCGGTAAGAGCAGCCTTTGTTCCCGACTGCAGGTTTACTGAAACTTCTTTTAAAATATCTCTGTCACCGAAGGCCAGCGACACTTTAGAAAACTGTACAAATGCCATAGGGGAAAATTGTAACATAAAAAAAGCCTGTCTCATAGAGGGACAGGCTTTTCACTTTCTAATCAAATAGAAATGTATTCAGAATTAACCCAGTGTTGGATACTTATTGAAGTATTCTTTTGTCATTGCCTTTACAACACCGGCAAGAACAATCAGAGAAATACAGTTAGGAATAGCCATAAGACCGTTGAAAATATCAGCGATTGTGAATACTGCGTTTACTGTGAAGTAAGGTCCGATTGCAACGGCAGCAATGAAAATCCAGCGGAAAACCATAACAACTTTCATGTTTCCTTTTGCAATGTATTCAAGACATTTTTCAGAGTAGTAGTCCCAACCAAGGATAGTTGTGAATGCGAAGAATGACAGACAGAGAACCAGGAGGAACTGTACTGAATGACCGTCACCACCAAGAACTTTGTTGAAAGAGTAAGCTGTAAGAGCAACACCCTTAAGATCCTGTGGGTTTGCCCAGAGACCACCTTCCATACCACCAATTACGATTGCAAGCCCTGTCATTGTACAGATGATAAGAGTATCAATAACTGTACCTGTCATGTTTACAAGCCCCTGTTCAACAGGTTCTGTTGTCTGTACTGGAGCTGCTGCGATTGGAGCAGAACCAAGACCTGCTTCGTTAGAGAAAATACCACGTGCAATACCTTTCTGCATTGAGTCTGTAACCTGTTTCAGAACGAAACCTGCAGCACCACCGGCCATTGCTTTGTAACCGAATGCTGATTTGAAGATAAGAGCAAATGCAGCAGGAATCTTTGTAGCGTTCATAATAACGATTGAAAGTCCCAGGAATACGTAGATAACAGCCATAGCTGGAACAACTTTTTCTGCAACTTTAGAAATACGTTTAAGACCACCAAGAACTACCAGAGCAACACAGATTGTTACGATTGTACCTGCAATAACTGTTGACCATGAGTAAGCGTTAGAACCAATAGAGAATGCAATGTGAGCATTGTTTGGGTCGAATGCATTGTTTACGGCAGAAGTAATACCGTTAATCTGTGTCATTGTACCAATACCAAGAAGACCTGCCAGAACCCCGAAGAGAGCGAAAAGGATTGCAAGCCACTTCCATTTTGGACCCATACCTTTTTCGATTGTGTAGAATGGTCCACCAAGAATATGACCGTCGTCAGCTACTTCGCGATATTTAATAGCAAGCATACATTCAGCATATTTTGTAGCTGTACCAAGAATAGCAGCAAGCCACATCCAGAAAAGAGCACCTGGACCACCGGCTGCAATAGCTGTTGCAACACCGACGATGTTACCTGTACCGATTGTTGCTGACAGAGCTGTACACAGAGCAGCAAAACCAGAAAGTTCACCTTCACCTTCATTTTTCTTGAAGATACCTTTGAATGCGCGTCCCAGTTTTGTGAACTGGATTCCGCGAGAAGCGATTGTAACAACAAGACCTGTTACAAGAATAAGAGCAATTGTAGGGATTCCCCAAACAATGTCATCAATTTTACCCAAGATTGCGTCCATTTTAACTTCCTTCTTGTGGGTTTAAAAAATTAAGAGCCGGGATTATTTCCGGCTCTCTGAAAAGATTATAAGACAGTTTGATGGATTTTCATCTGTCCACTTTGCCTGAGATATTTGCGTTAATCGCATTAACCCTTCGGCGCCCTGCATCATTGCAGGAACTCTCCAGAGAGCTATCGAAACAAAACACGTTGTCCGAAAACTCTTCTATTATAACACACTCAATTGCATATGAAAAGTTTATATAATGCGTTAAACTCATTTTATGGCAGAATTTTGTTATAATTGTTTCAAACCAAAGGCCTGTTGCCTTTGCTCATACACAAAAGAAATGGACGCAGGAATAAAATTTGTCCTTTTGATGCATCCCAAAGAAGCTAAGAAAAACCGAACCGGAACCGGACATATCGCCCGAATCAGCCTTACAGGCTGCGAAATCATTATGGGACTGGATTTTGCACAGAACAAACGTCTCCAGGAACTGCTTCATGATGACCGCTACTTTCCTATGATGATGTTCCCGGGACCAGAAGCCTGGACTGCAAAAAAAGAAGGTTTCAAAGAAACCCTGAATGGCCGCGTTCCACTGCCAATTATTCTGGATTCAACCTGGTGGTGTGCAAAAAAAATGATCCAGCACAATCCATTTCTTCTGGAGCTCCCGCGTCTTTCCTTTTACGGCGACTACCGAAGTATCTACACCTTCAAAAAAGAACCTGAACCAGAATACATTTCCACAGTCGAAAGCTGCTATTATCTTATTAAGGAATTCCAGGACAACGGCATTACAGACAAAGGTGTGAATCCTGAACCGATGATGGACGCCTTCAAAGCCATGATCAAATACCAGCTTCAGGCAGAAAACGAACGCATTCTTGGAATCAGACCAAACGTTCACCAGAAAGATTATAAATACAGTAAACTTCGGGAAATTCCAGATTTTAAATAAGTAGGGGAAAGCCTTCCCCTCGCGGCCACGTTGTTGGCCGCTACCCCTTCTCCGGGGACACCCCGGACCCCGAAAAACTTAGAACATTAGACTGTACATCAAAGAGACATTAAGTATTTTGCTGCCGGCTCCACAACCGCCCGTAAAATGGTTGTCCCAGTCGGTTTTCCCGATTTCTCTTGTATCAGTGCTGCCTTGTACTACAGGAACTATCTGATAATCAGTTTTCAAGGAAACTTTGTTATGCTTGTTCAGCAAAATAGAAAACTCTGCAGCAAAATCATATTCTGACGGCATAAGTCCCGCTATGACATCCTGATATTCCCTATATTTTTTTATAATATTCAGGTGATAATCATGTCCTTTAATCTGATTATAGAATCCAATTCTTCCCGCAAGGGAAAGTTCAAATAATCTGCTGAGTTTTATATCTGTCCTTAATCCCAAATCAATCAGATATCTGTCTTGCGAATAAGAGATGACTCTGCCATCCGGATATTCATCCTCTTCGCAATAGTCTTTAGGTAAACCGGCATTCCAGAATCCATAACTGGCATATTGGGTATATCCATTTCTTCCGTCAAAAAGATAGGTCTCTTCGCTAACCGAGAAAAACGGCATTACTGATACCCAGCTTACAGGATAAAAATACCAGCCAAAAGAAACTCCGAATTTTTCATAGCCAAGCAAATAATTTTCGTGTCTCGAATAATTCGTAAATCTGGTTAAATCCGTTATATTCAACCAGTCGAAATCTTCCATAATGCCGCTTCTTTTGGGAAGTCCCACTCGTCCACCCATGGAAATGCTGAATTTGTCATAAAGTTTTGATTCGACTTCAACTCCGGCATAAGGAATTGCATTAACCTGCCAGTCCAGACGACTTTCTGTATACCAGCTCCCATTATTTATCGAAAAAACATATTCATTGATCTGCCCGTTCAAAACCCCTATCTCAGGTTTTATGGAAACTGAAAAATTTTCCAAACAGAACAAATAAAAAGAGAAAGCAAAAAGAAGACAAAATAACAATAACTTTTTCATGAGATGCTAAATTATAAACCGATTGAGGCATAAAAAAAAGACTGTGGCAAAGCACAGTCTTTTTATAAGGCAGTAAAGCCTGGATTACATACTGAAGCTCTTGAATGCGGCTTCAGAACCTTCGCCTGCGGCGAACATACCGATTACAGTTCCTACGAATCCACCTGCTTTTTCAACTGAAAGCATAGAAGCGTCTGCGTCTGCCAGCAGAAGTTCTCCGTTACAGTAGAAGCTCAGCTTCTGAAGATTCTGTGAAACGCTCAGAGTAAAGCCAGCAACTTCTGTTGGAGCTGGTAATTCCCCTGCAGAACCTTTTGAAACTTCAGCCAGGTCTTTTTCAACAAGAACCTTGTATTCACCCTTTTCACGGATAAGAACCTGAACAACAAGTTTTCCACCTTTGTTTGCAACCTGAAGATTATAGAAGAAATCTTCATTCTGGAAACAAGAAAGACCTGCTGCATTTCCGTCATTAGGAAGTTCTGCATCCATTACAGTTTCGGCATCGTAAGAGAAGTCAATCTGACGGCGAGCCACAAAGCTTGATTCCTTCAGACTTCCAAGATCTTCTGCTCCCTTAAGAACAAGAGCATTGTCCTTTACGAAAACTTTTTCAGGATTACGGTTTCTGAGAGAAATCCATTCATAATCCAGTTCAGGTTTTGTAAATACGTTCTTGCGGGCTGCCAGTTTCTTTTCAAGTTTTGCATCATAACGGCGCAGCACTTTTCCGTTTGTGTCATATTCTTTTTCAACAAGACCAGTTTCCCAGCTTGCCCATGGCCATTCATCTTCCCACATTACAGGAACCATGAAAGTTTCACGTCCCATGTTGCAGTAACGAGGTCTGTTTCCATCGTTTGAGTAAGGACGGCTTGCCAGAAGAACCAGCCACCATTTTCCGTTCTTGTCTTCAAAAAGGTCAGCATGTCCTACATAAACAATGTCAGCACCCATACCCAGGTGACGGTGAGTCAGGATTGGGTTTGCAGGTTTTCCGACAAATGGTTCATCCAGAGACTTTGTACGAGCAACCATTACAGCGTGTTCAGGACCTGTACCGCCTTCTGCGTGAAGAAGGTAATACCATCCGTTGATCTTGTAGATATGTGGACCTTCAGGCCAGATACAATCTTTAAGGGCGCCACGCCAGATTCCTTTTGCTTCGCCTTCAAGATCTCCGTTTTCGAGGTTTACTTTCTGGATGTAGATTTCCCAGTTTCCGTTGTATTTGCATCCTTCTGGAGCCGGATGAGTTCCAACGTACCAGCAGGTTCCATCATCGTCAAAGAAGAATGAAGGGTCAATTCCGCCTGCCTTTGGCATAAAGATTGGTTTTGACCATGGACCTGCAGGATCTTTTGCTGTAACGAAGAAGTTTCCTCCTTCATCAACATTAGTACAGATACAATAGTAGGTTCCATTATTGTAGCGGATACAAGGAGCAAAAAGTCCGCGGCTTGTGCTCTGATTCAAGAAAGTCATCTGTTCAGGACGGTCAATTACGTTACCGATCTGTTCCCAGTTACAAAGGTCAGTACTCTTAAAAACAGGAAGCCCTGGGAAATAAACAAATGAAGAGTTTACAACATAGTAAACTCCGTCTACACAACATGCAGTTGGATCCGGATAAAAACCCGGAAGAATAGGATTCAAAATAGTTTTATTCATAACTTAATATTATCCCCCGTAAAACGATTTTACTATAAGGATTTTTTCGGAATATGGTATAATCTTCCATAACTATTATAGAGGAAAACATGTCTGCTAAAAGAAAAAACTCCCGAAAACAATCCGGTACAGTAAAAATCCCTTTATCCTTCTTAATCAAGATTATCCTTTTTATTGCAATTCTTGTAGGAATTATCTTTGCAATTGACTACTGCTCAATAAAAACCAACACAAATAATCCAGCAACAGAAAAAGTCCACGAAGCAAAGGTCCAGATTGTAGATTTTACCCGCGAAGTCCTGGACGAGGTGCTTCCACCCCAGGAAACACCAAAGGAAACCGCCACTGTAAGCAGTCCTGCAGAAGAAAAGAATGATTCAAAAGATTCTTTTTCCTTTCCAGAAAATCTGGAAATCCCTCTCTGCGCCGCAACAAAATCAGGCATAGCCAGTGACCACCAGATCCGCCGTTTCGCAAACTTTACAATCTGTTACCGCGAAAGCTATGAACAGGCAGAATGGGCAGCCTACTGTCTTGAAAAAGAAGAACTTGTAAAAAATGCCTCACGCGGAAATGATTTCCGCCCTGATCCCGAAATTACAACGGGGTCAGCCTCCCTTGCAGACTATAAAAAATCAGGCTATGACCGGGGACATCTGGCACCTGCCGCGGACTTTGCCTTTTCGGAAGAAGCCATGAGCGAATCTTTCTATTTAAGTAACATGAGTCCTCAAGCGCCCGGTCTGAACCGCGAAATCTGGCAGTATCTTGAAGGTCAGGTCCGTACATGGGCCGACCTTTATGGAAAAGTTTATGTGGTAACAGGACCGGTTCTTGAGAAACCTGCCGAGGAATATGAATCAATTGGTGAAA
This sequence comes from Treponema sp., assembly GCA_024402695.1. Lineage (GTDB taxonomy): Bacteria > Spirochaetota > Spirochaetia > Treponematales > Treponemataceae > Treponema_D. The sequence continues at coordinate 4,528 of JAKSTG010000032.1, read as the reverse complement.
ATAAAGTTTCCGTTCCCGAATATTATTACAAAGTCCTAATTTCACCTGATGGTAACAGTGCAAAAGGAATCGGATTCATTCTTCCAAATGCTAAATGCCCTGACACTTTCTGGGATTACGCAGTTTCAATCGATGAAGTTGAAAAACGTACAGGCCTTGATTTCTTCTATTTAATGGACAATTACCTGGAAGACCGCATCGAAAGTTCTACTGCTCTTGAAAGCTGGAAATAAATAATAAAAACCAGGAGTCAAAAATGGCACAACCAAAAAAATATCTTTCAGACATTCACCTGGAAGATTACACTGCACAATATGAAACAAATTATGCCCTTGCAGAAGCATTAATATTTGATTCCGGACGAGAAAAATTGAGCCTGAACGGGCCATGGCATTATGCTGTGGACCAGTACGATACCTGTCTTCGCCAGAAATGGTTCCGCGAAATCTACAGAAATGACCAGGGCTTTACACTCCCTGTAGACTATTCTTTTGATACCTGGCCGACCATGAATCTGCCCTGCTCCTGGAACACCGAAAAACCGGAGTATCTTTTATATGAAGGAACAATGGTTTTTACAAAGAAATTCGATTTTACTTCAAAACCAGATCAAAAACATTTCCTTAAAATCGGGGCAGTAAACTATCTTGCCCGTGTATTCCTGAACGGTCAGTATCTGGGACTTCACCGTGGAGGATCCACTCCTTTCTGCTTTGACATCACTGACAAACTAAAAGAAAAAGACAACCGCGTAATCATCTGCGCAGATGCTACCCGCCGCCCGGAACAGGTTCCTACAGAAAACACAGACTGGTTCAACTATGGGGGTGTATACCGTGACATCGAAATCATCTCGGTTCCTACTATATATATTAAAGATTTCAGAATTGCTTTGGTTCAAGACGGAACATACAGCCATATAAAGGCAGAAGTTCTTCTTTCAGAAAAAAGTGATACCGTGGCAAATCTGTCCATTCCGGAACTCAACCTCAGTCAGCATATAAAAATCAAAGACGGGAAAGGTGAAATAACCTTTGATGCTGAACCAGAACTCTGGAGTCCGGAAAATCCAAAACTCTACAAAGTTGAACTTTCTTCCGGCAAGGACCGGGTAACTGATGAAATTGGTTTCCGTGAAATAAAAGTCCAGAACGGAGAAATAGTCCTGAACGGAAAACCTGTTTTTCTAAAAGGCATCAGCTGCCATGAAGAATCTGTTCCTCATGGTAAAGCCCTTACAGATGAAGATCGTATTGAAAACATTAAAATTGCAAAAGATCTTGGATGTAATTTCATGCGCATCGCCCATTACCCTCATTCCGAAAAAATGGCAAAATTGGCAGACAAACTGGGACTCCTGCTTTGGGAAGAAATTCCGGTTTACTGGGCAATTAAATTTGACCGTCATGAAACATACAACGATGCAGAAAATCAGCTAAAAGAACTGATAACCCGAGACTATAATCGTGCCAGCGTTATAGTCTGGTCTGTTGGAAACGAAAATGCCGATACAGATGAAAGACTTTCCTTCATGAGCCGACTTGCAATAACAGCACATAACATGGATTCTAACCGTCTTGTATCTGCAGCTTGTCTTATAGACTCTGAAAAAAACATGATTGCCGATCGTCTTTCTGATTACCTGGATATAATCGGTGTAAATGAATACTGTGGCTGGTACAGTCCAGACTTCAACACTCTTCCAGCTTTAATGGAAAACAGTCATCCGAAAAAACCCGTTATCATCACAGAGTTCGGTGCAGATGCCCTTACTGGGCTTCACGGCGAAAAAACAGAGGATAAAGGAACCGAAGAATACCAGGCCTATGTATATGAAAAACAGATCGAAACTTTAGGTCACATTCCATACATAAAAGGAATGACCCCATGGATTCTATACGATTTCCGCTGTCCCCGCCGTTCTGCTGCAATACAGGGGTATTACAACAGAAAAGGTCTTTTGAACGAAGACAAAACCTACAAAAAACCAGCCTTTAAAGTTCTGCAGGATTTTTATAAAAATAAATAAGTTAAATAAAACAGGCAGGTATCCGCCTTGTGGATTTACCTGCCTTTTTCAATTGGATCAGAGAGAGGACCGAACTAACAGTATCGGCCTTTTCTGCCACAGATGCACTAGCACCTTATATTCATAGTATGTATCCACTATCCCCATAAGTCAAGTTTTTTTTATTTACTTATACAATCCTCTTTTTACCTTTCAATCAGTATAATATTGTTAATTAAGGAAAGTTCATGCATTTTGTAAACGCTAAATCAATTTTATCTGCTCAAAACGGAATGAATCTCTACAGAGGATGTACCCACGGCTGCATTTATTGCGACAGCCGGAGCGTGTGCTACCACAATCCAGTTCCCTTTGAAGACATTGAAGTTAAGCTGAATGCCCTGGAACTTCTGGAAGACCGCCTCCGTCGCAAACGTTCAAAATGTATGATCGGAACAGGAGCAATGTGCGACCCCTACATGCATTGCGAAAAGGACCTTCGGCTTACCAGGCGTTGTCTGGAAATCATTGACCACTATGGCTTTGGCCTTGCAATTCAAACCAAGTCCGATTTAATTATGCGTGACATTGATCTTCTTGAAAGCATCAATAAAAAAGCAAAGTGTGTTGTTCAGATGACACTTACAACTTTTGATGAATCCTTATGCCGTAAAATTGAACCTAATGTCTGCACTACCCGACGACGCTACGAAGTATTAAAAGAAATGCAAGCTCGCGGGATTCCGACCATTGTTTGGATGACTCCTGATCTTCCATTCATTAACGACACAGAAGAAAACCTCAGAGGCATTCTTGATTATTGTAAAGATGCAGATGTAAAAGGAATTATAAAATTTGGATTTGGCGTCACTTTACGGGAAGGTGACCGGGAATATTTATACAAATGTTTTGATCATGATTTTCCAGGCATGAAAGAACGGTATCAAAACACTTTCGGTTACGCATACCAGGTAAACAGTCCCAACCATTGGAAACTCTGGAAGATATTTACCGGCTTTTGCCGTGAAAACAATCTTTTAATCGACAATCAGTGTTTTGATTACATGCGGCAATTTCCAGAAGAAAAAACAAGCAGCATTCAGTTTTCTGACAAAAAAAAAGTTTCCGGTCCAATTCAAGGAGAATTAGACTTCGGAATTTAAAAAAATCTATACTTATCTAACCCCCGTAATACTGAATCGGTTTCCATATCTGTTAACCATTCTTCAACTTCAAAATTGTTAAATTTCTCAGTTGCGATCGAAGGATTTTTCATGTAAAGAATAGGAGATGGCAATTCTGCAGTGCAAGTTTCTGGTCCAGAAATCAATCAGTAACAGAAGGATCTCTAACATAGCAAGCAACTTTTAAAGGGTTATCTCTGGTGTTTTCAATTTTATATATTACTTTAGTAGTTAGAAATTACTAATCAATTTTTTTTGCAAATATATAAAAGATGATTAGAGGCCGCCAGAAGTTCACGGCATTCACAACAACTTAAATGATATTTGTAGAACCGATTAAAATCGTGGTCACCCATTTTGAAATCTTTTCTATTTTCTGCCAGTTCAAGAATGCTATCGGTTCCGGCAGTTGTAATGTGTTCTACAGGCTTCCCTGCAAAAAGCTGTTCAAAATCAGAAACTTCAAAGGCCGTAAAAACCTGATTATCAAAATGAGTTGCCTTATAATTTTCATCCAGATTGATTTTCAAGCCTGCTTCAAAATTACCTTTCAGAAAATTGCTGTATAAAACTGCATGAACCGAAAGAAAAGCGACTAAAATTACCCCGCCAGTTTTTGTAACACGAATTGCTTCATCCAAAGCCTTATGCTGATCTTCTTCAGTAAAAAGATGATACATTGGTCCTAAAAGCAAGGTTGCATCAAAAGAATTATCTTTAAAACGGCTTAAGTCAAGAGCATCACCTTGCAATGCTTTTACATTTTTAAGGTAGCCAATGTTCTTCTTCATTACATCAAGATTTGCTTCCACTAGTTCAAGTGCAGTTACATCATAACCTTCCTGACCAAGCTTTACGGAATAACGACCAGTTCCAGCACCGATTTCAATAATCTTACACTCCGCCTTCAAATACTGGTGAATAAAATGCATGGTTGTCATATATTCCAGCTGCCCGTGACGGCTATTGCATAACCGTCCGTTTTCATTCTGAGAATTATATAGCTGATTTAGAATTTCTACTCGTTTTTCCATAAAGCCCTCTTAGACTAAATCAATCAAGTATTTCCACCTGCCTGACCTAAAAACAAAAATACATCACAAGCATCTACATTATTACTAATAGCATGAAGAAAAAAATAAAATTAAGCAATAAAGAAAAAGTTTAATCGATAGGTATCAGTTATTCTGAAATTTTGTGGACATGTTTTTTTTCAACTAATAGAAAAAAACTCGGAGAAAAGCAAATTTAAATAAAAAAAGCGGCCTGTAAAAAAGCCGCGTTAAATAAAAAAAGCCGGCAACTTCCTACTTTCCCGCCAAAGGGCAGTATCATC
>JAKSTG010000031.1 GCA_024402695.1 Treponema sp. | reverse complement strand
CTATGGCGATGGCTATGGCGATGGCTCTGGCGATGGCTCTGGCTCTGGCTATGGCTATTAAATAAAAAAAGGGTTATAGATGGCGTATGAAACTTTGGCGAGTTTGACCATCTATAACCACAAGGAGAAGCAATACAAATATGTATCACTCATTATTATTATCGGACAGACCTTCTGAAACTTTAGACGAAAAATGGGTTTCTATTGTTTCATTCAAAGATTTTTCTTTTGATGGAAAATATGAAGTTTCAGACAAAGGAAACATCAGAAACACACAGACAAAGAAACCTCTTGCAACTTATTCAAACAATCGGGGCAAAGGTTACAGAAAAACAAAGATATATGACACTACAGGAACAAGAAGAAGTCTGTATGTTCATCAGCTTGTAGCATATTACTTCATCGGCAAGAACAACAGCAGATTAATTGATGTAGATCATATAGACAACAATCCAAACAACAACGCAGTAGACAACTTACAGTATTTATCCCATGGGGATAATGTAAGAAAAATTTATAAAAAATAAAGAGGGAATAAAAATGGTAAAAGCAATTGAAATTTCAAAGATATACAGTTCAGGAAATGTCAGAAATGAAGTTGATAATACACTTCTTGATCTTATGGCATCCATCGAAAAAAACGGACTTCTCCAGCCTATTGTTGTACGAGTTACTGAAAAAGGTTATGAAGTTGTTGCAGGTCACAGAAGATTAGAAGCTGTTAAAAGACTTGGTGAACCTTTCATTGATTGTAACATCCTGGAAGATGTAAACACAAAAGAAAGATTTGTGATGCAGTTAGAAGAAAACCTTCAACGAAAGGAAATGTCAGCATATGAAATTGTATGTGCTGCAGACAAGCTTACAGAAGAATATGGATGCACAGACACACAGATTTCTGCAATGTTACACAAACCTTCTAACTACATTGCTAATCAAAGATATGCAGTAAGACTTCTTGAAAAAGAATATAAAGACGGAATTCCAGAAGAAAAGAAAAAGCTTTCTGCAAATGTCATCATGGCAATGAACCAGAAGAAAACAAGAGCAACAGTACAAAGTGAAAAAATCTATGGTAAAGGATTCACAGTACAGAAAAAAGGTCACACTTACCAGATTTATTGTACTGATTTTAATTTTGAAGATTTGTTGAACAAGCTTATTCAGGAAAATAAATAAGGTGGGATGCCATGAGAGAAAGCTTTGTTTTTCATGCAGATTTTATTGACCACTTACCAGAAGAATTAAAAACACAGTGGGCAATGTACTGCATTAATTATGGTCTATACGAAACAGAACCACAGTTTGAAGATGTTCTTCATGCTGAATTGTGGAGAAAGTTGAAAGATAGAATGGATGCAGATTCGGATTCTTATGAAGTAAAAAAACAGAATCAAAAAATATGGAGAGCAAAAAACCACGCAAAAGAAGGAAGAGCAACAGAAGAAGAACTTTCCCTTCTGGGTAGTTTGGGTATTCTTGGGAACTCCCAAAACTCCCAAAATCTCCCCCTAGATTCACACTATGAATATGATTCTGTATCTGATTCTGAATATGTATCTGATTCTGAATATGTATCTGAATATGAGTATGTATCTGTATCTGATGCACCATCCACACTCACCGATTCACAGAAAAATTATTCAAATAAGATTTTCAATATCTTCAAAGAAGCTGGACTTCCTTGTTCAAAGGGAAATGAACTTACATTCCTGCAGACTGACTTCAAGAATGCAATTTCTTACATTCACAATTCAGAAGAATTAAAAAACTTTTCTTCACAGGATATTGTTCAGGCGTGTAAGAACTTTGTAACTGTCTACAAAAATGAACAGTGTTACTTAAAAAACAAATGGAACTTCTTTGCATTGGTAAAGTCAAAGAGCTTTTACAATCTTCTTCCTGGTAACTTCGATATTGAAAACTTCTACAATTTTCAATCCAAACAAACCAAAGCAGAAGAAGAAAAACCTGAAGAAAAAAAAGTTTATTCATTCAAGCCATGCCCATCATGTAAGGCAGAAATGAAGGTGTTCTGGAATCAGAACAAAAATAAATATGAATGCGATAACTGTCACAAGTTATTCGAATTCGATGAATATCTGGGGGAATTATAAAAAATGGAAATCAAAGAGTTTATTGTTCAGCAGCGAAAACTGACTGTAGAAAACAAGTTTTCATACTGTCCGTATTGTAAAAAGGAGTTTAAACCTACTGGATCAATTACATATAAAGATGTTCTTCCTAAACTCATTTTTATAAAAAAGATGTATGAATGGACAGAAAAAGACGGGAAGCATAAGTCATGGGATGAATACTATATCTGCGAAAGATGCGGGAGAAAAGACATCACACCTGAAACATTCCGTATTTTCTATGGCATGGATTCTGAAGGGAAAAAATATACACCTGAAGAAGAAAGAGCAATTGTGGAAGAAGTTTGGAAACGGGGGTAAATATGACACAGAAACAACTTTATCATAGATTTTCTGAAAACTTCCAGAAGATTAGAAAACAGAAAAATCTGACCATAGGTTTTATTGCAGATGAATGTCTTATGAGCAGAACGGAAGTTTCAAAGTTTGCAAATGGTCACAAAATGCTTCGTGGCACTTCCCTTTGCTGTGTGTGTGAAGTTTTAGGGATTGATCCTGTTGAACTTTTTAAACCTATTCCAGAAGAAAGAAGGATGATGAATAAATGAGTGTTCCAGAAATCTTCAAAGGGTATGTTTGCCCGAATGAATGTGAAAACTGCATTTATAAAAAAACAGATTGTATTGTTTTTTCTGAAAAGGGGAAAAAAATTGCTAAAGAATGGGAAAAATTAGAAAGGGAGCAAAAACAGAAAAAGTATGAATGTATACAGAAGAAGTGAGCATGGAGAAAACCTGTATTTCATAACTGGTCATGAACCGGGCAATTTATTTGATGATCCTGAATGGTGGTTATATTCTACCCCATTGCAGCTTAAACACAATTTACAACAGATTGCAATAAAACATGGCGGTTATGTGTATACAAGCATAAAACAGTATGACTTCGATACTGGAAGAAAAAAGGAAATTGCAAGGGGTTAGAAAATGAACAAAGGCGGAACTTACCAGGTATTTGACAGATGTATTTATCTTATGAATGTAGAATCAGTTTCTTTGAAAGATTTTCTAAAAAGATTTGAAACAACTAGAAGAAGTTTTTTTAGGGATAAAGAACACTTAAAAGATTTTTATGACATTGATTTTAAATATGACAGATTTACAAAAAGATATATCCGGGAAGGTGCAAAATGATTGACTTAAACAAAATGAGCCTTCAGGCACTGGAAATTGCAAACGCAAGAAACATTGAACCGGTCACTGTCATGAATATGATCAAGCATTGTGCAGGTGAAGTTGTAGAAGCTTCAGAAAGTTATTCAAAGACAGATTTTCAGGACAAATTTCTGTTATCGGAAAAATACAAGGATTTTATTTCTGAAATGTCAGATGTGATAATGTGCATTTTAATTGTCGCAGGACTTGAAGAAATAGACATAGAACAGGCGTTGAGAAACTGCCTGAAAAAGAACAAGGCAAGAATCAAGGGGGAAAAATGAAAGAGGGAAAAAGATTGCTTGTCAAAGAAGGTGAAAGAATGATTCACCGAAGAAACAGGACTACAACTTATCAAAGCTTATTAGGAGTTGTATTTCTGTTGTTAAGTGATGACATGGAAGTTTTTTCGGATGCCTATAAACTGGCAACTCATGACAGAGGGGGTGACGGTATTTTCTTACTGATCCAGAACTATGAGAAAGACCAGCAGCGAAAAAACGAAAACAGAAAAAGATGGGTGCAGAAACATAAGGGGGTAAAAAATGTTTGAGAAAATCTATTTTACTATTTTGATAATTCAAATAGTTTTATCGGTTATTGATTTATTGCTAGAAGCATACGGTTCTATATTCGATATCATTGTCGGAACTTCTTGGATAATTCAGTTTGTTTTTATTATTGGTTATTGGATAGCGAAATTAATCGGTTTAATATGGGGATTTAACATTGATTTATTTCCTAATATTGATTTTGTACAAAGGGGATAATAATGCCTGTACCAGACGAATTTATAATTGCTCCAGATTTTACTATATGTGAATTTAGAAAATATTTGGAAGGGTGCAAAATATCGGGCAAAAGTTGCTTATAAACCGCATTTTATCGGGAAAAAGTTGCTTATTGTTCGGGAAAAAGTTGCTTATTGATGTAAAAAAATGGTCAATTATCGGGAAAAAGTTGCTTATTGCAGGAAATAAAAAACGGTCCTTTATTGTGAGAAATCATACGCAGATACAAATGAAAATATACATCGTATTAAATAATAATATGCATCAAAATGGTTATCTTCCTAATTGCCCAATCAAACAAACAACAAAAGGAGAAGATTTGAAGATTAAAAAATTAAGTAGAGGAAAAGTGAAATGACAGACGAAGAAAATATAAGATTAATTGAATGTTGTGATGATAGATTTGAAATAATTAAAAGAGCAAGAGAGCATATTCTAGATGCTACAAACATTGAAAGTAGACCAGAAGAAATGCAAGTTCTTGATAATTTTCTTTTCAGATGTTGGCAAATGGGATGGTTAAAAAACGACTTCCACCAACTTGAAAAAGAAAACGAAGAACTGAAAAAACAAATTGAGAAAATGAAGTGTTGTGAAAACTGTAAGAAATATTTTAATGATTATAAAGGTTGCTCGGACTTTGATTGTGATTTCTGTGACCATTGGGAGATGAAAGAATGAATAAACAATGTGAAGTCTGCATCCAACAGACACAGGAAGAAATAAAGCTTCTGAAGGCACAAATAGAAAAACTTCTTTATATCTGCATAGACAAAGGTATTGTTTCTTCCTGGTATTATAACGGTGCTTATCACTGGGAACTAGACGATTTTAATATGCTTTTCGGACAAGTAAAGTATAGGAATAAGCTTATTTTGAACAGTTATAGAATTGATAATATTAAGAAGTTAAGAGAAGTCTTGCAGGATGAAAAATGGAGAAAAAAACTAGGAAAGAAATTCTGTAAAGACCTTGATGAAGTTTATGCAAAACATATGAAGTACAAGTTAACTAATTAATAAAGGGAGTAATGCAAAAATGAATGCAGATGAATACTGCGGATTACATACTGTCTATTATTTCATTGTTTCAGGGATTGGTCTTGCTTTGATTCTTATTGCAAGAAATATTCCTACATACAACGAAACTACAGGCGAAATAATTCACAGTTATTCACTGCCCTTCATCATCTTTGGTGCAGTTCTGATAATTCTTTCATTCGTGGGAATTATCTTTTTTGCAGAGGATAAACAATACAAATAAGGGGAAATGTAAAAAATGCAGACTATCAGAGAAGCAACACCGCAGCAGATTAATGCTGCTTTATTATCTTTAGAAACTGAAATTCTTGAACAGATAACAGAATTAAAAAACGAAGTAAAACAGATTAAGGAGAACCAGAACAATGAGCAGTAAAGCAAAACAGATGGCAGATACAATAAATGATATGAATCACTGTTTCTACCCTAACTCAATGTATACAGTCTTTCCTGGTTCTGTTCTTGTAAACTATACTATCTTCGAAAAACCTTCTGAAGAAAAAAAACAGGAAATTAAAAAGTTATGGTTCAAGGTCCAGAAGAAACCACACAAATATTATAAGACACCAGAAGAATACTACAATCCAAGTCATACGCTGAAAATATTCGGTCTTAATCGTTCTAAAAATTGGCAGGTTGCAGTATTTATTGGCAAAACAAACACACTTCTTGCACCTTATGGAGTTGCTGAAAATGGCGATTTATACGCTTTTCCAATTCGTGAAGATGCAGTGAAAGGTCCTACTCTTGCCCATCCTGTATCTGTTCATGCTTTGTTATGGGAGAATGAATCAAATGATAACAATTGCAATTCCAACGTATAAAAACACAGCTGAACAATTAAAGCGATGTTTTACAAGCTTGCAGAATTTAAAAGGCGTTGATGTCTTAATCTGCGTTGATGACGATTCTGCAGAATATAATAAACTCGTAAAACAGACTGCGTATGAATGCGGAATTGCTCCGGTTATTATCCAGCAGAAAAATAAAGGCGTTTTTGCAGCAAGAAAAAATCTATGTAACAGTTGTTCTACTTCTTGGATTTTCTTTCTTGATGCAGATGATTATATCACTTCGGAATTTGTTTATTTTATTAAAAACTTTCAACCAAACAATAAATATGACCTTTATACAACACAATGCGAGATTGTAGGAAAATCAAACAATTTCAACTTCACAAACAAAGAAGTCAGAAAATGTGTTGAAAACGGGAATAATAATCTCATGTGGGGGAAATTCATAAAAACTGCTATACTTAAAAAAACATATGAAATGCTTCCCGAATATCCCTGCGGGTTGTTCTTTGGTGAAGAAATTCCCCAAACATGGGCATTTAGTTTTTTTAATAAAAAATCATTAAACATAAAATCAATCTGTTATTCGGATGAAGGAACAACAGCAATTAAAACTATTACAAACATTGAAAGATGGAAGAAATTGCTTTCTGTTGTTTATCTTCTTGACTGGTACGGATTGCCATATATTAAACAGTTACTTACAGAAAGATTAAAAACAGTAGATCCTACAATCGGCAAACAGGCAATTTCTCTATTAAGACGGACCATGAACAAGGCGGAGATTGCTAATAATATTTTTATCGAAAATGAACGCAACGGGAAGTCAGTTCATGAAACATCACTTGAGTTGTTCGGGAATTCCGACCCACTCAATTTAAGAGAGGTTTTAGAAATTGACTTCGAAAGAGATTGCAGAACTGAATGAACAAAGGTTTCAAACAGCTTTCACAGTATGGGAACTGTCACACTATACTGATAAAAAATCATACCAGAAAATGTTTTCTTCAATGCTTTTTGCATCAAAAAACATGATAAAAAAAGAAGCTTCAAAAAAAGGGATATACATTGATGTTGAAGGAAAAGCAATAGATTTGACATCCCTTATTTTTGAACGTGATATTGTATCCCATCACAAAAGACCGCAGAAACTGTCATCTTATTTGTATTTGCCTATGCTTGGAATTGTGTATGGGCATCAGTTACAGTTCGAAGAAAAATGCAGTTCTTATGAATCTGCTGTTTCAAAAACAGAAAGAAATATCGTTTTTACAGAAGAACTTTCTGAAGAAGAAGTTATTGCAGAATTGAAAACTAACCCTATTTATATAAAAAACAGTAAAATCTACACCACAGAAGAAATTCAAGATCCTGATTTTATATTTAAAGCAGAAGGCTGGTTTGATTAAAATCAAATAAAACTAATTATATGAAGTCATCGAGATACTGACTTTGACATATTTTTGCTCCTTGGACCACTTGGAAAGATACCCTTAAATGTTTCCCGTCTTTCTAGGTGGTCCTTCTCTTTTAACTAATTATACGAGGTTAAAAGACATGGCTAATGGATTTATAAAAAACATATTCACCAACTTACTTAAAAACAACAACAAAGCAATAACAGAAAACAATGAAGCGAAAACTTCAAAAAGAAGCTTTTCAGGCTTTATGGACCAGATATTAAACAATGTAGCATCAGACCAGACTACAAGAATCAATAAGAAACTTGCACAGGATAAAAATCTGAATGTATCAAAAGTCTACTCTATGCGTAACTACGAGGAAGGCAGTAGACCAGAAGGAAACGCCAGAATGTGGAAAGGTGAGAATGTCGGTCGTGGTGATGAAGATACTGGAAACGTTACAGAAGAAGTTCGTTCTTCTGCTGTTGATTCAGTTAAATATGATCCTAAACAGGGGCTGTGCTGGGTCAAGTATGTAGGCGGTAATGAATGGTATTCGTTCAAAATGAACCCCAAACAATTCAAAACATATATGCAGTCAAGTTCAAAGGGTCGCTATACACAGAATGTTATGCGTGAAAATAACTATGACACAGAATGGGAAAATCATCCTGTTCCTAACTAAAAACATAAGGAGCAAAGAAAATGTTTGAAAGATGGAAACAATACAGACAGTGGAAAAAAGAAGCGGATGCAGAAATCAGAGAGAAGAAAAGAGAATATGAAGAAAAACAGAAATTCCTTTCTTCTCATGCTGATTTTAATTTTTTAGAAAAACTTATACAGAAATGCAATGATAACCCGGATTTAAGAATTGATATTTACTTACTGGATGGAACAGTTATCAAAATGAAAACATACCAGGAAACAAAAAAAGAAGTGGTCACAGATTGGATTTCTGATTCTTTGGAGATTAAATAAATGGGCAGTTCTACAAGTGGCAGAAATAAAGGTGATGGCAAAGGACACAAAAACTATAACAAAAAAGGCATTAAAACTGCTTTGACACCCGAAGGGATAAAAAAGTCAGGTGTCAAAAGAAGTGTTATAAACAGAATTACTCCTGAAGTTCAGCAGTATATTAAAGAATCTTTGACCGAACCCGACAAAAACGGACAGACATATTTTCAGAAGTTTATCAAAACTTTTCTTGATGAAGCTTTAAGCGATCCAAACTCAAAAGCAGGGTGTACTCTTGCATCAAGTATGTTTTCTGAAGCATTGCTTGATAAATTAGACCAGGAAGCAAACAAAGCAATGGCAAAAGACCAGGATTTTATGAAGTATAGAATCCGTTCTACACTCTTTGCAAAACAACAGGAAGTTTTTGATAATCAGGTGGATGAAACAATTGAAATTATCTGTGGTCGACAGTCGGGAAAATCCCAGCTTAATGCCAGAATTCTTGTTGCTTCCTGTGCAGACCCAGATACACCATGTTTATATGTCAATCTTACTTTTACAAATGCAATTTCACAGCTGTATCAGTTATGTGTAGATTTGTCTGACGAATATGGACTTGTAATTAAAAGAAAAAGTTCTTCTGACGGTTATATTGAATACGCAAACGGCTCTTCAATTAAGTTCAGGGGAAATGCAAACAAAGCTGAAGCAGATAAATGTCGAGGTTTCCAGAATAAAGTAATTATCATTGATGAGGTCGGACACCAGAACAATTTAAATTATCTGGTATATGAAGCGATAACACCAACTACAATCATTTTTGCACACCCTAAATTTATTTTTACAGGAACACCACCTAGAGCACCACACCACTTTAGTGAAAACCTTTGGAACAATCCCAATACTAAACGTTATTCGTGGACCTTTAGGGATAACCCTTATGCAGCAAACAAAGAGGAAATTGTTCCTCGTGCTGCAAAGCTTGCGGGAGTTGCAGAAGATTCAACTTTCATTCAGCGTGAATATTTTGGAATTATGGGAGCATATGACAGAGAAAGTCAGGTTTATAAAGGTTTCCAGACTTTTGAAACTATGCCGAAAGAAAACTTCATCCCAACAAATATTTATATCGGTGTTGACTGGGGTGGCGTTGATAACAACGCCATTGCCTGTTTAATTGCTTCTAAATATTCAAGAGTGGGTTTTGTTCCTCTTGAATTCAAGAAAAACAATATGTCAGTTACCGAAATATGTTCAGAAATTATCACAATAAGACAGCAGGCAATTGAACTTGCTCAAAGCATGAACCACGAATTTGATTTAACTCATGTACAGGTAATTTGTGATAACAACGAACTGGACAACCTTTGGGAATTAACAAGGGAATATCACGTTCCGAATGTCTGCAAAGCTTACAAAACAGACAAGATGTTTTCAATTCAGCAACTTGCAGAACTTTCAAGAACTGGTGTTATTAAGATTTTGAAAGGTGGAATTGTTCAGGATGAATTTGAACAGATTCTTTACAAAAGGGATAGTCAGACAGATGTTATCTTAAATGAAATTGACGAGGACTTATATCATGGAGATATAGAAGCAGCATTGCGTTATGCTTCCAGAAACTTCTGTGTTGAAATTCTTGGAATTGATGAAAAGAACAAACCGGCACAGATTATTGATCCAACTGTTAACCCGAACATGAACCCAATCACACCACAGAGAAAAGACACAAATAATGACGAAGGACTTTTTGAAGGCGTTACATGGGATTAAAAAACTAATTAAACAGAGGTATAACAATGGAATTTAAGAACAATCCGACTTTAGGGAATGAAACTTCTGAAGTTAAAATCAGACAGTTAGAAGATAAAATCAAAACACTTACACAGAATATCGGGGATTTACAGACAGAATTGAACTATCTGCATAATGACTTTGAAGCTGAAAATGTTCAGGTCAACAGCCTTCCAAATGCAGAAGTTATTGAATCAGATAAAGCTGTAGGTTACAACGCACAGGGGAAACTCATCCCGATTGACGTAACAGCGGGAACTGCAAAATGGGAAACTGTTGAAGGCAGAGCAAACGCAATAAAACCAAAGAACAATGCAGAAGTTATTGTTGATACTGTCTTAAAGCTTCAGAACACTACAGAAGAAACTTTGACAGGTTCAATGGTTCTTTCTTTGGATGAAGCTGGAAATGTAATCAAAGTTAATATGCTTGATGTCGTTCAGAAAAAACTGACAGAAGGTTATAACATTACAATTTCAGCAGATGGTGTTATCTCATGCGATATTAAAACAATGACCTTTAAGGGTTCTGTTTCAACTTTTGCAGATTTACCAGAAACAGGAAACACTACAGGTGATGTGTGGAATGTAACAACAGAAAGCAGTAACTATTGCTGGGATGGTGAAACTTTTATCCCTATTGGTTCTTCTGTAGATTTATCTGACTATTACACAAAAAGCGAAGTAGATTCAAAAACAGCAATTTCTGAAGATGAAGGAAATGCCCTTGAAAGAAAAGCAGACGGATTATATGTCGGACTTGGTGCAGGACTTCCAATCGGAACAGTTATTTTAAACCCATGTAATGTAGTTCCTGCAGGATTCTTGAAATGTGATGGTTCTACTTACTTAAAAGCAGATTATCCAGAACTTTATGCAAAATTACCTGCAATCTATATTCTTGATGCCAGTTCTTTCAAGGTTCCTGATTATCGGGATAGAGTTCCACAGGGTGCAAATGGCAACCTTAACGAGCTTATAGCGGCGGGCTTGCCTAATATTACGGGTGTATTCGGTATAGACGATTATGCAAGTAAATATACAGCAGCCAATATAGGAGCATTTAAAAAAGGTGGTAAGGTAGGTGCTGCAAATGTTCGTTCAAGTACAGCAAGCGGTGAATATTTTGCTATAGAGCTCGATGCTGCAGATGGTGAAACAGATACAGACGGCAACTTGAAAATAGACGAAAGTACAAAAGTTTACGGCAAGAGTAACACCGTACAAATGGCAGCAATTGCACAGGATTTTATTATAAAAGCAACAAATTATGCGGAACCAGAAGAAGATGTAATTGATGATACAAGAACAACTACTGGCAATGTATGGAGTGCTGCAAAAACAAAGGCAGAAATTGATTCTAAAACAAAAACAGGAAGTGTTACCTTCTCACAAAAAGGAGCAGCTAACAGAGAACAATCTTTAGATGTAACTTTTTTAGAAGGTTTTAGCGATAGTGATTATTCAATTAATATTACTAGCACTTTTAATGGTAGTGGCTGGGCCCGCACTAGTTACACAGTAACAAATAAAACTAATACAGGATTTACAATTCAAATCTATAGTTTTGAAGCTACAAGTAACTATCCAACTTATGACTGGACAGCAGTTCATAATTAAAACTTGTATATCGTCAAATATTGCGTTTGAATCGTTATAAAATACCCCCAAAAATGCCCCTAGGATTGAAAATATAGGGGGTATTTATCAAAGTTGGTGTTATTTGTCAAACTCTGACAAAAAACCGTTAAAAACAACGATTTTAAGCGAATTAAGAAAAATATAAATTCTGTAATAACTAATTATTTAAGAGGTATTAAAAAATGCTTACAGAAGAAGAACTGAAAGGAAACATTGCTGAATTAAAATCACTTAATCAGCAGAGAAGATTCAAATACTACAGAAACTACAGTCTTTATAACAATACAAAAAAGATGGACCTTGAAAATATCAAGAATCCATCCTGTGCAGGGTTCGATAATCTGACATCAGAAGTGAACGCAGATACAACACCGACACCTTCACTGAATGTCATCAAGTCTTGTATTGATACATTGCATTCTAAAATTGCACAGTCAAAAGTTAGACCATATTTTAACTGTATTAATGGCAGTTATCAGGATATTTGTATTGTAAAACAGGCACAGCAGTTTTTTGACCAGTATTTTGACATTGAAGATGTAAATAAAAAGGTTTCTGAAGCTTTCAGGGATTCATGTATTTTTGATACTGGTTACTGTTACATTGACCCGGACAACAAAGCAATTACAAGAGCATTGCCATACCAGGTTTATGAAAGACCTGCTGAAATTACATACAATAACATTACACGCACTTACTACGAAAGAAAATATTTCCCAGTAACAATGCTTGATGAAAAGCTTTCAAAGAAAATCAAAGAAAAGAACATCAAATATGTTACTTATGGCGTTTATTATGATGTTGTAAACAAGACAAAAGCA
This sequence comes from Treponema sp., assembly GCA_024402695.1. Lineage (GTDB taxonomy): Bacteria > Spirochaetota > Spirochaetia > Treponematales > Treponemataceae > Treponema_D. The sequence continues at coordinate 18,930 of JAKSTG010000031.1, read as the reverse complement.
CACTGTCTGCCAGACCTTAATATTTATATTCTTGAAGGTTATGACGGAAACAGAACACCGTTTGTCCGTATTCATTACAATAACCCGATTATGGGCAACACTTCCCTTTCGGTTGTTGATATGCTTTTCACTATTCAGCTTGAAATCAATTCTTTGATGAACAAGATTAAAGATGCATCCCAGCTGAATCCGGCAATGACTTTCTTTGTTCCAGAAGGTTCAAACATCAAATCTGGTTCACTGAATAACAAAGTCGGAAATATTGTTCAGTACACTACTACACCAAATATGACAGGCTCACCTGTAACAGTTGCTGCACCTGCTTTCATTGATTCACAGTATATTTCACTTGTTGAACAGTTGAAAAATCAGGCTTATGAAATGGTCGGTGTTTCGCAGTTGTCTGCACAGAGTAAAAACATCATGGGTGCAAATGCATCTGGACTTGCTTTGCAGACTATGGAAAATGTAGAAAGTGATCGCTTTGAAACACAGTTGAATCAGGTAATCAGAGCATATGTCGACATTGCAAAAACCTGTTTAAGAGTTTTCCCTAAAGATGAAAACATTCTCCCAGAAGATTCATTAAGACTTGATATTAAATGGGCAGACATTGTTGAAGAAGTTCAGAAAATGCAGATTCAGTTCAGTGCTGCAGATTCTCTTTCAAAAGACCCTTCTACAAAACTTCAGCAACTTCTTGCTTTAAGTCAGGCGGGTGTCATTCCACAGTCAAGAATTTCACAGTTTATGGAAATTCCAGACTTACAGGGCGGATTCTCTATTTCTAACAATTCGATTAATGCAGTTTTGTCTATCATTGATGACTGTATCAAGAATGATATTTATGAAATCCCAGAATATATCCCTCTGGATATGCTTTGCGATGAAATCCTTAACACACAGTTATCTTTAAGAGCTGCTAACTATGAAAGAAACAGAGAAAGCATCGAAAAGCTTTCAAAACTTTATGATGTAGCAACAGAACAGACACACAATCTGCAGCAGTCTTATATAGACCAGCAGACAGCACTGGCAGAAGGTCAGAATGCTCCAATGGGTGAAGAAATTCCACAGGAACAACTTCCAATCGGAGAAGGTTCACAGGTTCAACCGGACATCGGAAACATACCTGTTGACAATTCTGCTTTTAATTCAGATTTAGACATGAACACACAGAATGTCTAATTATATATCCTGTAACTAATTAAGAGAGGTAAAACAATGGATGATGAAAAATTCAATGCTCTTTACGATGTGTTAGACAATTTCAGACAGGCAATCGACTTCCTGAAAGGGGAAACAGAAGAACTGCGTGAAATGTACAAAACACAGAGTGACAGAGTTGCAGAGTTGGAAAACACTTTGTTTGAAGAAATCATCAAACCTACTGCAGCCGCAGAAAATGAAAAAGCATTCGAAGAATTCCATTCAAAGTATGGTGAAAAACTTGATCCATACAATGAAAAGCTTCGTGCTTTGGAAAACGATGAATCACTTGACTTGTCAAGAGAAGCATTCAACGGATTCAAAGACTATACTGCTCCAGAAGGAATGCAGCCTTATTCTGAAGAAGAATATGTTGATGCTTTAATTGAACAGGTAGACAAGCAGATTGCGGATGTAAAAGCAAAACTTGGTATTCCTGAAGATTCTACAGTTGAATTGACTGAAGATGAAAACGGAAATACAGAAGTTAAGGTTGATGGTGAAACTGTGGTTTCTGAAGAAACTGAAACTACTGTAGATGCAGAAGAAACACCTGCAGAAACAGAAGAAAAAGCTTCAGAAGATATTGAAGAAGAACAGCCTTCTTTATTTGATGATGGGGAATTGTCAGAAGAAGAAGCACAAAAAATTAAAGAAGAAGTAGCTGAAATCAAAAAAGATTTCAAAGGCTACGAACTTTAGAAAAAATTAAAAGAGAGGTATTAAACATATGGCTAATGAAATGCTTAATGTTTTGAAAGAATGGTACGGTGATAAAGTAGAATCTTCTTTATTCCGTAACTCTCCAATTTTCGGTAAAATTGGAAAAGAACGTATTGAAGGTAAGTCTTACAACTTCCCTGCTCTCGCAGGCTTCAATGGTGGTGTTGGTGGTGACTATACAAAGGCACTCGCCAACGCAGCAAAAACAGGTGCTACAGCACAGTTTGCAGTAACTCCTGGACAGGTATTCGGTGCTGTTTCTTTCTCTGCAAAAGAGGAATTACAGTCAAAGACAAACAGAGGTGCTTTCTGTCGTATTGCAGATGCAAAACTTTTCACTTCTTTTGATCAGATTCAGAAAGTTCTTGCAACAGCTTTGTATGGTCGTGGTTATGGTGAAGTTTGTCGTTCAGGTTGGAAACCTGCATCAAATGTTGCTTCTGGTGAATCTGTTGTTATTTCAAGCCTTCCTGAATATGCAATGATGACATTCGTTCCAGGAATGGAAATTGATGTAAAATCAGACATCACTTCTTCTGCTGTTATCGTTACTTTGGCAATTACTGAAGCAAACGGAAACGCAATTACAGCAATTGCAAAAGGTGCTGTAACTTCTGCTGCACTCGCAACTTCAAACGTTCTTTGTGTTGCAGGTGCAATGAATGGTGCAGAAGCACTTCTTCCAATGGGTCTTGCAGGATGGCTTCCAAACGTTGCAAAACGTACTGGAGCAAACTGGACTTCTTATGTTAAAACAAAGTTCTTCAGTGTTGACCGTTCAGCAAATCAGGATGCCCTTTGTGGTGCATACTATGACGGTTCTGCAGTAAACGAAGAAAAGAAAGTTGCTGTTCAGAAACTTCTTCGTAAAGTACGCCGTCAGGGTTCAAAAGCTGACATCATTCTTATGAATGACGAAGATTGGGCAAATATGTCTACTAACCTTGACACAACAAACAGCTACTTTACACAGACAAGCTCAAAGGCAAAGAAAACAATCAATGCCGGAGTTGCTGAAATGACAGCTGCATTCTCAACAAACTTCATTGAAAACATCATTGATGATCCATTCTGTCCTGTTGGTCGTTTCTACATCCTTGACAGTGACAAAGTTAAGTTTGTTGGTTACTCAAATGCTGAAAAGGCACTTGATACAGGTATTGCAGGAAATGAACCAGGTTCAAAAGAATTTACTGAAGATGGTTCAGCTTCAGACAAACCATATGCATTGCTCATTGATGACATCTTGACTTTACAGCCAGGAACAGCAGGCGTTGACGGTCCTACAACTGTAGTAGGTATCAATGTTTACGGTTCATTCGTAATCACAAACCCTGCAAAATGTGGTGTAGGGAACTTCTACAACACAGACGATCTTCAGGCACTTGCTACAGCATAGTTGTTAAGTAATTCTTAACAACTGAAATAAAGACCTTCTCTTAATTGGGAAGGTCTTTTTTTATGCCCTAAAAAATAACTAATTAAGCAGAGGTATTAATATATGATTACATATAAAAGTTCAGACATATTAAAGCGGGCATCACAGCTTGCAGATTTGGAAAATAGTTCTTTTATCAGTTGGAATGAACAGATTAACCTTCTGAATGAAGCTTACAGAAAACTGTATCAGATTGTTATAAATAACAGTGATAAATATTATTTGAAAACTTTGAAAGTGGAAGAACTTGTCAAAGTTGATGAAAAAATGAATCAATGTTTTTATTACTTGCCTTCTGACTTTTACCAGTTGTCAGCTGTTACTGTTGGAGCAGATAAAAGCAGATTAATGAGAAAATCACCTTCTGAAAGTGTTGCATCAAAACGCTATGAAATAATTAACAATCAGATTTGTTTTTATGGCGGTTCAGATGCCAATGAAACAGAAATTGAGTATTTCCCTATTCCACAAACTTTAACAACTCATGCACCTGACAGAAAACTTGAAACAGTTGAAGATTTGATTCTTGACTGTAACAATAACGGGTTTCTTTGTGTGAACGAAGATGGCGGTGTTTATGTTCGTAATGTTGCAAAGGGAATAGAAACTGAACCTGTGGAAATTGGCGTTGATTTGGAAGAAATTGAATTCGGGTTACTCGGCAGAAAATATGCAGTTGTTCAGACAACAGATTCTGTTATTTATGTAGATTTAATCAAAAAGACTTTTGCAGATATTTCAGAAGGTCTTTTCAAGCTTGCAAAGAAAGACAATGAAATTTACTTCTTCAAGAACACAGAAGAAAACATTTTTAATGTTTATAAAGAAAGTGAGTTTTCAGAAGGAACATTCAGAAGAAAAATTGCAGACGGTTTGAAAATTACTGTTCCAGAAGGTTATGACATGACAAATAAAGATGTTTGGACTTTCTCGGATGGGTTCTTCTTTGTGTATGTGCCTTATAAAGAAACTGGCGATGATTTAAGAATCTGGGAATGTACTTCTGAAGAAATTACACCTTCTTTTGAAATTTCAGACCCAACAAAAAACACTGTTTTAAATGGTGACCTTTACACTATCAATTATGACCTTTGCTGCAATGGTTCAAAGTTCATTTCAGATGCAGATTTTTATTCTTTGATTGGATTCAATAAAGCAGATCCAAACACTGGTTATGGTGTAACAGTTTTGAATGATGACAATGAACTTGTAGTCAAGTCTGTATACACTGACACAGAATTATCATTCCCTAGTAATTTTTATTTTAATTACATGGCATATATGCTGGCAGTAGCATACAAGACAAAACAGAATGCAGATTCTTCAGGGTTGATTGCTCTTGCAGATGCAGAAGAAATGGCATTCTATGACACACTTAATCGGGATGTATCAAACACTGTAAGAATAACAAATGTTTATGACGGGGGCAGTTGGTAATTATGGCAAACAGCAACGCAACACAATTAAATATTAATTTACAGGATTCTTTGAACCTGAACACAAACAAAGCAGAAATTTCTGACTTTGCAGGTTTCAACAGAAGAAATGCACCTTTCTTCAATGGCGGACTTTCTCCACTTTTCAAACAGGAAAAGACAGGTTCTGTCATTGATAAAGAAGGGAATGTCTATACTTTCAAAGATAAACAATTCAAAAAAAATGATGTTATTCTTGAAGAAATTCCTTATTTTAACAATCAGAGAAAACTTGTAAAAACTGAATTCATTCCGACAAGTTCAAACAGTAAGTTTGTATTAGATAAATATGGCAGAGAAGTCTATATTGATTTAGCTTATAAAAGAATTCATTATGGAAATTCTTCAAAAGGGATAAATTATTCAAGTAATCCTGATAATTATTTTATTTATTCTGTAAGAGATTATATTGTTGTCATTGTTATTGATGATACACAGTATGTTGTAGACAGAATTATTTTAATTAAAGCATCTGAAACAGAACCAGCTGAAAATTATTTAGATGATGAAAACTATGTTAAAAGTTTTACTACTTCAGTGTGGGATCAAAAGTCTATTAAATATTTTTCTGTTAGTTATGCAGATACTTACAGAATAATTATTCAGCCTGGTCTTGATGGTAGTTATAAAAACGAAATAGGAAATGTATCTAAAATCTGTAAACCAGTTGTATTAAATAAAGCTTCTGGTGTATTTTCTAATTTTCAATTATTTGAAATTTCAGAATCTTACATTGCTGCAAATGTTCCACACCATAGTTATTTTATTAATCCAAACTTTCAGAATGGAACTTTTACATATTTATATTCATTAGAAATTTCAGGTTCAAATTATTCATTTACACCTTTGAAAACAGTTTCTATTGCAAATATTGTTGCAAATAGTATTCATGTTTTGATGGATGAATACAGATTTCATATAAATGGTATCTGTGAATATGATAATGAACCTGTAACTATTTCTATTGATTCATCGCAGATTGATGCAAGAATAAACCAGAATACAGACATTGTCATTTTTGGTGAAGGATGTTCTGCACCAAATACAGACGGTGTATATGATCAATTTTATGTAAACAGTAAACATTATCTTGGGGAAATTGGAAATTATTCAGAATGGGCATTTTTATACAATAACAATAAAATGTCGGGTATCAGCATGACAAATACATTGCTTGTACCATGGCTTGATGTTGATTCAGATTTTACACCATTTTTCAATGCTCCTATAAATTCAAATATTACAGGAAATGTATTTAATGATGCAGGATTTATTGTTTATAAAAGTTCTTCAGATAAAAAATATTATAAAATTGAATCTGTTGATACTGTTGACTGTCCTTTATCTCTTATTGATAACAGATATATCGTAGCGAATACGACTATTTACTGGAATGCATACGATACAAAAGAACAGAAACTTTGTCATATTTTTGACGATTGGAACAATAGATTGTCTTTAGGTTCTGGAACTGTTGGAACACCATTCACACACCCTGTGTATGTTGCTTCTGCTATTTCTCCAAACTATGAAATCTTAATGGATCCAAATATTTCTGCACTTTTCAATCCAGTTCCTTTATATTGTGCAATGAAAAATGGAAACAAAATTTTCCAGCCTTTCTGTATTAACTCTTTATCTAGTTATTTGGCAGTAAGTGACAAAATTCCACAAGAGTTAGATTGTTTTACATGGTTTGAAGATTCTTTGCAAACTCCAAAATATGAAGGAACGATTAAACTTGTGGTCAGTGGTCTTTTAACTGCCTATAAATTTTTAGATGAAAAACTTTCTGACAGAACAAGTTTACAGGGTGTTAACTATCCGGTTTCTACAGATGGAAATATTATTCTTACACCTTCACTTCTTGCGACTTTTTACGATTCGCAGATAGGTGCAGACTACATCAAAGACGGTAGATATTACAATCTTATTTATTATGAAGGAATGCCACTACTCGCCTATTATTACGGTTCTGGTGTTGCAAACTCTGAAGCAAGGTTTGTAATTCAGGGTCAATCCTTTGTTATCCGTAATGGTTTGATTTATTCGACTACATATAACAATGGTTTGATGTATGTTAATAATGCCATTGTAAATGTGGATGATTTACAGTTTATCGGTTGTTTACCTTTGGCAGCGTTCTTCTTTTCACCTGCTACAAAGTGCGTTCTTGCCTTTACTGGTGACAGAAACCTTTCAACAGCCTTTGAAGCAACTGAATTAAAATCTGTAATCAATTACAAATACGCACCAAATGACAACAGTCTTTATCTTGCAACAGAAGATGCAGTCTATGTTCTTTTCAACACACCAGACGGAACATCTTTTGTATACAAGATTGAAGAACAGAATGTCACAGACTTTGTTCCACAGGATAACGGATGTATTGCCTTGAAAACTGGCAACACTTGGAAGATTTTCTCTTTCTATGAAAGACCTGACTTTGAAAAAGTTCCTTTGAAGCTTACGACAAAATTCTTTGGTGCAGGATTGAACAGAGTTTCTACAGTTGACTGCTGGTATATTCGTGCATTCACCGAAAAAGCTGAAAAAGGAAAAATCAAGGTTAAAGTTCAGACCTTAACAAACAAATCCTGTACAAGTGAAGAACAGGAATTCTTAATAAATAAAGAAGATTGGGATGCTAACAACGGATTTATTTATCTTCGTTATCAGCCTAAATTACAGAGGTCTGTCGGAGTTTCTTTGGAGCTTGAATCGGATTTTGCAATCTATGACATTCAGGCAAGTATTAAAGCAGATTATACAATTCAGATAACATCTGAAAAAGGATTCTAAAAATAAACTAATTAAACAAGAGGTATAAAAAATGGGTTGGTCAGAATTTTGGAGTGGTGTTGGTGAAAATCTTTCTAATATTTTCGGTGGTTCTGCTGCAGCAAGAAGAAACGCAGAAAAACAGATGGGAGATTATCGCAACGCCATAAATAATTATACAGGTTCGGAAGGGTACAAGAATGCCCTGAATCAGGCAACAAAAGAAACAGCAAGACTTGCAGGTCAGCAGGCAAATCAGGCGGCAGCACAGCAACAGTCTGCACTTCGTTCTTCGGGTCAGAGTGGAAACGCTGCAGCAATTCTTGCCGGAAACAATGCTTCTAATGCCTTCCAGAATGCCTACAACAATAATATTCAGGGTCAACAGTCTGCAGCTTACAATGCAGGGTTAGATAATGTTAATTCACAGCGGGCATACAATCAGGACAGAATAAGCACTGCTGAAGCAGGACAGAAACAGTCAGGACAGGGAATGCAACAGATTGCAGATGTTGCTGGCAGAGTTGCTTCTTTTTTCTCCGACGAAAAGACAAAGAATGCAGTTTCAACAGATGAATTTTTCAAAAAATACAAACCTAGAAAAATGGAATCTTTAAAGGTGAATCTGTCAAAGGGGGAATAATGTCAGAATGTAGAAGTATTTCTGAATGCCTTGACGGAATTAATTCTTATTTATTCAGATACAAACCTGAATATCAGAAAGAATACAACGATAAAGGCATGACAGACGATAAACTGCATCTGGGATGTATGGCACAGGAACTGGAAGAAAATCCTTTGACAGAATCCGCAGTTGTAGAAAACGAAGAAGGAATTAAAACTGTTGATACAAGACAGGTTGCAATGATTGACCTTGCCTTGATAACAGACATAAACAACAGACTAAAAAGACTTGAAGAAAAATTAGGAGTTTAAGCAAATGGCAAACTTATACAACAGTTATGACGAATACAAAAAAGCAAACCAGCAGACAGGTGCAGGTCAAAGCAGAATGTCTGAAGCTCAATGGAATGCAGCAAAAAAAGCACAGGGTGAAACTGTTCCTGAAAAAAACAATGATCCAAACAAAGGATATAAACAGGCAACAGCAGACAAATTAAGAGAACAGGCAGACAAAAAAGATGCTGGACAGTTTGCAGGTCTTACAGCTTCAGACAGAACAGCGAACGAAGATAGACAGACTGCCGATGCACTCGACAAGAACAATACAACAGATACCATGAAAGGTGATTCACGCTATGCAGGAAAAGAAACACCAAAAGAAGAAGATACATGGCAGACAAGAATTAAGAATGGAAAAGCTTCAGATGATGACATGAAAACTGCATACGAAATGTGGAAAAAAGGCAAATATTCCCCTGGTCCTAAAACTTTGGAATATTTCAAATTGAATTTTGAAGGCGGGGAAAAAGCTCCTGAACAAACAGAAATAAAAGATGCTGTTGAAGAAACTGTTAACAACATGGGCGGAACAAAAGAAGAAGCACAGTCTTTATGGCAGAAACTGAAAGGAAAACTGACAAATAAACAGCTTGAAGAATATGCAAAACAGAATGGTATTTCTTATGGTCAGGCACTTGCCTACACTATTGGAAGTTATTTCAAAGGTCGTGCAAATGACCTTTCTGCATATACAGGGGTTAAACCTTTCAGCGATGAAGAAACACTTTCACCACTTGAAAAGAGATACAGAGTAACTTCTGGTAAAGTTGATGAACAGGAATCAAGAGCAAAAGAAAGCGAAGCAAAAACAAGAAATGCTACAACAAATAAAACTGCTGCAATTAATGAAGCTGATATTGCCGGAACAAGTTCTGCACAGGAAGATATTTCTTCTAAATGGTGGACAACTAAAAACGGACAGACACTTCTTGACTTTGCTCAACTCAATGCAGACATTAAAAACATTGAAGATACACAGGCACTCACAACACTCGAAAAGAAACTCGGACTTGAAAGAAGCTCTGCAATGGCACTTCAGAAATTCCTTTCAGATCTTGCAGTTGACCAGAATTATGCAGTCGGCTTGAATGCTATTCAGTTAAAGACAGACGAAGTTCAGAAGCTTGCAAACCTCTTGAACGAACATCCAAACGCAGTAGAAGGATACAAAAGTTTCTTACGCAAACAGACAGAAGGTGGAATTTCTACAGCAAATGCTGCTAAACAGTGGGTTGATTTGGTTCTTGATCCTGTCACTGACATTGCAGGAACTGCTGCAAATCTTGTTGGTGCAGCAAATCCAATCAAATAGGAGAACTGAAAATGAAGTTTGATTATACAGTAAAAAGCGGTAACGCAATCGAACAGAAAGAAAAACCACTTTCTTTGAATGCAAAAGTTGATATGCAGACAAGACTGACAAAAGCTCTTGCAACAAGACAGGGTCAACCCGGTTCTGCACCTATGATGGATATGCCTTCACAGGGTGAAGGGTTCGGAAGAACTAATTAAATATAAGGAGATTCAAGAAATGACAAACAAAGTATTTAATCTTATTACTGGCATTGTAACTGGAATTGAAACAATTTCTGTTGCCTTCGTGACATTCTTTCAGCCTGCATACGCAGTAGCAATCAATGCTGCAATTCCAATTGTGGGAACAGCAATTATTGCAGTATGTAAGTTATTCGTAAAAGACGAATAGAAACACAGTTCCAATGTAACTAATTAAGGGAAGATGTAAAAAATCTTCCCTTATTTTTTTTAACTTGGAGCAAAAATGTATAAAAGAAAAGGAACACCCACAGCTGAACAGAAAAGCAAGACACAGTTCAGAAGAACAAAAATCTGGAATGACTTCAGACAGACTATGAAGGAATACCAGAACGGAAAAGACTTCATCACACAGGGAAAACTCCCTAAAGGTTGGAATCTTCATCATGCAAACTTGAACCCCGAATATTATCAGCACCTTGAACCATCAGACTTTTTCTGTCTTGGGAATCAGTGTCATGACTTTATTCATTGGTTATACAGATACTACAGAAAAGATAAAAAGGTTCTTGAAAGAATAAAAATTGTATTAGACAGAATGCTTGAATTGTCGGAGGTAAAACAATGAATTATGGTTTGCCTTACAAAGGGTCAAAAAACAGACTTGCAGAAAACATTCTTTCATTGTTTCCAAAAAAGAAAAACTTATATGATTTATTCTCTGGTGGTGGTGCAATAACTCATTGTGCCTTACTGAAAAATCGGTTTGATCATGTTGTTATGAATGATATTAACCCTGCAATGACAACATTATTTATAGATGCAGCACAGGGAAAATATAAAAATGAATCAAGATGGATAAGTTCAGACTTATTCAAGGCAGAAAAAGAAAATGATCCTTATATTGCCTGTGTCTGGTCTTTTGGAAATAACTTAAGAAACTATCTTTATGGACCGGATTTAGAACCATTAAAAAAGGCATGGCACTATGCTTTATTCTTTGACGATTACACAGAAATAAATAAATTGTTGGAAGTTGACTGTTCAGAATTAAAGCTTATAAAAAACCGTTACAATAAATATTTAGAATCAAAAAAATACATTCATAATATATCTGAATCCTTACAGAACTACACACAGTTGACACGTTTACAAAGTTTGGAAAGTTTGGAAAGGTTGGAAAGGTTGGAAAGGTTGGAAAGGTTGGAAAGGTTGGAAATTTTATCCACCAGCTTTGAAAATATCAACATAGAACCCGATTCAATCATATATTGTGACATCCCTTATCAAAATACAGACGGATATAAAAATGACTTTGATTTTCAGACTTTCTATGATTGGGCAGAAAGACAAACAGAACCTGTTTTCATTTCTTCTTACAAAATGCCAGAAGATAGATTTGAATGTATTGCAAGTTATGAACACAGAAGCACACTTTCTGCAATAGCAAATAATGCTGTTATAGAAAAAGTATTCATCCCAAAAACACAGACAAAACTTTATAAGGCAGAAATGCCTCAACCATCTTTATTTGAAGATTTATTTTAAGGAGCAGAAAAAATGAAAATTAAATGTATAAGATGCGGTAAGGAATACGACACAGACATAAAAGAAAAATATATCTGTACTTCATGTATAAAAGAAATCATCCAGAATAACGGAAATCTTGCTGAAGAATACACATCTTTGGTGACCTTCAAAAACTGTAAGAACTGCCAGAACGCAAAGAAAAACGGAACTGAAGAACCCTGCAAGAGCTGTTCTTTTTATTCAAACTGGGTCTTGAATTGGAATAACTAATTAAATGAATGAATAAAAAAGACTTGGAGAATGTTAAATGGACTATCAGTTTTTTGTAGGTTTGGGAATTACTATCGCTGGATGGGGGGTAACCTTTGGAATTATGAAACAGAAGGTGCAGCAGAATGAAAAAATGATTGAAGATCTAAAAAAGGATGTGAAAGAAGATATTTCAAAGATAGAATCCAAACAGACAGCAACTGACAACTTATTACTCGCAATCAATAACAACTTAACTGACTTAAACACAAAGGTCAGTTTGTTGCTTGAAAATAAAATCAAGAATTAAAAAAGGTATATTTCAGGTGGGAGCAGATGAAATTAGACGAATTTATAACAAAATATCTTGGGAAAAAGGTCGACTTTGACGGGGTCTATGGTGCTCAATGTGTTGATCTCTTTAGACAATATTGCAAAGAAGTTCTTTTCACACCTAGAACAGAATCTGTTGAAGGTGCAAAAGATTTATTTCTGAACTATTCAAAGTTTGAAACTGAAAAAAACTATTTTGAAAGAATATATAAAGGACCACTTCCGGGGGATGTCGCAATCTGGAACAGTACACCGTCAAACCCTTACGGACACGTTGCAATAGTTGTAGGAAATATGGCAGGTCGTGATTTATTGGTTTTAGAGCAGAACGGATTCACACAGCAAGGAACTGTTCTGAAAATCCGAACAGTTGACAATCTGCTGGGGTATCTTCGGAGAAAATAACCATGAATGAATATCTTTTAGAACTTGAAGGAAAAAATGCATTCAGGGATATTCCACAAAAGAAGATGGATGCAATACTAAAAGGGGTAAAATCCTTTAATATACAGGATAAAATTCAGGCAGTTGTCATGGCAATTTCTGAAGGTTACAAAATCGGATATAAAAAAGGGGTTGAAAATGAACAAATCAAAAGAAACATCAACAGAAACAAAGGAAGAAAAAGCTTATAACAAATGGAAGTCAAGAAGATGGTTAATAACTTTGTGGGCAATGTTTATCATTACTTTAATTGTCATTCTTGGAACTGTATTTCATTCTGACACTTATTCAGCACTTGCCACTACTCTTGTAGCGGTTCCTGTTGGGTTTGTTGGTCTTGAATCTATGAACAAATGGAAACAGAAGGAGCTTGAAAAATAATGTATACATTCACAGCAGTTTTATTTTTTGCATTTGTTTTTGTTATCTGGATTTTATATATGACTTTAAGGGAAAAAGACGGACTTGAAAAAGAAATACAATCTTCTTTGAAGTCAAAAGAAAAACTGCAGAAAACATACGAAACAAAACAGAAGGAACAGAAAGACAATGAAGAAAAAAAGACAGAAATGCATTCAGGCGGGGTTGATGGTTTTAATGCTTCTCTTGATCTCATGCAGAAGTACGCAGATAAAAAATGATGATGTTCCACACCTTCAGTGGATGTCTGCTCCTGCGGTGTATGATCCAGACGGGAAACCACTTGTCGAGTATAACTCGGTAACTCATGAAGTTTCTATGAATGAGAATAAATGGTTTGAAATTGTGGAATATATCGTCACCACAGAAGAAAATAAAAAGGCTTTAGAAGTCTATTTTAATTATGAATAATCACCTCATATGAGGTTGATATATTGCGGCTGCCCGGCAACACAGGACATAAAAAATCCCAATTTTAATACATAAACGACAAAAGAAAAGACCTTTGGTAAAATTTACTGAAGGTCTTTTTCTTTAAAAAAAAGAAACCCTTTAGAAGGAGAGGTTCTAAAGGGTTATTACAAAGGCGAGTTTGTAATATAACTTGTACAAAGAGTTTCTATGTCATATTCAATATAGTTTCATATACACAAACTGTCAATGTTTTCGGTGTTGGCTTATTGTTTACATAAAGAATCTAAAACGAACCGGGAAACAGTTTTCCCTGATTCTTCAGCAAGTTTTTTAAGAAGTTCTATTTCTGCAGGTTCTGTGGAAGTCTTTTTATTTACAGAACACTTTGACACAGTTCTGATATAAGTTCACCTATTCTGTTTATTGTTTCTGGCTGAACGGTTGCATCCTGATCTACAACAGAAAGAATTTCCCCTATTGCTTTTACTTCTTCAATAACATCTTTTTCATTGTCTTTCATTGGCTTATACTCCGATGATATAATTATCTGTAACAATCAGAATTTCTTACAGTTCATTATCCCTTCATAACAAGTCAATTATCGGTCATAATACTTTACTTGTATGTACCAGAGTATATTTTTTATTGCTCCATTGTTTATTTATTTAATTCTATAAAGGTTTTCTTCTGCCATTCCAGGATAGAAACAAGATCTTCTGTTTTTAGATTTGTGTATGTTTTTTCTATCCCTTTCAGACTGTGTCCTGCAAGAACTTCGACAAACAAAGGATTTATTCCAAATACTTTTGCATTGGTAACAAAAAAGTGTCTTAATGAATGAAAAGCAAGGTTTCTTTCTTCATAATCTTTGAATGATGGTTTTATCTTCTGAAAACATTTATAGAACCATTGAAGCCGAATAGGGTCAAATCCTTTGAGTGCATCCACTTCTGGCAGAACAGGAATTCCTCTTTTTTTACCCCATTTCAAAGGTTTATATTTCCCGTCATTAAACTGACGGTTTAAATCAATATAAATAAAACCATTTCCCTGTTTTATATCTTCATCAGTTACACCTACAGCTTCACTGATTCGCATTCCGGTCAATGCAAGATAACGAATAAAATTCTTGAATTCTTCCGGCATTTCCTTTATTAAATATTTTACTTCTTCCAGTGTGAAGGCATCCCTTTCATTATCATCTTTTTTGTAACTGTCCAAATAGTCAAAGGGATTTGTTTTAATAAGTCTATCCCTGAAAGCATCTGTAAGAATTAATTTTAATGTTTTCATTGTTGAATTAATCGTTGATACAGACAGATTGTTTTCAATCATTTCTGATCGGAAATTTCTTAAAGTTGTGTATTTTATTTCGTTAAGTTTTATGCTGGAAAAGAAAGGAAGTATTTTTTGATTAAGACAATATCTGTACTGTTTAATTGTGTTTTCTGCAAGCGGTGAAACTCTGTCTATAAGATATGGTGAATTATCATCAAAGAAGTGTTCAGCATATATTCGGAATAGCTTTTCACTTGAACCCATTTCACCTGATTCAATAAGTTTTTCACAGTAAATTCTTGCTTCACTTTTCAGCTTACATCCTGTTGTTTTTGCAGAAGTTCTTACCCCTTCTGTATCATATGTTCTGTAATACCAGTATTTACCCCTCTTAAAAATTGTGTAAGGTTGTTTGTATCTACTCATTTTCTGCTCCATTTGGTTACATTTTGGTTACATACAGAACATAATTCCTTATAATGCAAGTATTTGTAAAATCAAAGATTGTTCTTTAGGTAATCCCTATAATATATTCTGTATGTTTATTTTGTTGTATTTTCAAGAAATACACATTTTTAATATTGTTCTTTATAGTTCCTTATTGTTCTTTTTGGTCACATTATTGGTCACAGTACAGGATAGATTTTCCCCTGCAAACTTTTGACTAATGACATGACTGCATTCTTTTCTTTATCAGAAAGAGATCTAAAACTTTCAAGAAGTTTTTCTTCTTCTGGTGTCAATGCTGCTTTTTCTTTTTGGTGATTTTCACCCGTTAATAGATATTCTAAAGATATTCCGAAGGCTTGCGACACTTTGTAAAGAGCTTCAGCAGATGGAGCAGAACCTCTTTTCCAACCTCTGACAGTTCCTTCACTTATTCCCGTTTCCCTGCATAAGTCCGCCCTGAACCATCCTCTTTTATCCAGTTCATAGTCTATTCTTTCGTATAAGTCTGACATAATACCCTTAATTTATCGTTATATTTTACGATTTACAATACACCAAAAACCCAAATAAAACAAAAAAAACGATAAATAATACAATTATTTTGTATTATTTTGTTGACAATCGTCATTTTTGACGGTATATTTGAATTATGGAACGACAAAGACCACGACAAACAGTGTTATTTGTCGATTCTTTAATACATTATTCAGGGGGAAGCAATGAACCAGTTATTGAAAGCAGAAGATGTTGCAAATATTTTGCAGGTTAAAACTGCTCATATTTACCAGATGAAAGCAAGACATGAAATTCCTTTCATCAAGATTGGCGGTTCAATTCGATTCGATTCAAAACAGATTGAAGAATGGATTGAAAATAAAAAATCAACAAAATAATAAAAATCTTTTTTAGGCGAGGGAAAGAAATATGTCAAAGTATGAAACATTAATGAACAAAGCAAAGCTTTGCAGAGCAAACAGTTTAAAGGCTGAATCAGAATGGGCAGGTTGTTTCTGGTTAGAAACTGCTTACAAATTAGAAGAACAGGCTGCAGAACTTACCCTGAAGGAAGCAAAAAATGACTAGTACAGAAATTAAAAAAAGAGCTTCTTTCATGGAAATGCATAACACAGATTTGAAGTTATCTTCAAAGATTATTTTCGGGACAGATAAAGACGGTAATACACTTCTTTTTAATTGCAGAACAGAAGGAAGCGAAGCTGTTCATTATTTAGATGAAAAAGGCATTGAAAGAATAAAGCTTCAGCACACTTCTAAAAGAATGGTTGCTGATGACTTTGATTCAATTGTGTTGAACAGATGCAGACATTGTAAAGGCTACAACACAAAGAAGTATACAGAAAACTACTGGAAAATAAATAATTCATTGGGTAGCAGTTCAAAGACTTTGTACTGTTTTGAAAATGGATATTGTGAAGAATGTTCAAAGAAACTTGCAACAGTTTACAACGGGAAAAGAGTTCCTAAAGAGATTTCAAGAACATCACAAAAGCTTATGGGTGACCAGACATCAACAACTATTATTCAGTTTGATGATGGTTCAACTCTGGAAGAATATCCTTATGGAATGCCACCCCATATTGAAAGAGAACAAAGTGTTTTCAGACACTTATAAAAAATAGGAGGTTTAGATCATATGCAGGATTTAAACAAAGTTATGTTAATCGGCAGATTAACAAAAGACGGAGAGTTAAGAACCATGGATTCAGGTTCTTCCCGCTTGGATTTCTCTGTAGCATTCAACACTACAAAGAAAGATGGAAACGGTTATAAAGATGAAGGCAATTTTGCAAATCTTTCTTATTGGGGAAACGTTGCAAAGGCAATTACACCAATGATGAAAAAAGGGCAGCAGGTTGCAATTGAAGGTCATCTTAAACAGGAAAAATGGGAAAAAGACGGACAGAAACACTATGAACTTCGTTTGATCCCTGAAACTGTTCAGATTTTAGGCGGCAGAAAAGCACAGGACAACAACGAAGAACAGGGTTTTTCTGATAGTGATATTAACTGGTAAAGGGGCAAACTATGGATTCAAAAGAAATTACAGTCAAAGAAAATAATAATGCAGTAGCTGAAGTGATCAACTTCAAAGAAAAGGCTCTTGAATACCTTCAGAGCATGGGAAACAAACTGCCAGTAAAACAGCAGACACAGTTCATTGAAATGGCACAGGGATTCGGATTGAACCCTTTCAAGCGTGAAATTTACGCAGTTGGATATGGTGACAACTGGAATATTATCACAGGTTATGAAGTTTACCTGAAACGAGCTGAAAGAATTGGAAAACTTGACGGATGGGAAGCCACTGTTGATGGTTCTGGGGAGAACATGACAGCAACAGTGACTATATACAGAAAGGATTGGTCGCACCCCTTCAAGCATACAGTTTTATTTTCGGAAGTCTGTCAGAAAACTAAAGACGGTAAATTAAATTCTGTATGGGGAAAGATGCCTTCTTTCATGTGTCGTAAGGTTGCAATTGCACAGGCATTCAGACTTTGTTTCCCTGATGAATTTGGCGGTATGCCTTACACTTCAGACGAAATGCCAGCTGAAGAAGATATGAAAAATATTACACCTTCAACTTCTGAACTTGTAAAAGAAGCAACTACAGAAAGCAAACCTGTAAAGAAAAAAGCTGAAAAACTTTATACACCTGAACAGGCTGCAGAACTTGGTGCAATTATGAACACTTTGGACCATGACGGAAAAACACTTTTTACTGATGCAGAAAAGAACACTTTCAGGGAAATGCTAATGTCTGGCAAGTTTGAACACGCAAAAGAAGAAGCTGAAAGACTTCTTAAAGACAGAACAGCAATTGATGCAGAAATTGTAAAAGTGACAGAAGGTGAAACAGACACACCTTTATTCTAGGCAATTGCCCGGAGCAGTCTTTCTAACTTTCATCTGCTCTGGGTTGGATAAATAATGTATACCTTTGAATGTTTCGGGGGTTACTCTCTTGTAAACCATTGTAGACCGGTTAAGCAGGATGCGAGAAACAAAAACATTCACTTTTTATTTTAATAAAAAAAATGGGAGAAAAAAAAATGAATACAGTAATTATTGATGGTGAAGAATACATTAAAAAGTCGGATGTCGGAAGTACAAGATGTATTGCACAAAATACAGAAGGTTTACTTTATGTATGTATCAGAACATATTCTGCAGGGGTTCACTGTGGATATTTGAAGGAACGCAATGGAAAAGAAGTTGAACTTGTAAATGCAAGAAGAATCTGGAAATGGTCAGGGGCTTTTACTTTATCAGAACTTGCAACAAAAGGTGTTACAAAACCAGAAGAATGTAAAATTGCCTGTGTAGTTCCTTGTATATATCTTACAGAAGCAATTGAAATTATACCAATGACAGAAGATGCTGCTGATAGTATTCAGAAGGTGGCAGAATATGACTGTAACGATTAATAAATACTGCTCTGGCTCTGGCTCTGGCTATGGCGATGGCGATGGCTATGGCGATGGCTATGGCTCTGGCTCTGGCGATGGCTATGGCGATGGCTATGGCTCTGGCTCTGGCTATGGCGATGGCTCTGGCGATGGCTCTGGCTCTGGCTATGGCTATGGCTATGGCGATGGCGATGGCTCTGGCTATGGCGATGGCTATGGCGATGGCTATGGCTCTGGCTCTGGCTATGGCGATGGCTATGGCGATGGCTCTGGCGATGGCTCTGGCTCTGGCTATGGC
>JAKSTG010000030.1 GCA_024402695.1 Treponema sp. | reverse complement strand
CTTACTGGTGGTGGAGCAAAATCTCCTGTATGGCGCCAGATCGTTGCTGACATCCTGAACCTGCCTGTAAAAGTACCTGTAAACTCAGAAGCTGCTGCTTTTGGTGGTGCTCTCCAGGCTCTGTGGTGTCTTGAAACAAAAGCCGGAAAGAAAGTTTCTATGGCTGAAATTGCCGACGCACACGTTGAACTGGATGAAAGCAAAACAACAATGCCAATCGCAGAAAATGTTGCTGCTTACAATAAAGCCTATGAAGACTACAAGGTTATCCTGAATCAGGTTAGCCCACTGTACGTTTAAGTTTTAAGCTTAAATAAAAAATCCCCCGGAAAGTTCGCCTTTTCGGGGGATTTTTTTTATCTCACATTATTTCGCACTTCTTCAATCGCCTTATCAACATCAACACCAAGTTTATCTTCTTCGGTGATCTGACGGATTACACGACAGGGAACTCCGTAGGCCAAAGTGTTATCGGGAATGTCCGAAGTCACTACACTTCCCGCCCCGATTACGGCGCCGTTACCGATTGTAACGCCCGGGCAGATAATGCAGCCACTGGCAATCCATACATCATTTCCAATGGCAACAGGTTTTACCAGTTCCAAGTCTGCAAGTTTTCCGGGGGCAAAACTGTTTTTATAAGGTCTTGCCCGACGTTCTTCTGTCACGTAAGGATGCTGTGTTGTAGCAATCGTTACATTCGGACCAAACATAACATTATCCCCAATTGTGACCTTAGCCTGATCCAAAATTATACAGTTGAAGTTTGAATAGAAGTTCTTACCTACATGAATGTTTTTCCCGTAGGTGCAGTGAAACGGACGCTGAATATTATATGGATTTCCATCAATACTTCCGAAGAGTTTTCGTACAATACGATTTCGTTTTCCTATAAACCATAACGGAGTCTTATTCAGCATATTGCAGTACCATTCTGATTTCAGCATAGACCAGAAATTTACTTTATCAGCTGGAACAAAAAAGTTATAAGATTTCTTCATTATTTTTCTCCATCAAAGTTCAGAAAACCAAAATTCTATTCGTTGCCAAGGCAGCTAGTTCTAGGATCCTCTTCAGGGAAGCCGCGAACAAAACCGCAGTTTGCTTCCATATTCAGTTCGCGAAGTTCCTTAATTCCGTCAATGTAGAGCTGATAGTCGATTCCGGTTCCTTCGAAACCACAGCCAAGTCCACAGTCATCACCAAGAGCTTCGGCTACAATTTTTGCACGTTCTTCTTTTGTTGTATCTTTAATTAAAATGCTTGCCATAGGGAAAGTATATCTCCATTCCTTCTGAGGGGACAGACCCCTATTTTTTAATTGCGTTTTCAATTGCTTTACGTTTTCCATCCCAGACATTTGGTTCCTGAAGAAGGAAATAACGTTTCATTGCATAACCGCCGTTATCAATAATTCTTTTTGTTGTGTCGTGATCATAGATCAGGCTTGGACTTGCAACATATTTTTCAATCTGTGCCTGCCAGGCGCGGATTCTTTCTTCACTCTGTTTTTTTCCAAAACGGGAATCAGGATCCGAGAATTCCAGAAGATATTTTTTATAAAGTTCCATGTATTCCGGAACCGCAATCAGTTTTTCCATGAGGGGTCTGTCCCCTGGTCTTGCACCGCTTGCTTTTCCCCAGTTCAGAGGATTTTTGTTTGTCGGGTCTCCGCCTACAGGATTTCCGAAAGTATGGTCGTAATCAAAAGGAATCATATAAAGTTTTCCTGTTCCTTTTGCACTTGTATCAAAATACAGATAAAAGTTATTTCCGTTACCCCAGTAATCATCATCCATTCCAAGAATTACATTACAGGCCATTGTGCGAAGAAAAAGGTCTACATCCATATGGGCATCAAACCATTCCTTTGCTTTTTCCGGTCCGCCTTCGTCATATACATGTATCATGGAAAGTTCTTCAATCCATTCAATCAATTCTGCCTTGGCTTCATCAAATTTATCTTTATTTGTTTTAAGACAATAACGATATGATTTGCTTTCCTCTTTATTTGTAGTCAGATGATCAATTCCGATATCGTCTTCAGGTTTGTAAATGCTGTATGGAGTGAAGTCCGATTTTTCCTGACATTTCCACAGATTTCCTTTTGAAGAAGTCCATGCATTTGGAGCAGATTTTGAACGCTCAGCCAGAGACTGCTTGTTTGTTTCTTCGAACATTTCATAAATGCCGTAATTCAGCATCGTGTAGCTGCCGTCTGTAAGGTCTTCAAAAATCTGGATTATAAGACGTGTATAAGAAGCCCGTGGTGCAGTCCAGACTCCGTAACCGCGAAGCAGATCCATAGAATAAATTTCACGGATATAGGCCGCATCTCCCTGGAAACGTTTAAGATTCACGCCCTTCATGCAGTTTGCCATTTTTGTCAGGTCTTTCTGTTCATCTGTTGCATCATCAGAAAGGAACTTATCAAAACTTACCTTGAAGCTGGACTGACGGTATTTGTCTTTTCCTGCTCCCTGAAGCCCCTGCCAGTTACTCCATTTGTGGTTTCCCTGACTGTGAGTGTAATCTGGTCCCTGAGGACGAACGCGGGTTGTGTTTCCACGAAGGCGGAATCCTGAATTGGGCATCTGCCAGCATTTTCCGCCTTTTTCAAAAATATAGTCTGCATGAACATAAATTTCATTCTTGTAATAGGAATCATAGTTTTCCAGAAGAGTTTCCCATTCTGAACGAGGAATTGTTATGGTTGTCTTTCCAAGCACATTATTGTCAAAGATAAAATCCAGAGCTTTTGTTGCATCCTCGCCGAAAGGTGTAGGATTTGACGGTTCGTCGTGTTCGTATTCAAAAAGGATTTTCTTTGCGTTAGGATCCTTAGGTTTCGAGGCGCAGCAGGAAAGAAGTGCTATTGCCCCAAGTGCCAGGATGATTTTATTGATTTTCATTATTGTTCTCCTTTTTTTAATTTTAACACAGAAAAGATAAAAATATATAAGGATATTCTTAGTATTAAGACTATAGAACCGATTTGGTATATAATGGAGTCATGAAAATTTTAACTTGGAACGTAAACGGCATCCGAGCCGTAGAAAAAAAAGACTTCTGTTCATGGCTTGATAACTGCGGAGCAGATGTAGTGTGCATTCAGGAAACAAAAGCAAAACCTGAACAGCTTTCAGAGAACCTTATAAATCCACCTAAATACAAATCCTATTGGGCCAGTGCCGTAAAAGCCGGCTATTCCGGAACTGCCATCTATTCAAAAACAGAACCTGACAAAGTTGAGCTTCTTGGAGACTCCCGCTTTGATGACGAAGGTCGTACAGTGATGGCATACTTTGGAAAACTGGTTGTCATCAGCGCATATTTTCCTAACAGCCAGGATGCCGGTGCCAGACTCGATTACAAAATCGCCTTCTGTGACTGCATGCTTGAACGCCTGAACAAACTTGTAGCAGACGGCTACGACATCTGTCTTTGCGGCGACTACAACATTGCCCACAAACCTATCGACCTTAAAAATCCAAAAACCAATGAAGGAAACGCAGGTTATCTTCCGGAAGAAAGAGCCTGGATGGATAAATTCCTTGAAGCAGGCTACTGCGACTCCTTCCGTCACTTCTGCCAGGATCCTGATCAGTATTCCTGGTGGAGCTACCGCTTCCATGCCCGCGAAAAGAACGTAGGATGGCGTATTGACTACGCAAATGTAAATGAAAGATTAATGCCAAAAGTGAAATCCTGTGTAATCCGGCAGGATATTTTTGGAAGTGACCACTGTCCTGTTGAAATTGATATTGAACAGTAACTAGGAAGCATGCGGCAGTTACACCTGCCAAAAACTTTTTCAGTTAATAAAAAAAAGTCGTTCACCGAAGTGAACGACTTTTCTTATTTAACCTGATTTACGATTATGCAAATGGGTTTTCTGTTGGGTACAGCTGTCCAGCTGGTTTGTTGTAAGCACAATCTTCAATACCGAGGTATTTGAAGATTGTGAAGAGTGCTTTACCAACGTGACCGAATGCTACAGCTCCGTGGTGTGGGTACTGTTTTTCTACCAGTACGTGGCGGTAGAAGCGTCCCATTTCTGGAATTGCGAATACACCGATACCACCGAAAGAACGTGTTGCAACTGGGAGAACTTCACCCTGTGCAATGTATGCTTTAAGTTTTGTATCAGCAGATGTCTGGAGTCTGAAGAATGTGATGTCGCCAGCTGCGATGTCACCTTCAAGTGTACCACGTGTGAAGTCTGGTTTGCTTCCTTTTGGTTCCAGGAGGCGGTGCTGAATCAGCTGATATTTAACAGCTGGTTTTGATTCTTTTGCCAGGCGGCAGAATGGTGTGTTACCACAGTGGAATCCCATGAATGTATCATTGAGTTTGTAGTCGTAAGAGAACTTACCTTTGATGCTTTCTTCGTACATATCAGCTGGAACAGAGTTGTTGATGTCGAGGAGTGTTACTGGAGCTCCTGTTACACATGTTCCGATGTATTCTGAAAGAGCACCGAAGATGTCTACTTCACATGCTACTGGGATACCTTTTGAAGCAAGGCGGCTGTTTACGTAACATGGTTCGAAACCGAATGCCTCTGGGAATGCTGGCCAACATTTGTTAGCGAATACAACGTATTCACGAGCACCCTTGTTTTTCTTTGCCCAGTCGAGGAGTGTAACTTCGAACTGTGCCATTCTTTCCAGCATTTCTGGGAAAGCGTCTCCACCTTCAGCTTTCATTTCTTCGATGATTTTTGCAATGCGTTCATCACCAGCGTGTGCTTTGTAAGAAACGAGAAGGTCAAGTTCTGAGTTTTCCTGAATTTCTACACCAATGTCATAAAGACCTTTGATTGGTGCGTTACATGCGAAGAAGTCCTGTGGACGTGGTCCGAATGTAATGATCTTAAGTTTTGAAAGACCAATGAGTGTGCGTGCTACAGGGATGAAATCTTTCATCATAGCTGCAACTTCTTCAGCTGTTCCTACAGGATATTCTGGCATTACAGCTTTAAGGTGGCGCAGACCCAGGTTGTATGAACAGTTCAGAACACCACAGTAAGCATCACCGCGGCCGTCGATCAGGTTGTTCTGTGTTTCTTCTGCAGCAGCAGCGTACATTACAGGACCGTCGAAGTTTTTAGCGATAAGTGTTTCTGGAGTTTCTGGACCGAAGTTTCCGAGGAATACACAAAGTGCATTACATCCAGCTTTTTTAACATCAGCTACAGCTTTGAGCATGTCAGCTTCATTTTCTACAGTTACTTTACATTCATAAAGTTCTGATGTTTTTCCGTAAGCTTTTACGATAGCAGCTCTGCGTTTCTCTGAAAGAGAAATGATGAAACAGTCACGGCTTACAGCAATGATACCGAGTTTTACTTTTGGTACATTTCCAATCATGTTTTTAATCCCCTTTTTTATTGGGTTCGCCGTCAGTTGCCGGTGTGGACCCATTTATTACAAGTTTAGTATGAATATTTTACTACACAATTTTCAATAGTCAAATAGGTAAAATTCCGATGCTACGCACATTTCTTTTCTACTTTTCAATTATTTTTTCTCATGATAAAATGGAGATAATAGATAAAAATGGTTGACGACAGTAAAAAAGCTATCGACAAAGAAAAGATTAAATCCTCTATCCGCCTGTGGCTTCCTATCAGCATTACTACATACACCCTTCCACATTCAATGGAAATGTACATGCAGGATGTCCTGACCACATTCCTTTCCGAATGCCACCAGGAACACATGTCTATCTATTTGAGTTACTGTCTGAGCGAACTTGTTACCAACGCAAAAAAAGCCAACACAAAATGGATCTACTTCAAAGAAAAAGGTCTTGATATCAACAACGAAGAAGATTACGAAACCGGTATGAAAACTTTCAAGAAAGACACTCTTGAAAACATCGATTACTGGCTCCTTACACAGAAAAAGGAAGGGCTCTTCGTGCGCCTGGTTCTTCAGGAATACAAAGACAAAATCAAGATCGAAATCCATAACAACCGTGAACTTACAGTTTTTGAATACAAACGTATTCATGACAAGCTGGCCCGTGCCCGCAAATACACTTCAGTAGACGAAGTAATGAGCAAGATTCTGGACCCTTCAGAAGGTGCCGGACTTGGTATTGTTATCATTATTCTGATGCTGGAAAAAATCGGTCTTACAGAAGAAAACTATCAGGTTATTTCCGAAAACGGAGAAACCATTACCCGTATCATTCTTCCTGTAAACAAAGAATCCGATACTGCTCTTAAAGAACTTTCTGAAAGCTTTGCCGAAAACCTGGAAAAGATTCCTGTGTTCCAGTCAAAGCTCAACGAAATTGATACTCTCCTGAATGACCCTGCAGTTACAGTACCAGCCCTTTCAAAGAAAATAAGCAAAGACATTTCGCTTTCTCTTATTGCGCTGCAGCATGTAAACTCGGAAATGGGCATTCCATGTACGTCTCTTCCAAAGGCAATTGAAACAATCGGAATTGAAAAACTCCGTACACTTTATAACCAGAAAAACTCTATGCTCCGTTTCATTAGTCCACTGGATGACGAAGGCGATCTTTGGGAACATTCTTCAAGAATCGCTTTCTATTCCTACAACCTGGCAAGAAATCTGGCATCAGAAGATTCGGTTATTTCAGAAGAAATTTTCATTAAGGGACTTCTTCACGATTTGGGTCGTGTAATGTATTCTACAGCCGCTCCGGAACAGATGGATCATCTTACAGATGTTCTTAAGGCAAACAACTATCCGTTCACTACCCTCAATTCCCTTGCGGCCGGAATCAACCACGGTCACATGGGTTACTGCATCGCAAAGAAATGGGGATTCCCAGATGACCTTTGCGGCTCGATCCTCTATCACCATGATCCGCTTTACGCACCGCGTTCATTTTCAAAATCGGTCGCAATCGTTTACATTGCCGATATGATGAGCCGTTACATTGAAAAATCAGTTGATTTCTATCAGATAGACAAAAGCATTCTGCGCCAGTTCAACATCATTACCGAAGAAAAATTCAGTAAGCTTGCAAACATGGCCGAAGAAGCCTTTTTGAAAACCCGCTAGCGGCGCTCCAGAGCTTCGCACCACTTCTGCATTAAAATCCCGAAAGCAACCCCAACATTAAGACTGGCCTTAAGCCCAATCATTGGAATTGTTACGCGTCCGTAAGTTGCCCGCTTCAGAGCCTGAGGACTTACGCCCAGTTCTTCGGAACCGATGATGCAGATTCCTTTCTCAGGAAATTGAAATTCTTCGATTGGAGTTCCGCCTGTTTCCAGAGCAAAAACGGGAATGTCTTCCGGCAGATCTTCAACAGTCATTCTTTCGTAACCCATGGTTTCAATACAACCCATGCCGCTGCGAACTGCTCTTGGCTGTTCAGGATCCACGCACAAAGGTGAGATGATTACTTTTTCGGCTCCCATGCCTTCTGCTGTACGGAAAATTGACCCAAGATTGAAAGGAGAACGGATATCTTCTGCATAGACTGCAACGCCCGGATAGAACTGGCGCTGACGAACAGTTCCGTCTTCTTCCACAGGATTTGCATGAGGAGCAATAACCAGGTCCCACTCTGCAGGAAATGTCCCAATGATTTTCAGAAGCTGATTTCGGCAAACATTGCAAAGACGAAGTTCATCAAAAGGCTCTGCAGAAATCAAACGGCGGATTTCTTCGGCAGCTTCAGGAGGAAGCTTTTCATCTTTCAGAAGAACTTCGGCAATCTTTTTTGTATAAGTTGCGCGAGGCATGCTTTTAAAAGAATATTCAGTTCCTTTTTCTGCAATGCCTGCAATATCCCGTTCCAAGGCACCGAAAGTAAGGGCAAGTTTGCGGCGCTTCTGTCCGCCTGAGAGTTCCTGAAGTTTTGTTGGCTCAATCATTTATACTTCCCACCCAGAAAGGCTTAGTATGCCAGTTTTACCAGATCGAAAAGGTCATCCGCTGTCATTGAACGAGGCAGTTTGTTTACGATTTCAATCTGACCTGCATCTTCACAGGCAAGGGCAAGCTGGTCTACAGAAAGCTGAAGATCTTTAAGACGTGCAGGAAGGTTTGCCTGTGCGATTCTCTGGCGTACGTTTTCTGCCAGAGCGTGAGCGGCTTCTTCCTGGTCCATATCTTCGTTTGCAACTCTCATGATTCTTGCAAGTTTTGCAAGGCGTTCAGTTTTGAACTGAATCGCATCTTCAATGATATATGGGAAAAGAATTGTCGAAACAAGAGATTTTGAAATGCCGTAACGGGCATTGATTGTCATAGCCAGAAGAGAAGCAACTCCAAGGGCGCTGGAACCGTTGGCAATGGAAGTCATGATACCGCCCTGAGCCATAAGGATTTCCTGTGGAGTTGTGATTTCAAGGCTATTTGCTCCGTCCATTGCGTATCCAAGAAGTTCAACGGCTTTTTCTACAAACATATCGCTGAAGAAGTTTTCTTTCTGTGAAATATAGGCTTCTACCGCCTGACAGAGAACTTCTACAGTCATTGAAGCACGCTGATTTTCTGTAAGAGTAAGCATCATGTTTGGATCTTCCAGAAGCAGCTTTACGATGTTGTTCTGTACGTGAACCAGTTTGAGCTGATTGTTTCTTGAGTCGATAATTGGACATTCACTTGTAAACACAAAAGGTGAACGGAAAGTTGTTGGCACACAGATACATGGCAGAGCGGCAGTGTTTGGAACTGCACCGTCAATAAAATTGTAAAGGTCGTGAACTTCATTAAAAAGAGCTGAAACCATACGGCCAATGTTCATGGCCTTAAGTCCGCCTACACAGATGATTCCGTGGATGTGACCTTCTTTTGCCAGTGTAAGGGCACGCTGAAGAGTTTTTGTTGAACAGCCGTCTGAAAAATCACTGAAAGTGAAGTTTTCAATCTTTCGTTCATTAAGATTCTGAATGATTTTTTCACTGAGATTCACTTCTGCAAGAATAGGATCCATAATCACCAGATAGCGAGTACCCCATTCACGGCAAAGCTGTGCCAGACGGGATGTACTATATGAACCCAAAATTACGTTCGGTGACATTCTGAATACGAAATCGGCCATTTAAAACTCCATAAAACAAAAAAAGACGGGTCTTTCCCCGCCTTTTTTCATCAAAATTTGATTTGTCTGGTAAACTGTTCAGTTTACAAACTGATTAGAGACCAAAACTTGCCATAATGCCTTCTGCAGCAGACTGGATAACGGCATTATTCAAGTAAGACGGATCCTTGAGCTTTTCTTTTACTTCTGCAACGCGGTCTGCACGGATATCAGGAGTATCGTTAGCAACCTGTTTAAGGTAGTATGCTTCTGCTCTGAGTTTTGCTTCGTCAGATACATCAACTGAGTCAAAACCTGCGTTTGCTTTGGCAACATTTTCAGCTTTTTTTGTGTTCTGAACGTTGTTTACAGGATTTACTCCACTAAGTTTATTAATCATCATATCGTCCTACCCCTCTACCTTTTAATTATCGGCAGATTCATCAGAATTCTGAATACTATTTTTATCCCCAGCGATAAAAACTGCAAATTCACCTTTGATTGACTGGCGGGATGCATAGTCATCGTACAATTCCTGTGCAGTTCCGCTTGTAATCTCTTCATGAAGCTTTGTCAGTTCACGCCCCACCACAATACGCCGATTACTATCAGTATCGGCAATATCTTTTAACAACTTTACAATTCTGAACGGAGATTCGTAAATAATTACGGCAGCTCCAGTTTCCATAAGTTCCTTCACTCGGCTACGGCGCCTGCCTGGTTTTGGGCTCAAAAAACCTTCCATAATGAGGGTTTTTCCGCCTGAACCGGCCACACTTACCAGTGTTGCAAAGGCACTTGGCCCCGGAATAGGAACAACTTTGAATCCTGCTTCCCTTACGCAGTCACAAAGAACAGCGCCAGGATCAGAAATGCCGGGAGTTCCCGCATCTGAAGCATAAGCTACAGATTTTCCTTCGTTCAGCAGCTGAATTATCTTCTCTGCGGCCTGTTTTTCGTTCTGAGCCCTGCAGGAAATCATTGGTTTCTTGATTTCCAGGTGGTTCAGCAACTGCAGAGTATGCCGGGTGTCTTCGCAGGCCACAAAATCTACCGATTTGAAGGTTTCAACAGCACGGTAAGTAATATCGCCCAGGTTCCCGATTGGGGTCCCGATTACATATAATTCAGCCATTTATAATTATACTTCCTAAAATGCCAACGGGCAAGTTTTACAGAGCTTCCAGGTCGATTTCACAGGCTGCACATGGCACTGTGATTCCCCAGTTTTCAAGAACCTGTGGGTGAACTTCACCGAAGATTCCAACTTCATTTCCGTCTACCAGAAGAGCTGCCTGACGTCCAGGAATGAAACGTGGGTCAGTTGATTCTTTTACTTCGTATTTGTGGTCCAGGAAGTAGATAAGTGAGGCTACTTCAGCGGCCATATTGTTGAAGTTTGCTTCTGCAGCAGCATACAGGAAACCAAGGTGATGGCGTGTTGTTGTTCCTGTATTTTCATCTTCTTTAAGGTATGCAACTTTACCGATTTCAAAGATTTTGTGTGGGTAAATTGCATTTGCAGAGTTGCTTTCTGCTCTAAGAAGAGAAGAAATGATTTCTGGGCGGATAAACTGGTAGTTTTCGCTCATTGGGTTTGCAATTTCAATAACTTTAGAAGCATCAATAAGCATGTTATCGATGTAGTCCTTTTTGCTTCCAACGTAGTTGAAAATCATTTCCTGGTAACCAAGACCTACCATCAGGTCGCGTGTTTTACGGCTGAACTGTGTCAGTGGTGAAAGACGACCGATTGTGAATGAGTTTGGTTTCTGTGATTTGAAGCTTGAAAGGTTCATACCGATCATTACGTCTTCGATAATGTCTACTTCGTGGAGGAAGTCGTTGCGGTATGGAGCTGGCCACAGTTCAATGTTGTCGCCTGAAGTTTCTACCTTGTTACCCATGCGCTGAAGAGCGTCTACAACTGTAGCCATATCAAGTTCTGATCCCAGAAGCTTGTTTACTGCTGTAAGAGTTGTTTTTGTAGAAGGCTGGAAGTAGTAAGGAACTACGATATCTTTTCCAAGGCCTGTATCGTATGGGTGTTTACAGAGGATAGGTTTGATTTCGTAACCACAGTCTGCAAAATCACATGCAACAATGTTTGCAGAAAGGATAAGGTTTTCGATATTGTCACCTGTAAGTTCTACCATAAGGTCTTTGTCGCCAACCTGAACTGCACCAAGAGTTGCAGAGTTGATGATTGGAGCCATAGAAAGTGTTTCACCTTTGGCATCTGAAAGAAGTGGGAATTTCTTCATATCCTGAAGAATCCATCCAAAATCCTTTCCTTTTGGGTGATCTGTAAGGATCTGACGGCAAGTCATTGGTTCTGTGCACTGAAGTGGAACAAATGATGTTTTGTCTGGGTCTACAGCGTGATATTCAACAGGGAATTCAACCTGATCAACGCGGTAAAGTCCCATAGAAATAGACTTGCGTTTGCGTCCGAAGTTCCAGGCCAGTTTTTCCTGTGTCTGGATAATATCTTTAAGCATTGGGTCGTCGATTGGTTTTCCGGCGATCATGAAAGCAACCATGTAAGGACGAACATCTTTCAGTTCTGGGTCAACGTTTACAACACGGTTTTCGTGATCGAGGATTTTTCCTTCGCGGCTCATGAATTTTTCATAGTCACCAAGTTTTCCACCGGCGTGAATGCGGAGCTGACGTGCAACACCGTTTGTAGACCAAAGGTCAGGACGGTTTGTATCGTTCAATTCGATTTTTACAACGCGTTCATCTTCGCTCTGAGACATGTCAGGTTTTTCATCAAGCTCGGCTTTAGCGCATGGTAAAAGATCTTCGAGTGTATTGTAGTCGTATTTCTTTCCAACCATCTGGAAGAAGAGTTTTTCGTTACATTCAATTTTTGGCATAGTACTACCCTTAAATTTTAATTAAAGAATACATCATTATATAGTAAAAAGCCGTGCAAATTCAATTATTCCGCACAAAGGGCAAAAAAAAAGCTGTCCGAATTGCTTCAGACAGCCTTATTTTACCGATTAAATGGACTTATTTTGTTTCTTTGTATCCGTCATTCATCTGCATCCAGGTGATATGAGGGTTTGGTCCTTCGTACCAGTACATGAATCCGGCAAGGTCGATTACCTGTCCAACTTTCAGGTTTTTGATTGCCTTGTAGATAGCTGTATCTTTGTCGCAAAGGTAAGATTCAACTGTGAAAGTATATGTTTTTCCATTCTTTGAAACATTGAAGTACAGGTCGTCTCCTTCCTGTCCTGAACCGTTCCATTTGTAAAGGAATGCATCCCCTTCCTTGTTAGCAGGTTCAACTGTCATTCCCATGAAAATACAGTAGCGGTTCTGGAGTTCAATAAGTTTGTCTGTTCCAAGAAGGTCTGCTGCGCTTACTGGAGCAGCGTGATATTTCTTTCCTTTAAGGATTTCGAACTTTGCATCGATGATTTCAACTTCACCAGACCATTCAGCTTTATATCCTTTTACGCGGATTTTTGTTCCTTCAGCCAGTTTATTGTATTCATCCTGTGTACAAGGCATATTGTAGATGAAATAACCACCTGTTTTGTCCTGTGTGTAGAATGTTCCTTTGTTATCCCACCAAGACTGTTTAGCCTGGATGTAAGCTTCAATTACAACTTCTGATTCAAGTGGTGCTGCAACATATTCTTCGTATGTCATTACACCCTTACCTTTCTTTTCTGCCTTTGGTTTTGCTGATGCTACTGAAATTACAGCCAAAGCAACCAAAGCAGCTGCCATAAATCTTTTCATATCATTTCCTCCATGAAAAATCGCCTTGTTCAGGCGCGTTACAGATATAATACCGACACGCGACCAATGTTACAAGAATTTTCTCTATTTTCTCCATGCATTAATGAAACATTATTCCAAGAACAACTACACAAAGTCCAACCACAAATGCGGCCATATCGCGTAATTTGAACGGATATTTCTTAAGACAGCTTCCTGCCTTGCGGTATTTGAAACCGCGAAGATCTGCGGCAATGGCAAGGCTCTGGGTTTTTCGTACAGAAGAAACCAGAAGAGGTGCACACAAAGGCAGAATCAAAGCGATTTTCTTGAACGGATTCTTTGTATCCAGCTCAATTCCGCGGGAAGTCTGGGCTTCAATAATTCCGGCCATTTCTGTGGCGAAAACCGGAATAAAGCGGATTGCAGTAGTAAGAGTGAAGGCATATTTGAATGGAATGCCGCATTTTTCTACCAGAGCATTAGAAAGATCCCCAAGTTTGGTTACCGAAAGCATAATTGCCAGTGGAAGAGTACCACAGCTGAGACGGAATACGAGACAGGCGGCATTGTAAGCGCCTTTGTCTGTAATCTTGATAAATTTCCACTGAAGAGGAATATCACGGATTACGATTACATCTCCTGTTCTGATAACCAGAATCTGGATAATGAAAAGCATAAGGGCAATCTTTGTAAGACCTTTAAGAAGCGAATACGTACGCTTTGGAATTCCACAGATGCAGCCAAGAATCACATTAAACACCAGAAGTCCACAGAGAACCAGAAGATTTCCACAGGCAAAACAGCCAACACATACCACAAAAGCAAATACCAGCTTGGTAACCGGGTTCATTTTATGGAAAACCGAGTTTCCTGGTACATAATCAAGAAATCCTTTCATTGCAGGTATCCTCCTTCCACTACTGGAACAAGTTCAGAAGGATAACCGTCGGCATGAATTTTTCCGTGACCTACGACAGCCATACGTTTGGCGTAATCGCGAACCAGTTCCATGTCATGGCAAACCATAATTACGGTTGTACCCTTTTCGTTCAGTTCTTTAATAGCATTCATGAGCTCAATACATTCTTTGTAATCAAGCCCGGTTGTAGGTTCATCAAGAATCATGATTTCAGGATGAACTGCGATGATTGAAGCCAATGCCAGCTGCTGACGCTGACCGCGGCTCAAAGCAAAAGGAGGCATTTCAGGATCAAAACCGAAACGGTTCAGAATCTCTTCTGTGCGCTCATTAACATTAGGAAGTTTCAGAGCCTTAAGACCAAAAGCGATTTCTTCACGAATTGTGTAACAGCAAAGCTGGCGGTCAGGATTCTGGAAAAGGAATCCAATGTGCTTTGCGATTACCGAATTGCGGGTCTTTTTTGAATCAAGACCGTTGATTACAACAGATCCGGTTGCAGGCTTAAGGATTCCGCCCATAAGCTTGCTCATTGTTGATTTTCCGGAGCCGTTTTCGCCTGTAAGGGCAAGGAAATCGCCCTTGTAGACATTAAAATTTATGTTTTCAATCAGATAGTTTTCATCATAACCAAAAGAAACGTCTTTGAATTCCAGAATAGATTCTGATTCCGGTTTATAAGGAACATAATCAGGCAGGGCTTCACCCTTCTTTTTTGCGGTTTCTTCCTCTGAAGCTTTACCAGAAGCCAGGCGGTCCAGGATTTTTCCAACTCTTTCATGGTTCAAACCCAAATCTGCCAGTTCGTCGCGATGCGAAAGAACTTCTTTTACTGTTCCGGTGAATGCCAGCTGTCCTTTCTTTATAACGGCAAGGTGATCTGCAAATTCGCACAGAAGACGGATTTTCTGTTCGATAACAATTACAGTAATTCCGTATTTTTTGTTCAGTTCTTTCACTACACGGAAAATATTACGGCTTGCTGTAGGGTCCAGTTCGCCTGTAGGTTCATCCAGAACCAGGATTTTTGGACGGAGGGCAAGAATAGCCGCAATGGCTACTTTCTGCTTCTGACCACCGGAAAGACCGGAAATATCACGGGCGCGAAGATTTGCAATTCCCATTTCTTCCAGAACCCATTCAAGACGCTTTTCGATTTCATCTTTTTCAAAACCGAAGTTTTCAAGACCGAAAAGAATTTCATCTTCAACAGTAGAACAGGTCATCTGGCTGTCGATATCCTGGAAAACGCTTCCGATTTCCAGAGCAAGCTGACAGGCATCTGTATCAAAAACATCCTTATCGTTAACAAGGATTTTTCCGAAATATTCCCCTTTATAATGATGCGGGATAATGCCGTTTATGGCGTAGCTGAGAGTAGTTTTACCTGCCCCCGAAGATCCAATGACACCAAGAAAATCTCCGTCCGGAACTTCCAGGGAGATATTTTTAAGCACCATAGTCTTGGAATCGCCATAAGAAAAACTGAAGTTGTCTAGTTTTATCATAGTAGTTACCAAAACAAAAAAGCGAACAAAGGGACCGTTCCCCCTCGTTCGCTTTTCTTTTTAAGAGATTAGCCCCAGAAATACTCTATTTAAGAGTTTTCTTAAGAGGATAGTAAAGTACCTGAACGATTATAGCATTAAATACAGCTGTAAAGAACACGATAGGTACGAATGCAGCAAGAGCAGCTGGATCAGACTTGATTACAACCATAAGGAATGTCGCAAAAATTCCACCAGAAACGATTGTACTGAGGAAAGTTGCAAGCAGAGGCATAAGGTCAACTTTTCCACCAATTTTTGGCATTGGGATTTTGATCAGAAGACACATAACCAGAGCACCGAAGAATTCTGACAGGAAGTTCAGGTAAGGAGTTCCAGGGAAGAACTGGCAGATTGCACCTGCAATAATACCGATGATGATTGCTTCAAACACTCTTGGTCTGATAAGAACAATTGCCATACAGTACATAGCGATAATGAAGTTTGGCTTCATTCCGAAAAAGTTTACTACAGAACCTACAAAGAACTTGAGAACTGCACCTGCAGCCAGGAGGATTGCTGTAAGGATAAGTTCACGGATTGTAAGACCTTTTTTTGCTTCTGCAACACCAGTTTCGCGGCGTGCGCCAGTAGCTTCATTTGTTTCTACAGTTGTTTCTGTTGTGTTTTCTTCTGACATAATAGTCTCCACGTTTTAAGTCGTATCCGACTGTTTTCTTTTGTTACTACAAATAGTAACACCACTTTATGTTACTGTCAATAGAAACCTTAAATCAACATCTTATGAACACCAGACAAATCTCTTCCACCATCGGGCGCTCAACTCTTCACTCTTAACTCTTAATTATTCCCTATTCCCTATTCCCTATTCCCTATTCCCTATTCCTTATTCCATCTCCCCACATTTTCGCGTTCCCTTCAACAAGCAGTCTTCCCACCATCCCGCTTGCCTTTACATTTTTCCAACTCTTAACTCTTAACAACCAAATCGTACATCTCGCAGCTTCCGATAGAAAGCGAATGTGGAACGACGCTGCTTTCCAGCTTGCCGGCTTTGACGCATTCCATTGCTTCTTTGGCTTCGTAGTAGAAACCGTTTGGTGTTACGGTATCCTTGAAGCGTTCAACTTCTTCGAAATTGTTGTTGTACAAAATGCATTCTGTGGTCCAGTGGGCATTTGGAATTTCGATGCGGCCCTTGTTGCCGTAAAGGACGATGTTTTCTTTGATGCGGGTTGTGAACGAGGTTTTTACACTTGAAGTGATTTTACCGTAGTTCAGGGTGATGTTGTTTGTAGTGTCTACGCCTTCTTCATTGTAGAGAGCGTCACATTTCATTGTTACTGGTTTTGTGTCTGTGAAGAAGTCGCTCATCATGTAGCCGTAAACGGAAAGGTCCCAGGCAACGCCGCCGCCGTTGGCTTTTTCAAAGAAGCGGTTTCCCGGATGGCTTGGAGCGTTGAAACCGATTGCGAAATCGATGAGGCAAAGGTCACCGATTTTTCCTTCTTTGATCCATTCTTTGGCTTTTACCAGAGGAGGCAGGAAACGGCTCCACATTGCTTCCATAAGAAACACATTTTTTGAGCGTGCGTAAGCAATGCCTTCTTCACAATCTTTCTTGTTCAAATACATGGCTTTTTCACAGAGGACAGGAGTTCCTTTGTCGATGCAAAGCTTAATAAGATCCTTATGTGCATTCTGTGTAACGGCAATGTATACACAATCAGGGTGAATTTCATCCACCATCTTTTCAAAATTATCGTAAACTGCAGGAATGTTGTTCTTTGCGGCAAAATCCTGGCAGCGGGAAAGAGTTCTGTTTACTACAGCAACTACTTCGGCTTCAGGAATAAAACTAACGGCATTGCAGAATTTATTTGCAATATCACTGGCCCCCATAATGGCCCAACGGAATTTGTCTGACATAAAAAATCCTCCATTTAAAATCATATCACAGAAATAAACGGGAAGAGACTAAATGTGTGTTATTAAGAAGAGATTTGAAAAAGCCTTGTTTACTTGCTGTTTCGTTTCTTCTTGAAGGAATCGATTCCGAATGCACCGATAACGGCCCATGCAAGGAACAGGATTCCAAGAAGACTTCTGGAAGTTGCAGGCAGTTCGCCAAGTTCTTTACGGGCTTCGCCTGAAGCAGCAGAATCTTCTTTTATCTTGATTTCATTAAGACGGAAAAGTGCTGTTACTTCGTCGAAGTTCTTTTTCATGAAGACTTCATCTACAGTCTGATTTCTGCGGGCTGCCTTACAAACATTTTCAATGAGCTGGCCAGCTGCATTTCTGAGGGAAGCCGAACCGTTAAAAACCGGAGTTGTAAATGTCTTTTCAGGATTTTCCAGAATCAGGCGGGCTGCATCAATTTTGATGCTGTAATACATGTCATTGTCTTCGCCCTTTCTTGAAAGATAATCCTGGAACTCTGCAGAATTCTGAGCGCGTAATGTTACAGGAACATAACCTTCAGTCTGTGAATAAACAATCTGAGTTTCGTTTGTAAGAAGGAACTGTGCAAAAAGCCATGAAGCCAGAACTTCCTGAGCATCAGCTTTATTGAAGATACAAAGGGACGGTCCCTGGGAAATCATCTTTGGATTTGAAACATCTACCTGTGGAACAGGACGGACAACTGTTTCAAACTTCACCAGCTTGTCTTCGCTGATATCGCTTAAAGGCGCCTCGCTTCCGATCCAGGTAGCGCCTGCGGTTGAGTCCACAGCAAAAATACATTGCCCTGCATTAAGGAAGTTTCCGGGATAACTTGAAATGGCAAAAGTTGAGAAGGCACGGCTTCCAGCATGCTTACCGGTTTCATAAAGAAAATCTTTTGTCACGTCATTGAAAATATGAACTTTGCCATTGTCTTCAGAATAACCGGCTCCACTCTGTGCCAGATACTGAATCATCATATTGTCAGTCGATTTATAAATGAAAGGAATAAGAACGTTCTGTCCGTTTACAGCGTATATTCCATTTTCATCTTTTACATTTGCTGCTTCTGAAACTTCCCAAAGGAAATCCCAGGTTAGAACATCAGGAATTTCATATCCAAGTTTTGTAACAAGATCCTTGTTGATATAAAGAGCTTCTGTTGAACGCATAAAAGGAAGTGCGTACTGGTGTCCTTCCAAAAATCCTTCCTGAAGAAATTTCGGAACGATTTCATGGGCGGCTACAGAATCAAAACGGACCTGGGAACCACCAAGTCCGTATCGAGTATCGGCAAGCAGATCATCCATTGGAACCACAACATTTACTCCTGTGTTGTAAGTTGCAATGTGATCCGGATAAGTAATGCAAACGTTTGGTGTTGTGAAGGTAGAAATATTTGTAATAACGTTATTGTAAATACGGTTGTAATCTGTGTAGATTCTCATATTTACTTTTACGTTCGGATAAAGCTTTTCAAAATCGGCGATAGCTTTTTCATAAGCTTGAGTCTGAATTTTATTGGTATCGTTTTTTGCCCAGAAAGTGATTTCATAGGAACGGCTTGTGTCAAAAGTTTCCGGAACTGTAAAAGCCGGCAAAGACTTGCGTCCGTGACAGGAAGAAAAAATGGCCAAAGATAAAAACAAAACGGCAACAGTACACAAAGTATTTCTGATTTTCATTTCAACTAACCTTTTGTTCCTCCGCGGGAAACTCCGCTCATAATCTTTTTTCTGAAAATCAGGAAAAGAAGAATAAGCGGAACAGAAATGACAACAACAGCGGCCATCATGGCAGGAATGTTTTCGCGGCCGAAGCCGTTTTCCCTGATTTCCTGAATTCCATTTGAAACAAGGAAATACCGTGGATCATCGGTTACAAGGCGAGGCCAGATGTAGCTGTTCCAGCATTCGATAACTTTAAGGATGGTTACTGTAACTAAAGTTGGGCGGCAAATTGGAATCATTACTTTCCACAGATATTTAAAATCACTGGTGCCGTCAACTTTGGCCGCATAGTAGAGCTCGTCAGGAACCTGTTCGAAATTTTCTTTAAGCAGATAGATAAAGAATACGGAACTTACGCTTGGGAGAATCAGTCCCAGGAAGGTGTTCCGTAAATCCATGTTTGTAATTGTGACATAGTTTGTAATCACAAGAAGTTCGTTTGGAATCATCATCATTGAAAGAAAAAGTGTAAACACAAGATTCTTTCCTTTGAAGTTCAGACGGGCAAAACCATAGGCTGCCAGAGTGATGACAACAATCATGATGAGAGTTGTTGCTACAGTAAAAATCAGCGTATTGAAAAGATAACGTCCAAGATTTACAGAAGTGAAGGCATCCAGATAATTCTGGAATGTAGGATGAAGTGTAAAAAACTTTGGAACGTATTCTGAAGTATAGGCCCCGTAAGATTTAAGGGATGAAAGAATCATCCAGTAAAAAGGGAAAAGAACAAAAAGAGCCCATACTCCAAGAAATGTGTATAGAAAAATGTTGAAAGTAACAGATCTGCCGTTTTTCATGATTCTATTATATCAAATCTGAACTTAACGTGAAGCTTCCATTACACCGTCAAAGGCAGGTTTGGTAACAAGAGAACTTCCCTGTTTTTCAAAAATCAGAGGACGTCCTGAACGGCGCCAAGAACTGTCGTCATCAAGTCCCCAAAAAGTTACACCGCTTACACCGTTCTTGTCTGCTGTCTTTGCATGCTTCTTATAGATTGTGAAAGCATCGTAGTAAGCTTTTTTCTGCTGGTCATCTTTAGCTGCTTCTGTTGTATTTCCGTAAAGCCATTTTCCAGTGATATCAAGTTCAGTGATCATTAC
This sequence comes from Treponema sp., assembly GCA_024402695.1. GTDB lineage: Bacteria > Spirochaetota > Spirochaetia > Treponematales > Treponemataceae > Treponema_D. The sequence continues at coordinate 13,500 of JAKSTG010000030.1, read as the reverse complement.
ATCAAGACCAAGTGAAATGAAATCTTTTACAGTGTTTTCCAGCATTACTGCATTTGGCCAACCTGTCTGCATATGCGACTGCATACCGGCAACATCAATACGGGCAGGAAGAACTTCATCATTCTGTGCAGCAATAATGCTCTTCAGAATGTTCATGATTACATTGTGTTTTCCATCCTGGTATTCGTTGTAGTCATTGTAAGCAAGTTCTACATCAGCTGGAGCATATTTGTTTGCATAACGGAAAGCATTAACAATGTAGTCACCGTTTCTGTAAATGCGGTGCCAGTCTGATTCTTCACGGAGAGTTCTACAATTATCAGATGCGGCTTCGTTTACAACGTCCCAGCAGTATACAATGTGCTGACCGCCGTTGTTTTTTTCTTCCCAAGCCTTAACGTGTTCAAGAACAGATTTGATGTACCATTCCTGGCGGGCATCCATTTCGGCAACTGAAACATAATTTCCTGTTCCAAAGTTTTCACAGAAGAAAGCTTTTGGTGTCTGTGAATGCCATACAAGAACGTGACCGCGCATTCTGATTTTCAAAGTTTTTGCGAACTGAAGGTATTTATCGATTGCACCAAAGTTGATTACTGACTGAACAGGAACTTCGATTGTTACACCGTTTGAAGAAGTGAAGTTTTCTTTCTTGCAGCCGGCATTGAAGTTTCTCATAAGTGAATCTGGTTTGAAATCATTTTCGGCTGTAATTGTTGTTGCGTGGTAACCAATACCGGCAATAACGCTGCCTGTTGAAAGAACATGACCAGGAACTGCAAATCCGATGTTTTCAAAAACACCTGAATCTACCCATACTGATTTCAGAGAATCAGCATCCATCCAGTCCTGTGGACCTGCAGCTTTAAGTGCTGAATCTTCGGAACATTTTGTCTGGGCACATGAAGCCAAAATCAACACAGCAGAAATAAGAGCTGTTAAAAATTTGAGTTTGTTTGTTTTCATAAAGATTTCCTCTATATATTTGTTTTCCTTGAATCAAGTATATAAAAAAAGTTCAGCGAGAAAATATAAGAAACTTTCCCGAAACCACAAGAATAATCCGTTATTACTGGTAGTATGTGTTCTTTTTGCTCACCATAAGATTGATTACAGTGATTGTAAGGACAACTGCAAAAAGAATGATTGCGGCTGCAGAAGCATAGCTCGGGTAACCGCCTGAGTTTCCGTAAAGCATGTCGTAAATGTAACCAACGATTGTATTCATTTCCGCCGCATTCAGGTTTGTGCCGAAAAGAGCGACTGCATCAGCATAAGCTTTGAATGCCCCGATAAATCCTGTGATTACAAGATATGAAACAGTTGGCGAAATCATAGGAAGTGTAATGCGCCAGAACATACGGCTGCGGCTGGTTCCATCTACACGGGCCGCCTGATAATACTGCGGATTAACGCTTGCAAGAGCAGAAGTCAAAATGAGAATTTTAAAAGGCATTACAATCCATACAGTGTAAAAACACAGCACGAACATTTTTGCCCAGTAAGGTCCGTCAATGAAGTCTACGCCCTTCCCTCCGAAAAGATGAATGAGCATGTTTACAAGGCCATCGGAATAAGCAGTCTTTTTGAAGAGGATCATGAACACAAGTCCTACAGCAAGAGTGTTTGTTACGTACGGCAAAAAGTAAATTGTCTGGAAAGCATTTTTCAATTTTGGAATTGAACTGAGTCCCAAAGCAATAAGAAGTGAAAGTCCTGTAGAAACAGGAACTGTAATGATTACAAGGATGAAGGTGTTCTTTACAGCCTTAAGAAAATAAGGATCATGAAGAACATAGCTGTAGTTGTAAAGTCCTGTGCCGAAGAAAGACTGGCTTGCAAAGTTGTAGCCTTCTTCAAAAGAATAAACGAACACATCGAAAAGAGGATAAATCATGAACACTGCCATGAAGAGAAAAGCTGGAATTAAATAAAGCCATCCTTTCGGATTATTTTTGTCCATCATTTTCGACCACCTAATTTTTGAACGGATCCTTTGATTGGTCCACAGTATTCAGTTCTTCAACATTCACAATGTACCGGGCACCCGGCATTGTCTTAAGAACTTCCTGATAATCGTAGGAAAGAGTTTCTGTCTTCTGGGCATCCAGCATCCGTTTCATGTTTGGGCTGGCGTTCAGTTTTTCTGCCTTGCGGAAAAGTTCATTTCGCGGAGTTGCCCTTGTTGTTGTCTTAAGTTTTTCAATGATTTCTGCCATGCGGATATCATCTGTATAAGTGCTGACCTTGTCCGACTCAACAAGACCATCCACAACTTTATTCTGGCCTTTATCGAACCAGAAGATCTTTACTTTTTCTTCAGCAGTTTCAGAATCTGATTCAGCGTCCGTTTCAGAAACGCTTTCCGGTTTTTCTTCCAGACTTAATCCTACAACAGTTCCTGTTCTAAGACCGTTTACCGGGCTCACGATAATTGCAGAGACAGCATTCTTTGCTATGTAGTTTTCAAAAATCCAGAAATCAACATTATCAAAAAGAACCTGAATATAAGTTTCAGGATTTTCCTTTTCATCATAAAGATTCAGCGGATTGTAAAGTCCGTTCACCTGGACCGCTTCAAAGGAATCACCCAGAGACAGAGTCTTCATTCTGTGCATGCGGTTGTCGCGGCCAAGAAGGTTAAGCCCTGCCGAAGAGGAAAGAACCACAGAAGGAATCAATTTTTCTTCTATAAGATCTGACGGTTCAGGAAGTTCATAGGTCTCTTCTTCCTGAACAGGCGGCTCCTGAGGCACAGCATTTTTTTTACAGCCAGAAATAAACAGAGAAAAAGCAACAGGAATCAAGGAAGCAAAAAGAAGAGATTTTCTCATGAATTAAATTCTCTCCCCGTTTTCATCGAACCAGTAAACTTTGTTCGATTTAAGTCCCAGAGTGATTTTTCCAGGTTCCAGATTCTTTGCATCATCTGAATCAACTATGGCGCGGAAAAGTCCGCTTTCGGAAGAATCATGTTTCAGAAGAAGAGTTGTGTCGCGACCCTGAGTTTCGATCCGTTCAAGAGTACATTCAAAATCTTTTCCGCCTGGAACAAAACCTTCAGGACGAATTGCCATGAAGCACTTCTTTCCGTCTTTTTCTGCAGCCAGAACATTAACAGGTGGTGTTCCAAGGAATTTGGCTACAAAAAGATTTGCTGGGTTTTCATAAACTTCTTGAGGTTTTCCAACCTGCTGAACAGTTCCTTCCTTCATTACAACAATCAGATCGGAAATGCTCATGGCTTCATCCTGGTCATGGGTTACAAAGATTGTTGTGATGCCTGTTTCTTTCTGAATGCGGCGCAACTCTTCACGAGTCTGAAGACGCAGGCGGGCATCAAGATTTGAAAGAGGTTCATCAAGAAGAAGAACAGGAGGTCGTTTTACAAGAGCACGGGCAATGGCAACGCGCTGCTGCTGACCGCCTGAAAGTTCCTTTGGCTTGCGCTCCAGAAGTTTGTCTATCTGTACAATACGAGCTGCTTCTTCAACCCGTGATTTAATTTCTTCTTTTGAAAGTTTTTCTTTCCCCTTCAGATTCTCAAGAGGGAATGCAATGTTCTGGAAAACTGTCAGATGAGGATAAAGTGCATAGTTCTGAAAAACCAGCCCTACTCCGCGGTTTTCAGTTGGGAGTTTTGTTACATCTTCATTACCGAAAAAGATTTTTCCTTCTGTTGGATCCAGAAGCCCTGCAATCATATAGAGAGTTGTAGACTTTCCACAGCCCGAAGGTCCCAGAAGAGCAATAAGCTTTCCATCAGGAATTTCAAAATCAAAATTATTTACGGCTGTTACTTCAGTCTTGTCTTTTCCGCGACCGGGAAAACGCTTTGTAAGGTTTTTAAGGATAATATTCATTTTCAGTCCCTGTAACTTATTTTTTATTCTAACACATAAGTTTGGAATAAAAAACTGTAATAAAATCTCCAAAACCTTTAATTTATTGCAATTATTTCAAGAACGAATTATACTTTTTAGAGTTATATAAAAAAGTTTTCAAAATAAAATCGTAAAATTTTTATTTTATTTTTGAGGCCATATATGACTATTAGAAAGAGTCTTTTTTTATCAACTTTTGTTTCCGTTTTTGCCGGATTCCTCCTTTCCTCTGTCGTTTTAACAATCATCCAGAATAAAAGAAAACAAGTTGAAATCCAGTCTGAAATCAAACGCCTTACAGAACTGGTATGTACATCAAACGTCGCTTATGCCTGGGGCTACGATTCCATCGGGCTTCAGCAGAGTATTGAAGCAATGGTGAAAGATCCTCAGATTGTTTCCATCCAGATTATTGACTCAACAGGAAATGAAATGGGTCGTGTAGAAGAAGACAAAATCGGAAACTGCTACGAAGTAACAGAACCTCTGGTTATGGATGGAACTGAAGTTGGTACAGCAAACATTTGTTTCTCTGACCACTACCTTGATTCCAAGTACCGCAAAAATATTCTTGATTTTTTTATTCTTGAAATTTTCCTTTTCATCATTGTTATTCTGACCGTTATGATGTCTACAGGCTATTTCGTAAAGAAACCAATCCAGAACCTTATTAAGGTTGTTGAAGATATGGCTCACGGTGAAGGCGACCTGACAGTCCGCATTCCTGTAACCCACAAAAACGAACTGGCAATTCTTTCATCACACTTTAATTCCTTTATAGAAAAACTTCATACAAGTATGGTGAACCTTCAGAATGTTGGTGTTGCAAGCCAGTCTATGGGCGAAAACCTGGACACAAGCGCTACAGAATTAAGCGATTCCATTACAAACATTTCGAAGAACATGAACGATGTTAATGAACGCATTACAGCCATGAATGAAGAAATGCAGACTTCAGAAGCAAACGTTTCCCGTCTGAATGACTTCATCTACTCTGTTGCCGACATGATTAAGGAACAGTCTGAATCTGTAGGAAAATCTTCTGCCGCCATCGAGAACATGGTTTTCAGCATCAACGAAATCAGCTCTCTTACAGAAAAGAAACTTTCAAAAGTTGAAGTTCTTGAACAGGAAGCCGCAAAACTTGAAATTGAAGCAAAGAACAATGTTTCCCAGATGGAAACAGCTTCTGCCACAACACAGGAAATCATGCAGATGGTTGCAGTGATCAACAACATTGCATCAAGAACAAACCTTCTGGCCATGAACGCCGCCATTGAAGCTGCCCACGCCGGAAACGCCGGTAAAGGATTCTCTGTTGTTGCCAGCGAAATCAGAAACCTGGCAGAACAGACAGCCAAGAACTCAAACAACATCCAGAACACAATCACAGAAATTGTTAAGCAGATTGAAGATGCAACCCAGTCTTCACAGGATTCAAGTACAATCCTTACAAGCGTTCTTGCAGAAATCAAGGATGTTGCTTCTGGTCTTAACGAAACAATCAAAGGACTTCAGAACGTTTCCCTTGGTAACGCCAAAATTATTGAAACCCTTGAAGACCTGAACAGACTTACAAATTCGGTTACAACTTCCAGTGAAGAAATGCGCAGCGACACTGCAGAACTTAAGAGTTCCATTTCTAAAATCATGGAAATCACAAATGAAAGCAGACACGAAATTGACCGCATGGCTCAGGGACTTTCAAACGTTTCTGATTCCATGGTTGATCTTACACACCTGTCAAAAGACAACTCTGCAAACATCGATATCCTTGAAACCGAAATCGGTAAGTTCAAGGTATAACCAACACAGTTTAAAATTATTTCTAAAAGTTTTTCACAGGGCTTTTTTGGCCTTACATTTAATTTTTATTTATTGAAAGGAAGGACCCTTTCAATAACAGGAGTATTTTTATGAAAAAACTTATTTCAGTTTTCGCTTCACTGGTTCTTCTTGCAGGCATGGCTTTTGCAGAAGACATCACAGTTACAACTTTCAAAGGTAACGCACAGTTTATGCCAGCCGTAACAGCTGTTCTTTCAAAAGCAGGATACACTGTAAAACCAGTTGTTGTTGAAGAACAGGGTGAACTTATCGCCTCTATCGCTAAAAATGAAACTGATATCGGATTCTTCCTTGCTCAGCCACTCATCACACAGATTAAAGGTGCTGCTTTCGTTCCTGCCAGACTTATGAGTACAGACTTCTGTGCCGTAACAAAAGACGCTTCAGTTGTTGTAAAAAACTCTGCTGACCTTAAAAAATACAAAGTTGGTATCGTAAAAGGAAACCAAGGACACCAGGCTGCAACACGCGGTTGTACTAACATTGTAGAAGCAGAAAATGAAGTTGCTCAATTCAAACTCCTCAAAGACGGTAAAGTTGATGTTGTAGTTTCAGTTCGCGACCTGATCGTTCCAATGTGCAGAGCTTCTGGCCTTGCAGATCCAATCGTTTGTGAACCACCTGTAATGAAAAACCCAACTTTCCTTGCTGTTTCAGCAAAAGCTGCCGCTAAAAAAGATGCCCTCAACGAAATCTTCAGCGCTGCCATGAAAGACGGTTCATGGGGACAGGAACTTGGAAAACTCAAGAAATAATTAAACTTTTGTAAATTCAAGGAGGCGCTGAGAAGTGCCTCCTTTTTTTATACCAAAAAATTTGCCGAATCTTTGAAAATTTATTATTTTATATAGTAATAAATCTTATTTTCGAGGCTATATAAAATGGCAAAACATGAGTTTCAGACAGAAGTAAACCAGCTTCTCAAACTTCTTATTCATTCACTTTATTCAAACAAAGACATCTTCCTGCGCGAAATCGTTTCCAACGGATCAGATGCTTTGGACAAACTTAAATATCTGACAGTTTCAGACGACGCTTTCAAAAACATCACTTTTGATCCACGTCTGGACATTACTTTTGACGAAAAGGAAGGCGTTCTTACAATTCAGGATTCCGGAATCGGTATGAACGAAGACGACCTGAACAACAACCTGGGTACAATTGCCCGCTCAGGAACAAAAGCCTTCATGGAACAGCTCACTGCTGATGCCAGCAAGAACTCAAACCTTATCGGTCAGTTCGGTGTTGGTTTCTACTCTGCTTTCATGGCTGCAAAGAAAATCGACGTTTACACACGCAAGGCTGCAGGTGACGGAAAAATCATGCACTGGTCTTCTGACGGTACAAACTCTTACGACATCGATGAAGTTGCCGCAGACTCACAGAAAGCAAAACAGTACGGTTTTGATAAAGCTGAACTGACAGGTTCTGCAATCGAAATCCACCTGAATGACGATTCAAAAGAATATGCTTCAAGATGGAAGATTGAAGAACTGATCAAAAAATATTCTGACCATATCGCCTTCCCAATCTACCTGCACTACGAATCAAAAAAATACAACGACAAAGGCGAAGTTGAATCTTCAGAAAACAAAGTAGACCAGGTAAACTCAGCTTCTGCTCTGTGGAAAAAATCAAAGAGCGAACTGAAAGCCGAAGACTACAACGAATTCTACAAGACAATCGGTCACGACGGACAGGATCCACTGCACTACGTTCACACACACGCAGAAGGAACTCAGGAATATACAACTCTGTTCTTCATCCCACAGATGGCTCCATTCGACATGTACCAGGCTGATTACAAGAGCGGCGTAAAGCTTTACGTTAAACGCGTATTCATCACAGATGATGACCGTGAACTTCTTCCAGCTTACCTGCGCTTCGTACGGGGTATCATCGACTCAGAAGATCTTCCACTGAACGTTAGCCGTGAAATCCTTCAGCAGAACAGAATCCTTGAAACAATCAAAAAGCAGTCTGTAAAAAAACTTCTTGGTGAATTCAAGAAAATGGGTGAAGCTGCAGACAAACTGAAGAACGCAAAGAACGACGACGGAACTGCAAAAACTCTTACAGACGACGAAAAAGCAAAGGTTGAAAAATGGACTAAGTTCGTAAAGAACTACAACCGTCCAATGAAAGAAGGACTTTACGGCGACTGGGAAAACAAAGAAGAAATCTCAGAAATCGTACGCTTCAAATCAACTGATGCTTCAGGAACAGGCGACGACAACTTCACAAGCTTTGCAGATTACGTTCAGCGCATGAAGCCTGAACAGAAAGCAATCTACTACATTTCTGGAAGCGACGAAAACAACCTGCGCCAGAACCCACTCCTTAAAGCATACGTTGCAAAAGGATTCGAAGTTCTTATCATGTGCGACGACATTGATGACGTTGTAATCCCAACTGTAGGAAAATACAAAGACTTCGAACTGAAAGCTGTAAACCGTTCAGGCAGCGACGAAGACCTTGGAACAAACAAGGAAGAAGCCGAAAAGAAAGAACAGGAATTCGGTGCAACAATCGTAAAGATCAAGAACGTTCTTGGTGATCGCGTTAAGGAAGTAAAACTTTCAAAAACTCTTACAGCCGAAAACCCATCTTGTATCGTTATCGACGAAAACGATCCTGGTTACCAGATGATGCAGATGATGCGCGCCATGGGACAGGACGCTCCTGACCTTAAACCAATTCTTGAAGTTAATGCCGATCACCCGATCGTTTCAAAACTTAAGGATGACGATTCCAACGCTGCAGACGTTGCCGAAGTTCTTCTGGATCAGGCAATGCTTATTGCCGGCATGAACCTGAAAGAACCTGCAACATTCGTTAAGGCCCTGAACAACCTTTTGAGTAAGTAAGCCCTACAAACAGGAACGCCGTCCCATTCGGGACGGCGTTTTTATTTCCTATTCTTCAAACCAGTTTTCAATCATAAGGGAAGAATTATCCATAATTGCTTCAAAATCTTTTACATTGCGGGTAACCAGTACCAGATTATTTGCAATGGCAGTAGCTGCAATCATTGAATCTGCCAAAGGAGCCTTTCTTCCGTTCCCCTCAAGCCGTTCACGAAGATCAGAATGAATCCAGCCTGCGTGAATATCAAAAGGAATGATTTCATAATTTGCCTGAATGAAATCTACATAAAACGAAAAAAGATCAGACCGCCTTTTTGAAGACGGCAGTCTTTTTACTCCGTAAAGCATTTCTTCAAAACTGACAGAAGCAATTGTCGAGATATTTTTAGTTTCCTGAATTTTTTTTATTACAGCAGGATTTGGTTGCGGCTTTGTAATCTCAGAAACGATATTTGTATCAAGCAAATAGATTGGCTGCATTATTCATCTCCCCAATCAAAATCTTCAGGATGACGGACATCGGGCTCTATTGTTCTTGGAACATTAAAAATAGCATCGATTTCTTCATTAGTTGTGGCAGCCAACCAGTCACTGGCCTTCTCCCGCCATTCCATCAGTTTATCCATAAAAATCTGACCTTCAGTTTTCTGTTCCTGAACAAGTTCTTCTTCCGAAACAAGACGTGCAACCGGTTTCCCGTGACGAGTAATCTGTACTGTTTCTCCGCTTTCCACCAGATGAATAAAATATGGAAGCCTGTTTTTTACATCAAAAATAGGAACTGCTGTCATCAAATACCTCTCATTCATAAATTAACAAACAAGAAGGCTTATGTCAAATTTATTCCTATTTTTTTCTCATTATAGCTATTTTTTGAAAACCAGTTGTCCAAAAGCAATCGCTTCACTATTCTCATTCTAATGTCAAAATTAATTGAAAAAGATTTAACGACAGGTTCTCTTTCCAGGGGAATATTTTTCTACAGCCTGCCACTTATGTTCTCAAATATTCTACAGGTTTTATTTAACATTGCAGACATTGCCGTAGCCGGACGTTTTGCTGGACCTTTGGCTCTAGGAGCTGTAGGCTCAACATCACATCTTTTATTTCTCTTTACCGGTATCTTGATGGGCATTGGTGGCGGAGTCAATGTAATCGTTGCATTTTATATTGGAGCTAAATCTAAAGAATCCCTGGACTTGTCCGTTCATTCTTCTTTCCTCATTTCCATAATTGCAGGGCTTTTATTAATGTTCATTGGACTCATTTTTGCAAACCCTGTTCTTGTATTAATTAAAACAAAACCGGAACTTCTGGAAGGCGCCGTTCTCTATTTCAAAATTTACATGCTTGGTATTCCGGGAGTTGCTGTTTTTAACTACGGAAACGCAGTCCTGAGTGCAGCGGGAGATACAAAGCGACCTTTATTTTACTTAACTGCTGCAGGGGTTATAAACGTAATTCTGAATCTTATTTTTGTAATTTCCTTTAACATGTCCTGCGCCGGAGTTGCCCTGGCAAGCACTATTTCTCAATACATTTCTGCCCTGCTGGTAATGGCTGCAATTTTCAAAGGTTTAGGAAATATTAAATTCTCCTTCAGAAAACTTTCCTTAAACCGCGAAATTTCCATAAAGCTTCTAAAAATTGGAATTCCTGCCGGACTCCAGAATGCGATTTTTTCTGTAGCAAATACTTTTATTCAGGTGGGTGTAAATTCCTTTGATGCCATAATGGTTGCAGGAACTGCCGCCTGCTCAAATCTGGACAACATTGTTTACAGCACCATGAACGGATTTTACACCGCCTGTGCCACATTCATCGGTCAAAACTATGGCGCCGGAAAAAAAGACAGAATCATAAAGAGCATGATCATTGCAAATGTTTATGCATTTGTAATTGGTGCCATTGAAAGTACTCTTATGTATATTTTCGGGCACCAGTGTTTTGCGCTTTTTCAACAGACCCTGCAGTCATAGAAGCCGGCATGCTGCGCTTTGGCATAATGTTCTTTTCGCTGCCGGTTGCCTCTTTTATGGACAACACAATTGCAGCAAACCGCGGGCTTGGAAAAACTTTCGTTCCTTCCATTATCGTTCTGATCGGTTCCTGCTTTTTCAGAATTGCATGGATTTACACAGTATTCGCATACTTCAAGACAATTCCTTCATTATTCCTGCTTTACATTTTCAGCTGGATAATTACAGCCATTGCAGAAATGATTTACTTTTTTAAACAGTATCGAAATATTTAATTTAAAATCTTCGTAACGGACATTCCGAATTTTTTATCCGTTCAGAAAGTTTTCCAACTCCCTCAGATTCAAAATAATCAGAAAGAATTTCTTTTGTTACCAAAGCTTGTGGACCAATACAAATCTCTTTAAAAAGCTGGACATATTCAAAACCTAGTTTCTTACAAACATCCCGAAGATTTAAAATGTAATATTTTTTTATATTTGTTTCTTCTATAAAAAAATGTGGTTTCCCCAAATATTCCTTTTCTGTAGGCAAAGTTACTATTCGATATTCTTTTTCACTGATAAATGAAGGATGTTTAAAAAGCGGAGAACTATTTACAAGCTGGTGAAAAAGCCCGCGTATTTTTTCTTTATCTTCATCAAATGAATCAAGTGCAAGATTTTTAATCAAATCTGAAAGTTCTTTTACCACTTCCAGTTCTTCCACATTTGATGCGTAATTTACCTGACACAATGGAGTGTGACTTTCCTCACCAATTTTTGCAAGCATTTCTTTATCAAAGGCAATACAAACTCCCATGCCGTTTTTTCCATAACGAGCCCACTGAGCTGCATCATCTGAATATTCACTAAAACAACTGGCATAGCTGGAAAGAGAATTAAAGTCCCGCAGATTTTCATCAAAGAGTGCATCCGTTTTTGAATACAGTTCTTCTGGCAATTGATTTTTGACAGCCCGCTTAAGCTGCTTAATAAAATACTGCATTTCCTGACTGTCATTCATTCTGCGAAGATTCCAGAGCCATATTTCTCCGTTAAAAATAATTCCCCGCATTGCATTAAAATCTGTGTAATGATAAAGAAGCTTTGTATCCATCATAAGTCCATTATAACAGATTTATCTTTTGCAGACACCTAATGGGAAGGCTTGTATTCTGGAACAGATTGAGCTAAGGATTGGACTAGTTGATTTATAGTTTTCTGGTGATATTCAGGAAGGTGTTCACAATTGTCCAGCAATTCATGATATTTAGAATACAGCTCCCTGTTTTGTGCTTTTGATGCGTCTCTTAAAAAAAGATCTGTCGGATGAATAGATAAAGCTTTAGCAATTCGAAAAACAAAGAAGTCTCTTTAATGGAGAATATCCAAAAATTGAGAAATTTGTAGGCGGAATTGTAGTTAATCGAAATGGAACCTGGTTCTGTAATAGTTCTGAAGATTATGAGTATCAGACAGATGCATTAAGCTCTGACTGGAAACCGTTTATTTAACTAATTCAGTTGTAAATTTGACAAATACGTATAATTATAACTATATTATACGTATGACAGATACTAAACTAACATTAAAGCTAAACTCTGACTCAATTTCCAGGGCAAAGATTTATTCTGCCGAACACAATGTTTCTCTTTCTGCAATGGTGGAAAAGTTTTTTGATAACCTTACACTGCCATCATCATCTGTCGCCTCAGAAAATACATACTCGCCGTTAGTTAATGAGCTTGCAGGTATTATTTCCCTACCAGAAGATTACGATTATAAAGCAGACTATTTAGAACATCTGGAAGATAAATATGAATAAATATTTTGTTGATACAGATGTTATCCTTGATTTACTGACTCAACGGGTTCCCCATTTTCATTTTTCAGCTGTTTTATTTTCTTTAGCTGAAATGGGAAAATTTGAACTTTATACTACTCCAACAATTATGGTGAATACTTTTTATATTTTGCGCAAACAACTTGGAAATGAAGCAGCAAAAAGTGCACTTCGTAAACTAAGAATAATTCTTCATGTTATTGATTCATCAGAAAAGGTTTTGGATCTGGCACTTAATTCGTCTTTCAATGATTTCGAAAATGCCATTCAGTATTACACCGCATTAAATGCTGATATTCCGGTAATAATTACAAGAAATTTAAAGGATTATAAGACCGCAAAAATTTTAGTTCAAACACCGGAAATGTTTCTGGTTGCAAATGATTTAATTTAATTCCTTTTCCGTTAGCGATGGAAGCCCCTTGCCGACCGCAGCGCAGCGAGGACGGTGAGCGCTAGCGCCCTTCGACAAGCTCAGGGACCACCCTTCGACAGACTCAGGTGTCAGGGCGTCACATCCGGTGGTTTCGGCAAGCTCAACCACCGGTCAATGAGAAATCTAACCGATTATTTAAGAACTTTTTTCTGCCAGCTTTTTTTACCGCATTCAGGACATTTCATGTATTTTGTAAGGCCCATATGTGGTGACCAAACAGTAGCCTTGTAAGTTGGAATATATTTGTGTCCGCATTTTCCGCACTGATAATAGCCGGTTTTTGTTTCAATTCTCCAGCAGAAAGGGGCAAGTACAAACACAAGTAAAAAACTTATTCCAAGGACAACTGAACGAAGCCAGTTTTCAGTAACAAGATAAGAACTAACAAGGCAGCCGGCATTTACTATAAAAACCTGCACCGCAATAAGAACGTATTCTGTATGAATAAGCATTTTATTTGTGCGTTCATTTAATGCAGCCATTTCAATAAGATTTTTTTCCATAATTTCTGTGTTGTTTTCCATAGGTATTTTTTCTCCTGTTAATAATTCGTTTACGGAGATTTCCAGGATTTTACAAAGATCAAGCATAAGCCCGGCATCTGGCAAACAGATTCCTCTTTCCCATTTTGAAATTGCTCTGTCTGTAATGCCTAACTTTTC